>NZ_CP113432.1:3545118-3845147 GCF_026686735.1 Pseudomonas triclosanedens | reverse complement strand
TCAAAAACTATCTGGACAAAGTCTGCCAGATGGGTAGTCTCTGTCAAGGTTTCGAATCGATACAAAATGCCGCGCCCGGCGGCACATCGTCATACCGCAGCGAGGGGCTCCATGCAGAAGTACCGCCTGATCATCCAGCGCCACGGCCAGTTGCTCGGCCATTTCGACTCCGACGTGCCCTGGGCACGGGAGGCTGTCCGCACCATTGTCGAATGCCTCGGCGCGCAGGGTTACGACCTTGAGTTGCGGGTCGCGGAAGGCGAGCGCCGGCTGTTGGAAAGTACGCCCGAGGGCATTCGCCTGCTGGGCAGCGAGCCGCTGTTCCGCCCGGCATCGCTGGAAGCGCTCTGAGCGCGGCTGCCGGGCTGGGACGCAGCGGGTGCCGGCCTTCGGGGTTCTCGCCGCCGCTCCGTGATCTCTCGCTGCCGCAGGTGTGACGGGTAGCGCACGCCGCCGATCTGCCGCAACGCGGCGCCGAGGTTTTTCTTCCAGGCAGTGCAGCCTGCCGGGAGCCGGCCCGATTCCAGGCTTTTGTGCCAGCAGCCAGGCGATGGCGATCTGCGCGCCCTTGACCTCGGCGATGCGTGCCAGCCGGGCCGAGTTGCCCGGCGAATTGTCTGGAATGGACTTTACTCAATGGCTCACGTGGGTGATCGGGCGGATGAAGCTGCATTCGTCCATGAGTCTGGTTCATGAATATGGAGTGTTGATTCATGAGCTAGCTTCATAGGTCCAAGTGCGTTGCCCGCCTTAATCGCCGGCCTGACGCTGCGTAGCATGGCAGGCCAGTCAACCAGCGAAACGGAGAACACCATGAGCGAACGATCTTCCACCGCGCACAAGGCTTTTGGCGACATCGCCCCGGCGCTGGCCGATTACACCGATGGCGTGCTGTTCGGCGATGTCTGGGAACGCCCGGGCCTGTCGCCCCGCGACCGCAGCCTGATCACCGTCGCCAGCCTGGTGGCGCAGTACCGGCAGAACGAACTGCCGTTCCATCTCGGCAAGGCGCTGGACAACGGTGTCAGCCGCGACGAACTGATCGAACTGATCACCCACCTGGCTTTCTATTCCGGCTGGCCTACGGCTTCCACCGCGCTGGGCATCGCCCGCCGGGTGTTCGCCGAACGCGGCGCCGCCGACTGAGGACTCTTCTATGGAATACCGTTACCTGGGCCGTAGTGCCCTCAAAGTCCCGCCGTTGCGCCTCGGCGCGATGATGTTCGGCGGCGAGACCGACGAAGCCACCGCTCGGCGCATCATCGACAAGGCCTTCGAGCAGGGCGTCAATTTCATCGATACTGCCGACGTCTATCACAAGGGCCGTTCCGAGGAAGTGGTCGGCCGCGCCGTGGCTGCGCGCCGCGACGACTGGGTGATCGCCAGCAAGTTCGGCTTTGCCTTCGGCGACGGCCCCAATGCCCAGGGCGTGTCGCGCAAGTGGATCTACCAGTCCGTGGAATCCAGCCTGCGGCGGCTGGGCACCGATTACCTGGACATCGTCTACTTCCATCGCAGCATCAACGATGCGCCGCTGGAAGAGGGCTTGCGCGCGGTCGGCGAACTGATCCGCCAGGGTAAGGTGCGGTACTACGGCCTGTCGAACTTCCGTGGCTGGCGTATCGCCGAGGTAGTGCGCCTGGCCGACCAGTTGGGCATCGACCGGCCGGTGGTCAGCGAGCCGTTGTACAACCTGGTGGACCGCAGCGCCGAGGTCGAGCAGTTGCCCGTCGCCGGCCACTACGGCATCGGAGTGGTCTCCTACAGCCCGCTGGCGCGCGGTGTTCTCACCGGCAAGTACCGCCCCGATGCGGCACCTCCGGCGGACTCCCGAGCCGGGCGCGGCGACCGGCGTATCCAGCAGACCGAGTGGCGCCCCGAGTCGCTGCAGGTCGCCCAGCGCATTGCCGAACATGCTGCCGCGCGCGGTACCACGCCGATCGCTTTCGCGCTGGCCTGGGTGCTGAACAACGCGCTGGTCAGTTCGGCCATCGCCGGACCGCGCACCGAAGCCCACTGGGACAGCTACCTGCAGGCGCTCGACCTGCGCCTGGACGCCGAAGACGAGAGGCTGGTGGACAGCCTGGTCGTGCCAGGCCACACCTCTACGCCGGGCTACAGTGACCCTGCCTACCCGATCGAAGGGCGCCTGGCTCGCCACAAGGACTGATGCCGATGAAAACCTATGGATACGCCGCGCAGAGCGCGCAGACGCCGCTTGCCCCCTTCGCCTTCGAGCGCCGCGCCCTGCGCGACAATGATGTGGCGATGGAAGTCCTGTACTGCGGAGTGTGCCACTCCGACCTGCACCAGGCGCGCAACGACTGGGGCTTCAGCCGCTACCCGATGGTGCCTGGCCACGAAATCATCGGCAGGGTCACCGCGATCGGTTCCAAAGTGAGCCGTTACAAGGTCGGTGACGCCGTGGCGGTGGGCTGCATGGTGGATTCCTGCCAGCACTGCGACCAGTGCCGCAAGGGTGAGGAGCAGTTGTGCCGCGAGGGCAATACCCAGACCTACAACGGTGTCGACCGGATCACCCGCGAAGCGACCCAGGGCGGCTATTCCAAGCATCTGGTGGTGCGCGAGGAGTTCGTCCTGCGTGTGCCCGACAACCTCGACCCGAGCCGCGCCGCGCCATTGCTTTGCGCCGGCATCACCACTTACTCGCCGCTGCGCACCTGGAACGTTGGGCCGGGCAGTCGGGTCGGTGTGATCGGCCTCGGCGGTCTGGGGCATATGGCCGTGAAGCTGGCGGTGGGCCTCGGTGCCACCGTCACCGTGCTCAGCCGCAGCCCCGACAAGCGCGCCGATGCCCTGGCGCTGGGCGCCGATGCGCTGCTGGTGTCGTCCGACGCCCAGGCGATGAAGGCCGCCGCGTCGAGCTTCGACCTGATCGTCGATACCGTGCCGGTGAAGCATGATCTCAAGCCTTACCTGCCGTTGCTGGACATCGACGGCACCCTGGTGATCGTCGGCCAGGTCGGCCCGCTGGAGGACATCACCAGCGTGCCGCTGCTGCTCGGGCGCCGGCGCGTTGCCGGGTCGCCCATCGGCGGCATCGCCGAGACCCAGGAACTGCTGGACTTCTGCGGGAAGAAAAACATCCTGCCGGAGTGCGAGACGATCCGCATGGACGAGATCAACCATGCCTTCGAACGCATGGAGCGCTCCGATGTGCGCTACCGCTTCGTCATCGACATGGCCACGCTTCAACCGGCCTGACGCATTGCGCCGGGCATGCCGATGCCCGGCGCTCAGACACGGTGGCGCAACGCCTCGACCAGCACCACAAAGGCGCGGGACGACTGGCGCCGACTCGGGTAGTAGAGGTGGTAGCCGGGGAAGGTCGGGCACCAGTCTTCCAGCACCCGCTCCAGCCGGCCGCCGGCAATGTCGTCGAGGGCCATGTCCTCGGGCAGGTAGGCCAGGCCGAATCCGGCGATCGCGGCGCGCAGGATATGCGGGCTGCTGTTGAACACCAGTTGGCCGTCCACCCGCGCCTTCACTTCATGGCCGTCCTTGACGAACTCCCAGGCCATCAGCCCGCCGTAGGTGGGCAGGCGCAGGTTCAGGCAGTCGTGTTCGGCCAGGGCCTGGACGCTATCCGGGCGACCCTTGCGCGCCAGGTAGGCGGGGCTGGCTACTACCGCCATGCGCAGGTCGGGGGCGATGCGCACCGCGATCATGTCCTTGGCGACCTGGTCGCCGAGGCGTACGCCGGCGTCGAAACGCTGGGCAGCGATGTCGGTCAGGCCATAGTCGATATTCACTTCCACGCGGATGTCCGGGTATTGGGGCAGGACTTTCTCCAGCTTTGGCCAGAGCACCGTGCTGGCGGCATGTTCGGCGGCGGTGATGCGGATAGTGCCGACCGGCTTGTCGCGGTAGTCGCTCAGAGCCGCCAGCTCCGCCTCGATTTCCTCGAAGCGCGGCGCCAGGGTCTGCAGCAGCCGCTCGCCGGCTTCGGTGGGGGACACGCTGCGCGTGGTGCGGCTGAGCAGACGCAGCCCGAGCCGGCTTTCCAGGGCGCGGATGGTATGGCTCAGCGCCGACTGGGAAACCCCCAGTTGCGCTGCTGCCTTGGTGAAGCTGCCTTCGCGCGCCACGGTGATGAAGGCGAGCAGATCGTTGAAGTTTTCCCTTGGCATCCCGGCTCCGCTGCATCGGCGCGGCGAGGGCCGCAGAGTGAGTGTATCCGAGTCGGCGCATCGGCATCTTCGCCGCGGAGATCGTCCCCGGCGTGCCTGGCGCACGACTGATGGCGGGTGGCGGGAGGGTGGCGTCAAAATGCCATCAAAAGCACTTTAATATCATACAGAATGTGATAGATTCCTCGCCCGAAAAGTGAGCCAGATCGCAGCGCCATGACGGCTGCTCGCAACTCGATCAAGGAGGATACCGGTGCAATACCTTCACGCCAGTCGTTCGCTGTCGGCGTTCATCAGGCCATCGATGCCTTCCGGCAGCGTGGCCGACTCGCGCTTTCCCTCCCTGATGCAGTTGCGCCTGACCCGTCCGGCGCCTTGCCCGCCAGTTTTCCGACAGAGCCGCTCTGCCTTGCTCATGGCCTGACGGCCAGCCCTCCGCACTCTCACTCATCCGCCGACCCACGACGTAAGGGGAAGTCATGTTCAGCAATGCCATCCTGCGGCCGACCGCGCTCGCCGTGGCCATTTCGCTCGGCCTGAGCGGCTGTGCCAGCATCGACAAGGGCCTGGGCTCCACCAATGGCGCCACGGCCTGTGCCATCGGCGGGCTTGCCGGGGCGCTGATCGGTGGTGGCCTAGCGGCGGCGGCCGGCAAGGATGTCGGGGCGGGGGTTGCGGTTGGCGCGGCGGTGGGTTGCGGTGCGACCTATCTGTACCAGCAGCGGGTCAAGCGCCTGCAGGCCATCGCCAAGGAAGAGGGGATGGATATCCAGGTCACCGAACTGACGGCCGCCGCGCCGGCAGGGCAGGCGGCACAGCCCGGCACCGCACCGGCGGTGGTCGGTATCGAGGCGCAGGTGCAGGACAGCTCGATGTTCGACGTCGGCTCGGCGCAGGTCACCGTGGATGGCCAGCGCCAGTTGCGCAAGATCGCCCAGGCCCTGGCCGAAGGTCGCAGCGACCCGAAGAGCGCCGGCAAGAAAATCCTCGTGGTTGGCCACACCGATGCCACCGGTTCCGCCGAGTACAACCAGCACCTGTCCGAACAGCGTGCCCGTGCGGTGGGCAGCATTCTTGCCGAGGTCGGCATTCCGGCCGGCGATATCTATTACCAGGGCGCCGGCGCGTCCCGGCCGCTGGCGGACAATGCCAGCGAAGCTGGCCGGGCAAAGAACCGGCGCGTCGAGATGACCGAGGTGGAGAGCCAGCAACTGCTGGTCGAGCGTGTGCGCGCCGAGCGCAACAGCGCCAAGTACCTCGCCCATGGCACGGCTGCGGCGCCGGCTGCCAGGTCGACGGCGAACAAGCCTTCCAGCAAGCCGGCCAGGCCCGCTCCGGTGGCCAAGGTTAAGCCGCAGGCGCCTGTCGAAGCGCCGGTTGCCCAGTCGGCGGGCATCAGCCTGCCGGGCAAGGGCAGTATCGATTTCGGTGGCAGCCAGGTACTCAGCACCACGTCGCCCCTGGCCCAGGGCATCAAGCCGAAGTCCTCGACGTTCAGCCTGATTTCCCCGGCCTACGCCGCGGCACCGGCCAGCTCCTGCATCGGCGACCTGCCGCGCAACGAGGGCGAGGTGAAGAACCTCGCGACCGGCGCACCGCTGAGCGAGCCGAAGACCACCGACTACCTGCCGGGCATGAACGGCAAACCCTGGGGCAAGGTGGTCAACGGTCACGTGGTGTTGATCGGCCCGGTGTCGATCCTGCGCGAGAACGCCCTGGTGGCGGCGCAACCGGAAATGCAGTTCATCGCCAACTACAAGGCCGGCAGCACGAAGCAGTCGGTGAAATTCCCCGGCGTGGCCAACACCTACGAGGGCGAGGACAAGGTGCTCTACCGGGTCTTCGCGGCAGACCCGGCGAAGTCGCCGGTCACCTGCATGGACATCGTCTTCGACAAGCGCTCGGGAGCTGCGACCGGCGGGGAGATCTACTACCCGAAGCAGGGCCGGGCCTACGTCGCCAACTTCCAACCCATCCGCAAATAACGAGAGCTGACCATGTTCGATACGATTCGAGCGTTCTTCCTCGCCTACTGGTACGTCGTGGTGCCGGTGGTGACCCTGTGCTTCCTGGCCATCCCGGTGATCGTGTACTGGAGCGAGGTGCGCTACTGGCTGATGAACGTGCGCATGCGTCTGCCACTGGTGGGGCGCATCCGCGGCTGGGTTCGTCATCCGGGGGACCGCGACAAGTCCGGCTTCCTCTCTTCGGAGAAGGAGCTGTGCTCCTTCTATGCCAACTATTACCAGAAGCACAAGGTCGACAAGAGCTTCTTCAAGAAGTGCGAGAACTACCTGGCCAAGGCCAACGAGGATGGGCGCCGCGAAAAGAGCCTGGGCATCTGGGTGCTGATCATCGCGCTGATGCTGATCGAGGCCACTGCCTTCGGCTACGCCCTGGCCCCGTTCGCGCTGACCCTGGCCACGCCGAAGACCGCCATGGTCGGCGCCTTCGCCATCGGCCTGGTGATCTCCATCATCGGCCTGCTGCTCTCCGAGTTCTCCGGCCGCGAGCTGTACAAGAACTCCGTGGTCGGCCACATCATGTCCTTCGAGGACCTGCGCGGCGGCGGCGACATGGGTGACATGGTGCGCAAGAACATCATCACCATCGACAACACCAACGACGACGATGCCCGCCCCGAGTTCCAGCAGATGCTCAACCGCGTACGTGCGCCGAAGGACGGTGCCATGCCGGCCAAGCGCTACCGCCTGGTCTCGGGTTATACCGTGTTCATCGTGGTGCTGGCCTGCGCCGCCTTCTGGGTGCGTACCGAAACCCTGAACGCCCAGGAAGCCGAGCTGATCGCCAACCCGCCGGCGGTGAGCCAGTCCGCCGACGATTTCCCCAGCGGCAGTGACGACGATTTCCCGCTGACCGGCGACATGGCCGAGCTGAGCCAGCAGTCCGCCGGCAAGAGCGCCCAGGACCAGATCGACGCCCTGCACCGCGCTTCGCTGGTGACTTTCGCCGTGCTGAGCGTGCTGTTCGTGTTCATCCAGGCCACCTCGACCTTCCTCTCCTACATCTTCTGCTTCGCCGGCACTCATTCGCGCAAGGCCTGGGAACTGACCCACGGCTTCGCCAACGCCGACGAATTCCAGCGCTACCACGACAACAAGGCGCGCTCCATCGCGGTGGATGCCCAGGCGGCCCTGGGCGCCCTGCAGGCCATGCAGATGCGCACTTTCCGCGTCAGCGCCGACGACAAGGAGAAGACCAGCCAGAACCTCCTGCAGCGTACGTTCGAGAACTACCTGAAGGTCGAGGACATCAGCGCTACCGAATCGATGGCCAGCCAGATGGCCCAGAAATTCCTCAAGGCTGCCATCGGCAAGGTTCAGGCGCAGATCGACGATGGCGATCTGAGCGGCGCGGCGCGGACGTTCAACGAGTTCGCTCCGGGTGTTTCCAACATCAGCGACGACAATCCGGAAATGGGCAGCCTGAAGCAGAGCTTCGAGGCATTCCGCCTGGTGTTCCAGCCGGCTGCTGCCCCGGCACCGGTCGTGGCTCCGGTGGCAGCGCCCGCTCCGGTGGTGGAGGTGGCTCCCGTTCCGCTGGCGGAGGCGGCTCCGGCCGTGGCAGCCGCTCCCGTCGCGCCGGTTGCCGAGGTGGCCGCCGCCGCGCCCGCGTTCGACAAGAACGCCTGGGGCGATCTGACTGATCTCGAGGACGAAGACCTGCCCTTTGTGGCTGCCAAGTTCGGTGTGGAAGTCGCCGTGCTGCGCCGTGCACGCAAGCTGCAAGAAATGGAGAAGGCCTGATGAAGCTGCGAGGTCTGCTCCTGGCACTGGCCTTCGCGCCCGCCGCCCTGGTGGCGGCGGAACGCAATGACGTATCCAGTTGCTATGCCGCCGCCAAGATCGAGGAATTCCGTACTCCGCCATCGGGCCGCATGCTGACGGTGGTGGTGGACCAGACCACTCCCTTGACCCAGGACTTGCAGCGCAAGGCCTGGGGCCACATCAAGCGCTTCGTCCAGCCCGGCGACAAGCTGCGGTTGTACAGCTTCAGCGCGTACCTCGACGGCCACTACACCCAGTTGCGCTTCGCCGGAGAGCTGGAGCGCCCGCTGGACCCCGCGGTCATCGGGGATGTGCCGATGATGTCCACGCGCAAGCTGGACAATTGCCTGAAGGGGCAGCCGCAGCAGATGTTCAAGCGCTTCGGCCAGGCCTTCTCCCAGGCGATGGGCACTTCCAGCAGCGATATCCCGCGCAGCGAGATTCTCTTCTCGCTGAAGGAGATCGCCCAGGACATGCACAAGGCCGGCGGGGTCGACGACAATGTCGTCTTCATCCTTTCCGACATGCTGGAATACAGCGACTTCGGCAGCTTCTACGTGGCCAATGGCATCCGTACCATCGATCCCAAGGTAGAGCTGGCGAAGGTGGAAAAGCAGAACCTGATGGCGGATTTCGGCGGTGCGCGGGTGTTCGTGCATGGCGCCGCGTTTGTCCCGACCACTGCCAAGAACGGCTACCGCAGCGGCAAGATGATCCAGAACCTGCAAGGCTTCTGGAGCCAGTATTTCGAGAAGTCCAATGCCGAGCTGCGCGCCTTCGGCAATCCGGAACTGACCGCTACGCTGGAGTGATCCGCGCAGTATTGCCAATGACAAGCCCCGGCATGGTCAGGCATGCCGGGGCTTGTCGTTTCCGGGGGCTCACTTCTGCGCAGGCGTCAGGCGCAGCAGCCGGTTGCGTCCGCCTTCGGCCAGCAGGTAGCTGCCCTTGCCGTCGGCGACGATGGCCTGCGGCGCCTTGAGGAACGACAGCACGGTGTTCGGCTCGCCCTTGCCGTCCCACAGCAGCAGGCGGGCGCGGTGCGTGGAGTCTTCGCTGATCCAGATGCCCCGCGCATCGCACATGATGAAGGTCGGCTGGTTGAGACCGCCGAGAACCTCGGGGTCGCGGCCGTCATCGGTGAGCTGGCGGATCGTACCGTGGGTCTTCTGGGTGTAGAGCAGGCGTCCGTCGGTGCAGCGGGTGATCGACTCGGACTCTTCCAGGCGGTCGCGCAGCACCGTGAGGTTGCCGTCGCTCCAGCGGTAGCGCAGCAGGCGGCCGTCGTCATGGCGGTCCTCGATGGCATACAGGTAGTCGCCGTCGTCCCACAGGCCCTGCACCGAGTTGCCTTCGAACAGCGTAGTCAGCTTGCCGTCCTTGAGCATCTGCACCGGCTTGCCGTCGGCCTCCTGGCTGAACACCCAGCCGCCACGGGTGGCGATCATGCCGTCGGGCTTGGACAGGCCATCGATGACCACCTTGCGCTCGCCGTCCGGGGTGATGCGCAGGATGTTGCCCTGGTCGTTCTTCAGCTCCTGTGTCACCAGCATTCCGCCATCGGGCAGCGGCACGATGGAAGCGGCCTTTTTCACGTCGCGCTCGATTACCTGGACGGTCCAGCCATTGGCGGCCTGGACGGGATAGAAATCCTGCCAGAGGAAGAAGGCGACGGCTGCCGTGACCAGGGTGGCGACGGCGAGGAGGGCGATACGCAGCGCAGAGCGGCGGGAAGATTCGGTCATGGATGAGGCGCCGGAATAATTATTGTCGGAAAGGCTGGTGCGGCTTTCCCTGCCAGCCTGCACGCGGCTGTGCATGGTAGCGGTTGCCGGTGCTTGTGCGATAGCACAGCGCACATGGAGAAACAGTCCGGCGCGCCGGCGGACGGCGGCCTTGCGTAGAATCGGTTCCCCCGATGGAGATGGAGCCTGTCATGGACACCACGACTGCGGTGGTCGAAACGCTGCGGCGTTACCTCGGCGATGACCTGCTGGCGCTGTACCTGTACGGCTCGGCGGTCAACGGCGGCTTGCGGCCGGACAGTGACCTGGACTTCCTGGCCATCAGCCGTACGCCGCTGGACGAGGCTGTGCGGGCCGGGCTGACGGGCGAACTGCTGCGGCTTTCCGGCCAGCCACGGGCGCTTGAAGTGAGCGTTCTGGTCCTGGGCGATGTGCTGCCCTGGCGCTACCCGCCACGCCTGGAGTTGCAGTTCGGCGAGTGGCTGCGCGAGCGGCTCGAAGCCGGCCGGATCGCTCCGCCGGCAGCAGACCCGGATGTCGCCGTGCTGCTGGCCAGCGCCTGGCAGGAGAGCCGGACGCTGCACGGGCCGCCCTTGCGTGAGCTGTTACAGGCGGTACCCACGCAGGACCTGCGCCGGGCGATCCGCGATGACCTGCCGCGCCTGATGGTGGGCGTGCGTGGAGACGAGCGCAATGTGCTGCTCACCTTGGCGCGCATGTGGTTGACCCTGACCACCGACACTATCCAGCCGAAAGACCAGGCGGCCCTGTGGGCGCTGCCGCGACTTCCGCCCGAACATCGCGCGGCATTGGAGCTGGCATTGCGCGGCTATCGCGGCGAGTGCCGGGACGACTGGCGGGGCAGAGAAGCCCAGGTTGACGCACTGGTCATACAACTTCGCCGGGAGATCGGCGCCTGTTGAAAGATGTTCGTGCAGAAATCATGTGCGGGAGCAGCGGGAAACCAGATTGATGGCCATTGGCCTACAATTCGTGTGTCCTTTGCTGAGGACATCCGAAGTGGCCGTTGCGGACAGGACGTCCGTAACGGCCACTGTCTTTCCCGCTTCAGGCGCGCGGATCGCCGCGCCGGGCGCCGTAGCCCTGTGTCACGCGGTCAATGACCACCGCCAGGGCGACGATCGCAAGACCCGCCTCCACCCCGCGTCCCACGTCCAGCGTCTGGATGCCGACCAGTACATCCTCGCCCAGTCCGCGTGCGCCGATCATCGACGCTACTACCACCATCGACAGCGACATCATCACCGTCTGGTTGAGCCCGGCCATGATGCTCGGCAGCGCCAGCGGCACCTCGATGCGCCGTAGCCGTTGCCAGCGTGTGGCGCCCAGGCAGCGCGCGGCCTCGCGCACCGATGGGTCGACCTGGCGCAGGCCGAGATCGGTGAGACGCGCCAGTGGCGGCAGCGCATAGATCAGCGTGGCGAAGATTGCCGGCACCTTGCCCAGGCCGAACAGCATCAGCACCGGGATCAGGTAGACGAAGCTGGGCAGGGTCTGCATGACGTCCAGCAGTGGCATCAGCAGCCGCCGGGCGAGCGGACGATAGGCCAGCAGCACGCCGAACGGTATTCCGATCAGCACGCACAGGCCGGTGGCGACCAGCACCAGCGCGCAGGTCTGCAGCAGCTTGTCCCACAGACCGACCACGCCGATCAGGAACAGCAGTGCCACCAGCGCCAGCGCACGCTTCCAGTTGCGCCCGGCGTGCCAGGCGAGCACTCCGAGCAGCCCCAGCAGCAGCCACCAGGGCAGGGCGCGCAATGCACTCTCCAATCCGGCTACCAATTGCAGCAGGCTGTCGGAGACCTGGCGCAGGCCGTCGCCGTAATTGAGCACCAGATCGTCCACCAGGCGGTTCACCGGCGCGGCGATGGAGTGGTGCAGGCCCTGGGGGAATCCCGAACTCACAGCGACGCCTCGACCTTCTCGCGTTGTGCCGGTGGCAGCCAGTCGCGCCATACTTGCGGGTTGTTCCTGAGGAACTCACGGGCCGCTTCGCGCGGGGGCTGTCGGGTCGTGCTCATCTTCTCCAGGGCGGTGTTGAGCAGTTCGATCGGCAGGTCGACTTTCTCGAATACTGCCACCAGCTCCGGGTAGTCACGGTGGAATGCCGCCGAGACGCCTACCGACAGGCGCGCCGGCATCGAGCGGCTGCCGCGCGGGCTGGGGTTCTTCGCATCGCTCAGGGTCTTCCACGCTTCGGCATCGAAGGGCGGCTCCTCCAGGCGCACCAGCTTGTAGCGGCCCATCAGCGGCGTCGGCGACCAGTAGTAGAACAGCACCGGCTTGCCTCGGCGGATCGACGAGGCGATTTCAGCATCCAGTGCTGCGCCGGAGCCGGTGCGGAAGTTCACGTAGCTGTCGTCCAGGCCGTAGGCCTTGAGCTTCTGCGTATTGACGATCTCCGAGGTCCAACCGCTGGGGCTGTTGAGGAAGCGTCCCTTGTCCGGCGATTCGGCGTCGCGGAATACCTCGCGGTAGCGCGGCAGGTCGGCCACCGAACGCAGGTCCGGCGCCAGCGGCGCGATGCCACGCGCCGGGTCGCCGTGAATCACATAGTCGGGCACCCACCAGCCTTCGTCGGCGTGCTTCACGGTGTCACCCAGGCCGAACACCTTGCCTTCGGATTCGGCCTTGACCCAGGCGGGACTGCGTCCAGCCCATTCTTCGCCTATCACCTGGATGTCGTTGCGCGCCAGCGCCGCTTCCAGGCTCACGGTGCTGCCGGGGAGGGTGTCGGTGGGATAGCCGTAGCCCTGTTCCACCAGCAGACGCAGGACTTCGGTGATCAGGCTGCCGCTCTCCCAGGTGAGTTCGCCGAAGTGGATCGGCCTGGGCTCCGGCGCGGCCTGTACGCCCTGGACCAGAAGGCCCAGGGCGAGTGCCGCGTGGCCTAGCCAGCGTTTGATCGGATACATCGGTCGGTCCTCTTTCATGCCCATGCGCAAAGGCGCACCCGCAGGTGCGCCGTGTTCAGAAGTCGTAGGTCAGCCTGGTGTAGTAGAAGGTCCCCTCCGGCGCAGCCGGGGAGAGGTAGCTGTACTGCTGTGCCGGGGTCTGGCGCAGTTGTTCGTTGTACTTGTCCGGGTGGCTGTCGAAGAGGTTGTTGGCGCCTACCGAGACTTTCAGGCTGCGATTGAAGGCGTAGTTGATGTCCAGGTCGGTGATCCACTGGGCGGAGAAGGTCTGGTCGTACTGCGCCGCGCTGGCATCGGAAGCGTACTTGCGATAGCGGCCGAAGCGCGTCTCGTAGAGGCTGAACGTCCAGGGACCGTAGCTGTGCACTGCGCCGAGCACGAGCTTGTCTTCCGGGTAGCCGTGCTCCAGGTAGCCTTCGGATTCGCGGGTAACGGTGACGAAGCCGTTGGGGTTCTCGTGGATTTTCTCCACGCGGGTGCGGGTCCTGGTATAGCCGGCGGACAGTCCGAGATTGCCGTAGGCGCCCAGTTCGAAGTTGTACTTGCCCACCACGTCCACGCCACGGGTGCGGGTGTCGGCGGCGTTGGTCATGAACTGCGCCCAGCTGTACTGGCCATAGCCCGCCGCGGTGAGGATGCGCTCGGCTTCGGGGCCATAGATGCCGCCGCTGTAGAGGATGCGGTCGCGGATGTCGATCTGGTAGGCGTCCACGGTTAGCGAGGCCTGTTCGCTCGGGCGCCACACCAGGCCCAGGGAGTAGTTGTCGGACTTCTCCGGCTTGAGCTTTTCGGCGCCCAGTGCGCGGGCGGCCGGGTTGTCGACCGGGAGCATGCGGGTCAGCACCGGGTTGCCGTCGGCGCCGACGTTGGTGGTGGTGGTCCACGATGTGCCGATCTGCCCGAGGCTGGGTGCGCGGTAGGCATTGTTGATGGTCGCCCGCAGGCCCAGTTGCGGGGTCAGCTCGTAGCGTGCGGAGAGCTTGCCGGTGGTGGTGTCGCCGAAGTCCGAGTAGTGCTCGGTGCGGGCGGCGAGGCCGAACTGGAAGCGCTCGGTGAGCTGGTTCTCCAGCCCCAGGTAGAGGCCGCGCACCTGCCGGGTGTATGTATCGGCGTCGTCCGGGGTCAGGCCGGAAGCCTGCACCGCGCCGACCTGCACGCCGTCGATGCCGCCGTAGGAGTAAGAGTCGAAATCGCCGGCCTGCAGGCGGTAGCGCTCGTCGCGCCAGGCGAGGCCGGCCGACAGTGTCAGGGGTTTGAAGGCCCAGTCCACCGGCACGTCGCGGCTATAGTCGAGATTGAGATTGGTCTGCTCGTTGATCAGCGTGGCGACGTCGAAGCTGGTGGGGCTGGCTACGCCGTAGCTGGGGTTGACGGTATCCGAGGCGCGCTCGGTGTGCTTGTCGCGGCCATAGGTGGCGGAAAGGTCAAAGCGCCCCAGTGCCTCGTCTTCGTAGCGCGAACCGAAGGTAAGCGAGGCATCCTCGTAGTGGTAGCGGTACTGTGGGATGGTGCCGTTGGGGTAGATCTCGGGCACGTTGTTCGGGCTGCCGGCGAGCAGTGGCGGGGTGTTGTTGTATGACGTGTCGCGACCGAAGGTGCCGAAGCTGTACAGGCGCCAGGCGTCGCTCAGGCCGATCTCGGCGTTGGCCGCCAGGTTGAACTTCTCACGGCTCGCGCCGCCCCAGCGCGGATCCTGCCACTGGCCGTCGGCGTAATACTTCTCGCCGATGTCGTCGGGTTTGTTGTTCAGTCCGTTGAAGCTGAGGGTGAGGAAGCCGTCTCCGGGCAGCGACAGGCCGTACCAGCCATCGGCGGACTTGCCGAAGCCGTCGCCCTGGCTGTACTTGCCCAGTTGCGCGTTGGCCTGCCCGCCGCTGTCGCGCTCCTTCAGCACGATGTTGATCACCCCGGCGATGGCGTCGGAGCCGTACTGCGCCGAAGCGCCGTCGCGCAGCACCTCGACGTGGTCGATGGCGCTGATCGGGATCATGTCCAGGTCAACCGACTGAGCGCCGATGAAGGGCACGCCGCCGGAGATATTGACCACCGCCGAGGCGTGGCGGCGCTTGCCGTTCACCAGCACCAGCGTCTGGTCAGGAGAAAGTCCGCGCAGGGAGGCCCCCTTGGGATCCTGGCCGCGGGTGGCGCTCTGGTTCTGTGGGAAGTTGAACGAGGGCAGCAGTTGGAACAGCGCCTGGTTCAGGCTGGTGGCGCCGGTCTGTACCAGCTCGCTGGCGTCGATCACGTCCACCGGCGCCATGCTGGTGAGCGTGGTGGCGTCCTGGCGGCGCGTGCCGACGGCTACCACCCGGTCGAGGGTCGGCGTGGAGCCGCTGGCGGCGGCTTCCGAGGCGCGCTGCGGCGCGCTGCGCTGAGCGCCCTGGCGCACCACGAAGGCGCCGTCGTCGCTGACCTGCAGTTGCAGGCCGGTGCCGCGCAGCGCGGCGTCCACAGCCTGTTGCGTGGAATAGGTGCCGTCCACCGGGGCGGAAGAGTAGCCCGCCACATCCGGGGTAAAGGAAATCACCTGGCCGCTCTGCCGGCTGATCGACAGCAGTACTTCATCCAGCGGTCCCGGCGCCAGGTGATAGGTTTGCGCCGGGCCCGCGGCGAGCGCCGAGCCGAGGAACAGGGTGGCGAGCGAGCCCAGGGCGAAGGCCCCGGCCTTGCGGGTGAAAACGGAATGACGCGACATGACTCCCCCGGAAATAGTGCGCTGCAAAGGGCGGCGCTTACGTCATGTCTGTGCAGCGACGCGCTGGAAACTTGCAGATCGATTGGCTATGTCCTTAGAACCGCATGCCGGAATCAGCGATCTGTGCGACGAATCTCAGGCCGGCCCGACGCTGACCCACAGGTCGGTGCGCCGCGCGATGCGGATCGGCAGGGTACGGGCGAGGACATCCAGGGCCTGGTCGCTGTCGTCCAGGCGGAACAGGCCGCTGACGCGCAGCCCGGCGACTGCCGGATCGATTCGCAGCACGCCGCTGCGATATGGGCGCAGGGCGTCGATGACGTCTCCCAGGCGTTGCCCGCGCACTTCCAGCAGGCCGTCGACCCAGGCGCCTTCGCCGCCCTGCAGTGGCGTCGGCGCGGAAAACGCATAGCGATCGAAACGTACCTGCTGGCGGCGTGGCAGTTGCAGACGTTCGCCGGCCAGGGTGGCCAATTCCAGCGGCGCATCCAGCGCGATGGCGGTGGCGCGCTCGGCACCCAGGCGCAATTGCAGCCGGCCGCTGCGGCTGGATATCTGCCCCAGCGGGCTGGCGATCAGCAGTGGCCTGCGGTCATTGGCTACGCGCAACTGGATTTCTCCACTGCGCAGGCGAAGCAGCCGGCGCTGGCTATTGAAGTCGATGTCCACCGCGCTGCGGGCGTTGAGCACCAGTTCGCTGCCGTCGTCCAGGGTGATGCGCTGGCGCTGGCCGGTGGCGGTGTAGAGGTCCGCGCCCAGCTCTTCCAGCGGCACGCGACGGTTGGCCAGCAGCCCGGCGCCGAGCATCACGCCGGCACCGGCCAGTGCCCCTTGCAGCAGGCGGCGGCGCCCGCTTCCCGTGGCGCTCAGCGTGCGTTGCAGTTGTTCGCCGCGCACTCCCTGAGCCAGCGGGACGCGGAACACTTCCAGGGTGGTTTCCAGGCGCTCGCACAATTGCTGGTGGCGCAGGTCCCTTGCACGCCAGGCGGCGAACGCTCGCCAGTCTTCGCTGCTGGCCTGGCCGGAGCGCAACAGCACCAGCCACTGGGTGGCCTGTTCGATGAGCAGCGCCTGTTCCTGTTCGCTGTTCATGACAGGCTCACCTTCAGGCAGCGTTGCAGCGCGCGGGCCATGTAGTCACTCACCGAGCGCTGGGAAATCCCCAGCGCGCGGGCTATCTCGGGGTAGGTCAGGCCGTCCACCTGCGACAGCAGGAACGTCGCCTTGACCTTCAGCGGCAGGCCGTCGAGCAACTGGTCGATGCGTTGCAGCGCTTCCAGCAGTTCGGCGATCTGCTCGGGGGAGCGTTCGTCGGCGGCGTCCGGGTCGAGGGTGTCGAGATAGGCGCGCTCCAGGTCGCGACGTCGCCAGAGCTGGAACAGCAGGCGGCGGGCGATGGTGGTGAGCAGGGCGCGGGGTTCGCGGATCGGGTCCGGCGCGGGACGCACGAGCAGTTGCAGGAATGTCTCGGCGGCCAGGTCTTCCGCGCTCGCGGTGGAGTCGGTATGGCGCCGCAGCCGGCCTTGCAGCCAGTCATAGTGCTGGCGGAACAGCAGGCCAACGTAGTGGCCGTGAGATTTGTCGACACCGGACATGACGGCTCCAGAAACTGAGTGATGCAGGGGAGTCCGGTGTTCCGGTGAACGCATCCTAGCAAGGCTGCTTATGCTTTAAAAATAGCTTTGTTGCAGATTTATATATTCAAAGTTGTTAGTTTGGCGCGAGGCGCGTCCATCCCTTGCGGGCAGTGCGGAGCGAAGCGCGGGGAATGGGGCCAGGCCGCCGCCGTAGACCCCTGGGCTCGCTGGCGCTTTCGATGGTTGCGTCGGGTCACCTCAGCGCTCGCGCCGGTCGCTGCGCCGGGTGCAGCAGCGGCAACCCCTGCGCCGCCGCATGCCGCTCGTAGTCGAGCAGCACCTGATAGTCGCTCCGGGCCGCCGGCAGCACCTGGCGGATGCGCAGCACCCGGGCGGCGTCCGGGGCCGCGGCCAGCGCCAGGTTCAAGGCCGCACGGATTCGTTCGGCCTGCGTTTCGTCAGCGGCGGTGATGTAGGGCAGGGCGGGGCTGCGAGCGCTGCGCTGGAGGATGCGCACGCCGCAGGTTTCCTCCGGCGCGTAGAGCGCCAGGTAGGCGAAGGTGACGCTGTCGACCGCCACCAGGTCGACCTTGCCGGCGCGCAGCCAGGCCAGGCTCCGGCGGTGGCTGCCGCTCCAGTGGAGTTCGCCGAAGAAGCGCCCGTCGCGTTGCCAGGGGGCCAGGGCGTGACGCAGCAGGTTCATGCCGGTGTTGGAGTCCGGGTTGTTGGCCGCGCCCCGGCAGCCGCGCAGGTCAGCCAGGCTGGCGCGCGGTTCGTCCTCGCGCACCAGCAGAAGGCTGCAGTGTTCGCCTGCGCCGCTGTACGGCAGGTCGTAGTCGGGCCGGCCAATCAGCCGGACCCGGCCGCGCAGGGCGGTCATCAGTGGGTAACCGCAGGTCTGGGTGAGCAGCAGGCGAGGGTCGAGGAACAGCGCCTGGAGGTCATCGCCGCGCCAGGGGCGGCGCTGTACGCCGAGCGCGGACAGGGTATGGGCGAGCCATTGTTCGCCGGCTGCACGCAGGCTGTCCGGCGCGGTGTACATCGGCAGTTCGGCCAGATGTTCGCTCATGCTGCGGGTTCCTGTCCGGCGAAGGGATGGCGAGGGCTGTCCACGGGCGACATGGCGTGGCGGCGCAGCAGTTCGCCATAGCCATGCACGAGGAAGCCACCGCTGCGCGCCAGCCAGTGTTCGCGGCGTTGCCGGTAGACCTCGGGCAGGCGGTACCACGGCAGCCACGGCAGGTCGTGGTGTACCAGGTGCAGGTTGAGGTTGAGGAACAGCCAGCGCCACGGCCAGCCCGCTTCGTTGAGCACGCTGCGCTGTTCCGGCGCGGCGGCGGGGCGGTGTTCGTAGAAGGAGCGCAGCATGCCCAGCGCCAGTGCCGGCACGCTGACCCAGATCACGTAGTGCAGCGCAGTGAGCACGCTGAAGCGCTGCACGAACGCCAGCAGCGCGATGCTCAGCGCGCCGTGGGTGATCCACATCAGCCACGCCTGGCGGTCTCCCTGGCGCAGCCGCTGGCCTTCCTCGGCGGCCAGCCCCGCCAGTGCCAGCGGCGCGCCGATCAGCAGGCGGCCGAGCAGGGTCTTGTCCGCCCAGCGCAGGGCCTTTGCCGGCAGCGCAAGGCCGTGCCAGCGGCGGTCGCCGATGTAGCGGCTCTCCGGGTCGATGCCGGGCAGGGTCAGTTCTTCGTCGCGGTGGTGGGCCAGGTGACTGTCGCGGTACAGGGTGTAGGGATACCACAGGGCGTAGGGTGCGTAGCCGAGCAGCTTGTTCAGCCACGGCAGGCGGGTGGGGTGGCCGTGCATGATTTCGTGCTGCACGGACATCCACAGCGTCACCAGCGGCACCAGCAGCACGGTGGTCGGCCACAGCCCCAGCCAGGGACTGGACAGCAGCAGGGCGAACCAGGCGAGCTGCACGCCAGCCAGCAGCAGCCAGGTCGGCCATTCGCCACGGCCCAGGCGGTCGTGTTCCAGGGCGTCGCGCAGCGCCTGCCAACTGTGTGCGGCGCCAGGGGGATGCGCATCGGTGCGCGAAGGCAGGGGCATTGGAGTCTCCCAGACAGGTCAATGAACCAGGACCGGTTCGCGGTCCGCTGACTGGTCTGTGGAGCGAGGCGGGAAAATCTTGCAGATCGATTGGGCATAGCCTTATGCCCTGGCCTTGCACCGGGTCTTTCCGAGCGAGTCAATACCGTCTGTGCCGGCTCGCAAATGTTCGAGGGTGAGTCGTCTGCCAATCTGCCTCAGATCAGCTTTACTCACCACGCCGGGTATTAGAACGGAATCACCGACCCGATAGGGCCTGCTTCGGAAGGAGTCGAATCATGAAACATCTCGCACACGTGGAGGGCGGTGCAGGCGACGGCAAAGTCGGCCTGTTCGGCCTCACCTCACTCATCGTAGGCAGCGCCATCGGCTCGGGTATCTTCGCACTGCCAGCCACGCTAACGGGTGGAGCCGGCGCTCTCGGCATTCTCTGCGGCTGGGCCATCGTGGCCTTCGGGATGCTGTCGCTGGTCTCGGTCTACCGCAACCTCACGTTGCGCCAGCCGAACATCGATGACGGCATCTACGGCTGGTCCAAGGCGGGCTTCGGGCATATCGCCGGTTTCATCGGTGCCTACGGCCACGGCGCCGGCGACGCCATCGGCAACGCCTCCTACCTGGTGGTGATCTTCAGCGCGCTGGGTGCCTTTGGCGTGTTCTCCTACTTCGGCGACGGCACCACCTGGCCGGCGATCTTCGCCGCCTCTGCGCTGCTGTGGATCGTCAATGCGCTGGTCCTGCGCGGGGTGAAAACCAGTACCACGATGAACAACATCGCCACCGTCGCCAAGGTGGTGCCGATCGTGCTGTTCCTGGGCCTGGCGATCTATCATTTCGACAGCAGGGTGTTCATGACTGACTTCCGCGGGCAAGCCCACGGCACCTCGATCTTCGAGCAGAGCAAGACTGTCCTGCTGGCCGCCATGTGGACGCTGATCGGGCTGGAGTCGGGGACCATCTACGCTACCCGGGCGCGTAATCTTTCCGACGTGGCCAAGGCATCGACCCTGGGGGCGATCATTGTCTCGCTGCTGCTGGTGGGCACCTCGGTGCTGGCGCTGGGCATCCTGCCAGCCGCGCAGATCACGCAACTGCACCAGCCGTCGATGGCCGGGCTGATGGCTGCGATGGTCGGGCCGTGGGGTGGCACGCTGATCAATATCTGCCTGATCGTCTCGGTAGTCGGCGCGCTGATCGCCTGGGTCGCCCTGAGCGCCGAGGAAGTGATGCTGTCCGGCCGTGGCAAGAGCGCTACCCAGTGGCTTGGCCGGCTCAACGCCAACGGCGCGCCGCGTAATGCCATGTGGCTCACCACCGGTATCGCCCAGGCCATGATGCTGGTCGCAGGCTTCAGCCATGCCGGCTATCTCGCGCTGCTGTCGTTCTCCACGTCGCTGGCGCTGATTCCGTACCTGCTGTCGTCCATGTACTCGTTCAAATGCGCCTGCACCGGTCGCGGCTACGAGGCCGGCAAGGCCCACGGCCGCTACTGGGAAATGGCGTTGTCGGCGTTCGCCGTGTGCTTCGTGCTGTTCATGCTCTACGGCGCCGGCCTGAAGTATGTGCTGCTGGCCGCTGTGGTCTGGGCCGTCGGCCTGCCGCTGTTCATTCTCGGCAAACGCGAACAACGGGCCAGACTCAGCATGGTGGAATGGATCGTCTGCCTGGCCGTGATCCTCATGGCGCTTGCCGGGCTGCTCGGTCTCTGGAGCGGCCACCTGGTGCTCTGACCTTCCGCTCGACCCCCGGCCCCAAGGGCCGGGGCTCCGCTTGCCGCCTCCGGGGCGGCGCTCTGCCATGCGCCGTCCGGACCTTTGCCGGTCGACCCCGGCGGGCTCGCATGTTACGGTCCCCTTTCTCCCTCAACCGTCCGATGTGGCTTCGCAGGCGCATCGGCACGAGCTGCATACGGAGAAATGGCTTATGTCACGTCCCCCGCAACGAGGACCTGTCGACACGGCCATGAGGCCCCCGCAAAGCGAGGTCTCAGCCACTGCGTTGCTGCAACTCTGGCTTGGCCAGCACCGGCAGACAGCAGTGTTCCTGGATGTCGACGGAACCCTCCTGGACATCGCCGAGACTCCTGGCGCGGTGCACGTCCCGCCCGGACTGGTCGATGCGCTCGCGCAGTTGCATCGGCGTCTCGACGGTGCCCTGGCCCTGATCAGCGGTCGCCCGGTCGAAGAGCTGGACCGGCTGTTCCATCCCTTGCGCCTGCCTGCCAGCGGCGCCCACGGTGCCTACTGGCGCGAAACCGGCGACAGCCCGCTGCGCCGCACCGGCAAGGATCTGCCCGCTTGCGTGCGGGTGCGCCTCAACGCATTGGCCTGCGCCAACCCTGGCGTGCTGGCCGAAGACAAGGGCAGCAGCTTCGCTCTGCATTACCGCGCCGTGCCCGAGCGCGCGCCGCTGCTGCGCGAGGCCTTGCTGGCGCTGCTCGATGCACCGGAAGGCGCCGGCCTGCGCCTGCTTGGCGGCAAGCGGGTTTACGAAATCGTCGTCGACGGCGTGGACAAGGCCGTCGCCGTGCGGCGCCTGATGGCCACCGCGGCCTTCGCCGGGCGCTGCCCGCTGTTCATCGGCGACGACCTGACCGATCACCCCGCCCTGGTCCTGATGTCCGGCCTGCAAGGGCTGGGTCTCTCAGTCGGGCGCACGTTGCCGGGGGCGAGTGCGGTCTTTGCCGACGCCGCGGCGGTCCGCACTGCATTGATAACGGCGGCAGGAGGAAACCACCGATGACTGAACTGCACGATGGTGCGCTGGAACTGGGCCTGATCGGCAACTGCCGGGTGGCCGCGCTGGTCAATCCGCTGGGACGGCTGGTGTGGTGGTGCTATCCGAACTTCGATGGCGATCCCGCGTTCTCCCGGCTGCTGGCCGGCGACGAGGAGAAGGGTTTTGCCGACGTGCTGCTTGACGGCCTGGCCAGCCATACCTCCGAGTACCAGCGCAACACCGCGATCATCACCACCATCCTGCGCAACGGCGACGGTGCCGCCGTGCGCATCACCGACTTCGCGCCGCGTTTCCTGCAATACGGCCGGATGTTTCGTCCGGCGCAGCTCTGCCGGCTGATCGAGCCGCTGGAAGGGCTGCCGAAGGTCACCCTGCGCGTACGCCCGACCCACGGTTACGGCAAGCCGCGCCGCGCGGTGGCCGGCTCCAGCCACATCCGCTACCTGGACGGCGACGAGCCGATCCGCCTGACCACCGACGCGCCGTTGTCCTATGTGCTCAACGAGACCCGCTTCGCCCTGCGCCACCCGGTGAGCATGATGATCGGCATGGACGAGCCGCTGGATAATGCGCCGGGCGAAGTCGTGCGCGAGTTTCTGAAGCGCACCCAGGGGCACTGGCACGACTGGGTGCGAGGGTTGGCGATCTCCTTCGAGTGGCAGCAGGTGGTGATTCGCTCTGCGATCACCCTCAAGCTGTGCAATTTCGAGGAAACCGGCGCGATCATCGCCGCTGCCACCACCTCCATTCCCGAGGCGCCGGGTTCCCAGCGCAACTGGGACTACCGCTACTGCTGGCTGCGCGACGCCTATTTCGTCATCCTCGCGCTCAACCGGCTGGGCGCCACCCGCACGATGGAGGGCTACATCGACTTCATCACCACCGTCGCCAGCGGTGACGCCGCACTCAAGCCGTTGTACGGCATCATTCCCGACATCGATCTTGGCGAGCGCGTCGAGCCTGACCTGGCTGGTTTCCTCCATCACGCTCCGGTGCGTGTCGGCAACCAGGCGGTGGAGCAGAATCAGCACGATGTGTTTGGCTCCGTGGTGCTCGCGGTGCTGCAGAGCTTCGTGGATGACCGCCTGCCCACCCCAAGCAGCGACGGCATGCTGCAACTGCTCGAATCGCTGGCCGCCAAGGCCGCGCACGCCGCCTTCGAGCCGGATGCCGGTATCTGGGAATACCGTGGCCGGCAACGCATCCACACCCATTCCGCGCTGCTCTGCTGGGTCGCCTGCGACCGCGTCGGGAGGCTTTGCGGCAGGCTCGGCCGCACGAGCGCTGCGCGCGACTGGATGACCCGGGCTGCCGGCTTGCGCGAGCGCATCCTGCGCGAGGCCTGGAGTGAGCGCAAACAATGCTTCACCGGCAGCTTCGGCATCGACGATCTCGACGCCAGCGTGCTGCTGATGAACGAGCTGGGGATCATCGACGCCGACGACCCGCGTTTCATCGCCACCGTCGAGTGCATCGGCCGTGAGTTGAACGTCAACGGCCACCTGTTGCGCTACGCCGCGCCGGACGATTTCGGCGTGCCGGAGACGGCCTTCCTGGTGGTCAAGTTCTGGTACCTCGATGCACTTGCTGCCATCGGCCGCCGCGACGAGGCCCGTACGCTGTTCGAGGACCTGATCGCCGCGCGCAACCGCTACGGGCTGCTTTCCGAGGACCTGCATCCGCACACGGGCGAGCTGTGGGGCAATATCCCGCAGACCTATTCGATGGCCGGGCTGATCAACTCCGCCATGCGCCTGTCCATCGGCTGGGAGGAAGGTCTATGCCGCGCCTCGTGGTGATCTCCAACCGGGTCGTGGTGCCGGACGATACCCACCCGGCGGCGCCTGGCGGACTTGCCGTGGCGGTGGAGGCCGCGATGCGCCAGCGCGATGGCATCTGGTTCGGCTGGAGCGGCGAGAAGGCCGAGGAGCCGGGGCCGCTGACCATCGCCCAGCGCGGTAATCTCACCTACATCCTCACCGACCTGCACCCGCAGGACTTCGACGAGTACTACAACGGCTTCGCCAACCGCGTGCTCTGGCCGATCCTGCACTACCGGGTCGACCTCGCCGAGTTCAGCGAGGCCGATTTCGACGGCTATCGGCGCGTCAACGAATTCTTCGCCGAGCGCCTCAGCCCGTTGCTGGAGCCTGACGACGTGCTCTGGGTGCACGACTACCATCTGATCCCGCTCGCCCTCGCGTTGCGCGCCCGCGGGCACGCCAACCGCATCGGCTTCTTCCTCCACATTCCCATGCCGCCGGCGGACCTGCTGACCGCGATGCCGCACCACGCCGAGCTGATCCGCGCGCTCACCGAATACAATCTGATCGGCTTCCAGACCGAGAACGACGCCAGCAACTTCTCCCGCTACCTGACCCGCGTGGTCGGCGCCGCCACGCCCGATGGTCGACGCTATCACCTGGAGGGCCAGCACTTTCGCGTCGGGGTTTTCCCCGTGGGAGTGGATGCAGAGGGCTTTCGCCAACTGGCCGAGCGCGCCGAACGCAGCCAGGCCGCCGAAGACCTGCGCGAGAGCCTTGGCGGCCGCGCGCTGATGGTCGGGGTTGACCGCCTCGATTATTCCAAGGGAATCGTCAATCGGCTGGATGGCTACGAGCGCTTCCTGGAGCGCTTCCCCGAGTGGCACAACCGCGTGACCTGCCTGCAGATATCTCCGGGCAGCCGTCAGGATATTCCCGAGTACGCCGACATCGAGGCCGCCGTCAGCGCCAGGGTAGGGCATATCAATGGCCGCTTCGGCGCGGTGTCGTGGGTGCCGCTGCGTTATGTGGGGCGCAATCACAGCCGGGAGGACATCGCGATGGTCATGCGCCAGGCGCGCATCGGCCTGGTGACGCCGCTACGCGACGGCATGAACCTGGTCGCCAAGGAGTTCGTGGCGGCGCAGGATCTGGACGATCCCGGCGTGCTGATCCTTTCCCAGTTCGCTGGCGCCGCTGCCGAACTGGACGGCGCGCTGATCATCAACCCCCACGACCGCGACGCACTGGCCAGCGCCATCGACACCGCCCTGCGCATGCCTCTGGGTGAGCGCAAGGCGCGCCATCGCGACATGTTCGCGGTGCTGCAGGCCAACGACATCCGCTTCTGGGGGCCGAGTTTCATCGAGGCACTGACACGGCCGGGAAGAACCCTGAATTGGCTGTCCAGCCATGCTCTGAGCCACTGAATCCGCGGTGAGGCGGCCTCTGAAACAGCGTGTCGCCACGTCGACCGCCCGTCAAATACCCCCGCCTATGATAAAAAAAACTACCAATTCTCTGTGTCCGCTGTATTCTGCTCGCGCTGCCTGCCCGGTAAAGCGCCGCGACTTGATGTTCTGTCTATTCGATGTTCCATCTCCCCGGCACCTCTTCACTACGCATTCAGCTCATGGCCGGTCGGCATTCGGCCAGCCTTTAGCAATCAATATCTGGAGACAACATCATGTCCGAACGTCAAAATGGCACCGTCAAGTGGTTCAACTCCGAGAAGGGCTTCGGCTTCATCACCCCGGAGAGCGGCCCGGACGTATTCGTTCACTTCCGTCAGATCGAAGGTAACGGCTACAAGTCCCTGGACGAAGGCCAGAAAGTCACCTTCATCGTGACCGCTGGCCAGAAAGGCCCGCAGGCTGAGCAAGTTCGCGCCGTCTGATCGACGCCACTTGCAGAAAGAGCCCCGCATTCGCGGGGCTTTTTTGTGGGCGCGGAAAATGCTGGTCGGGCTTGCACTTCGGGGGCCTGGCTGCGCTGCAACGCTACCTGCAACCCCGCGGCAACTGATCGGCAGGCAGGTGCTACAGCCTGCTCGCATCCACCACTGCCCGCGCGAACTCGCCGGGCGCTTCCTGCGGCAGGTTGTGGCCGATCCCGCCGGTCAGCGTCCGATGCTCGTACTTTCCTGTGAACTTCGCGGCGTATGCCTTGGGTGGAGGATGGAAGGCGCCGTTGGCGTCACCTTCCAGGGTGATGGTGGGTACGCCGATGCTCGGTGCCTTGGCCAGTTTCTGTTCCAGTTCGTCGTACTGCGGCTCGCCTTCAGCCAGGGCCTGGCGCCATCGGTAGTTGTGAATGGTGATGGCGACGTGATCGGGGTTATCGAACGCCTTGGCGCTGCGTTCGAAGGTGGCTTCGTCGAAGTCCCACTTCGGTGACGCCTGTTTCCAGATGAGCCTGGCGAAGTCGCGGGTGTTCTTCGCATAGCCGGCTTCGCCGCGCTCGGTGGCGAAGTAGAACTGGTACCACCAGAGGTGTTCGGCTTCCGGCGGCAGCGGCTGCTTGCCGGCCTGCTGGTTGCCGATCAGGTAGCCGCTGACCGCCACCAGCGCCTTGCAGCGCTCCGGCCACAGGGCGGCGATGATGTCGGCGGTGCGTGCGCCCCAATCGAAGCCCGCGAGTACGGCCTGGTCGATCTTCAGCGCGTCCATCAGCGCGATGATGTCGCTTGCCACGGCGGCGGGCTGGCCGTTGCGCCGGGTCGTGTCGGCAAGGAAGCGCGTAGCACCGTAGCCGCGCAGCCACGGCACGATCACCCGGAAGCCCTGCGCAGCGAGCGCCGGCGCTACATCGACGAAGCTGTAGATGTCGTAGGGCCAGCCGTGCAGCAGGATCACTACCGGCCCATCCGCCGGGCCATCCTCGGCGTAGCCGACGCTGAGTGCGCCGGCATCGATCTGCTTGAGCGCCTGGAATTGCGTATGCCCGCCGGCCTTGGGCGCAGCCTTGGCCGGTTCGTTCGCGGCGTACGTGACACCGGGCAGTTGCGTGACGGCCAGTGTCACGGCGGCCATGCGCATCAGGTTCCGGCGACTGGTGTCCAGATTCTTCGTCATGTTTCCCCCTGGGCTGGATCGGACCAGAGAGAAGCGTAGGCGAGCGGGCGAGGGCGGCTGGAAAAATTGCAGGATGAATGGCGATGGCCCCGATTTTGAGCGGGCAGAGGACAGCCGGTGCAGTGCGCCCGGTCTCATCGAGTGAGAAAAACTCTGGTCAGGGAGCCCGTCTTGGGCTAATTAAGTCCCTTCGCCGCCTCCGAGGATGCGGTTCTTTCAATGCGGGATCAGGGATGAACGATGCAGAAAATCATGACGCTGCTGCTTGGCGTGGCTGTACTGTCGGGCTGTGCCACGCAGAAGACCGGCAAGGAATGCGCCGATAATTTCACCGTCAGTGGCTCACTGCTGACTGGCAAGACTTTCACTTCCAGCGTATCGCTGCCCAACACACCCTTCGCCACAGCCTACGACCGTGCGCACAAGAGCCTGGTGCGCGAGGGTTTCTATATCCAGAACGCCGACGCCAAGAGAGGCGCCATCTCGGCCTACCAGGACGTCATCCTCAGCGAACGCACTGCTCCATTGAACGTGCAGGTGGAGCAGGCGGGTTCCGGCTCCAGGGTCAACCTGGTGTTCGTCGTCGCCGGCGGCATGTACGCACCGGAGTCCGGCGTGCGCGACGGGTTTTGCCGGATTACCGATGGAGTGACGCAGCAGGTGCCAGTCCGGCCCCAATGACCCTTCCAGCCATTCGCGGAGTTGCCCGCGCCTGCGTCGTCCGTTTGCCCTGCGCCTAACCGGCGAAAGCCGCGTCCAGCAGCGCCGGCAGGGCCACGCCCGCGGCGCTGGCGAGGGCGAATTCGCGTTCGCCATGCAGTGGGCCGGGCTGCGGGTTTACGTGCAGCACGGTTGCGCGCATGCGCCAGGCCACCTGCGGAATCTCGGCCGCCGGGTAGACCACCCCGGAGGTGCCGACGGAGATCAGCAGATCGCATTGCTCGGCGGCGTGGAAGGCTTGGCTGAGGGCATCCGCTGGCAGGCTCTCGCCGAACCAGACGACGCCCGGGCGCAGCGGGCCGCCGCAATGCTCGCATGCGGGCGGTATCACGTGGCGGCCGGCCTGTGGCTCGTCGGGGGCCGGCAGCGGGCTGCCGGGTTCCCGGCCGCAGGTGAAGCAGCGCGGGCGTTCCAGTTGGCCGTGGAGGTGGATGACATCCTGGCTGCCGGCACGCTCGTGGAGATCGTCGACGTTCTGGGTGATCAACGTCAGTTGCGGAACCATCCCGGCCAGTTCGGCGATGGCGCGGTGGGCTGGATTGGGCTGTGCGCGATGCACCAGGGTGCGCCGCCACTGGTACCAGCCCCAGACCAGCGATGGATCGGCGCGAAAGGCCGCGGTGGTGGCCAGAGTGGCCGGTGGCAAGCGTGACCACAGGCCGTCCAGGCGGTCGCGGAAGGTGGGAATGCCGCTCTCGGCGGAAACCCCGGCTCCGGTGAAAACCACCACATGCCGCGCCTGACGCAGGGTGTCGAGCAGTTCCTCGGCGAACATCATGGATGCGTCCCTTGCAGGCTGGTGGAGCTTTCCAGGCGATTGCGTCCTGCCGCCTTGGCGCGGTACAGAGCCCGGTCGGCGGCTTCGATCAGCGCGGCGCTGGTGCCGGCCTTGCCGGCGGGCAGGGCGGCGGCGCCGATGCTGGCGGTCACCCGGTCGAACGGGCTGCCGACATGGGGCAGGTTGCTGTCCTCGAGGCGCTCCATGAACTGCTCGGCGACAGCCAGCGCGCCGGCGAGATCGGTATTGGGCAGGATCACCGCCAATTCCTCGCCGCCATAGCGCGCGGCCAGGTCGCCGGGGCGCCGCACGCTTTCGGCGAGCAACTGGCCGATCTGCCGCAGGCACTCGTCGCCTGCCGGGTGGCCGTAGGTATCGTTGAAGCGCTTGAAGTAGTCGATGTCGATCAGCAGCAACGCCAGCGGTGCGCCCTCGCGTTGCGCACGACGCAGTTCGGCGGCGAGGTTGTCATCGAAGCGGCGACGGTTTTCCAGGCCGGTGAGCGGGTCGCGCGAGGCCAGAACTTCCAGTTGGCTGTTGGCCTTGAGCAGGTCTTCGCGGGCGCTGACCAGCAACTGTTCGGTGCCGATGCGGCGCTTGATCGCCAGGATCAGCAGGCTGCCTATGACGATGATCACTATCAGCAGGCCGAAGGCGATGCTCAGCGCGCGCAGCGCTTCGGCGCGCCAGGCGGCGAGCGCTTCGTCCTTGCCCAGGGCGACCGAAGTGACCAGCGGGTAGCGTTCGTTGCGGCGGAAGGCATAGATGCGCTCCATGCCGTCCAGCGATGAGCTGAACGATGCGGTGCCGACCGGTGCCTCGCCCAGGTAGCGAGTGAAGATCGGCGAGCGCGAAAGCACGCGGCCCATGTCGCCTTCGCGGAAGGGGTAGCGCACCAGCACCTGGCCGTCGTTGAGGGCGACGCCGATGGCGCCGTACTTGCCGATGTCGATCTTGCCGAACAACTGGAGGAAGTTTTCCACGCCCAGGGTGGCGGAGATGACCCCGGCGAAGCTGCCATCCAGGTGGTTGTAGCGCCGGCTGACGGTAATCACCCAGTTGCCGCTGGTGCGGCTGCGGATCGGTTCGCCGATGTAGGCATCCAGCGAGGGATCGTTGCGGTGGTGGATGAAGAAGGTGCGGTCGGCGCCGTTGGCTCCGGCTGGCACGGTACCGGTGGAGGACATCAGCCAGTTGCCCTGGGCGTCGTAGATGACGATATCGTCGAGCTGGTTGAGCAGGCGCTGCTGGCGCAGTACCAATTGGCGCATGCGGTCGAGCTGCGGCGGTGTGTTGCCGTCGTGCTCCAGGCGCTCGGCGAGACCGAGCAGGAGCATGGAACTCTGGGTGACGATACCTTCGACGTAGGTATCCAGTGCCTGG
This sequence comes from Pseudomonas triclosanedens, assembly GCF_026686735.1. Taxonomy (NCBI): domain Bacteria; kingdom Pseudomonadati; phylum Pseudomonadota; class Gammaproteobacteria; order Pseudomonadales; family Pseudomonadaceae; genus Pseudomonas; species Pseudomonas triclosanedens. The sequence continues at coordinate 3,815,743 of NZ_CP113432.1, read as the reverse complement.
GTCAGGTTGAGGTTATGGATATTGGCTTCCGCCAGCGTGCGCTCGCGCGCGGACCACAGCTCCCAGACGGTGGCAGCCGTCACGGTAAGGCTGATGATCGACAGGAGAAGTACGGCAAGGCGGATATCGCGTTTCACTCGGGTTCGCTCGCTCTGTTCCCTTGGCGCAGGCCCAAGGGTGCTCGGCGCTATGGTCGCGCAGTATGACGTCAGGTCCCTGCGTTAAGTCAGTGATAGCTGATCAGATTGTCGCGCAGCCGCCGAGTTGCACTCGATTGCGACCTTCCTGCTTGGCCTGGTAGAGGCGCTGGTCGCAGCGTGCGAGCAGGTCGTGTGGTTCGTGCAGGCCGGTTTCGTCGGCCATCGCCGCGCCCAGGCTGATGGTCAGGTAGCGCAGCTCGTCCGGACGATGGAGGTGCTCGATGCCCAGTTGCACCACGCGCTCGCGCAGGCGTTCGGCCACGCAGCGCAGGTCGTCGGCATGGCCGGCCTGCAACAGCACCACGAATTCTTCGCCACCGTAGCGGAACACGCTGCTCTGCCCATCGCGCAGGGTGCCGGCCAGCGACGTCGCTACCTGCTGCAGGCACTGGTCGCCTTTCTGGTGCCCGTAGTGGTCGTTGTAGGGCTTGAAGTAGTCGATGTCGGCCAGAAGCAGGGCGAACGGACGGCCATTGGTGCGCATCCCGCCCCAGCTTTCGCCGAGCTGGCGGTCGAGGGCGCGACGGTTGCCCACGCCGGTGAGGGCGTCGGTGGTAGCCATCTCCTGCAGACGAAGGTTGAGGGCGGCCAGTTCGGTGCGCTGCTGGCGGCCTTCGAGGTCGGCGAGGAAGGCACGCCGCACGCCGCTGATGTTGGTCCAGCTGATGAACAGGCTGAAGGCCAGCACCGGCAGATAGACCAGGGTGAAGGTCAGTACGGGCCGGGCCTGACCGTCGTGGATGGTCCAGACGTTATAGAGGATGATCGCCGAGATCAGCCCCGAGATCAGTGCGATGCCCCGGAACGAGTAGCGCACGCCAAGGTTGCCGAGGACGATGAAGACCACCGAGGCGTACAGGAAGAACGGCACGTCCGGTGAGGCACTGCGCTTGAGCAGCTCGAACCAGGCGATGGTGGAGATGATGTCGTGGATCGGCATCAGCAGGTCCATCAGCAGCACGCTGCGGCTGAAGCGGAAGACCAGGAAAATATTGAGCAGGCCGATCAGGCTCAGGCCGCTGCGCAGGAACAGCGACTCTCTGGCCATGTCGGGAATCAGCAGGGCGTCGGCCAGTGCGTAGGCATCGTAGGCCGCCATTGCAATGAAGTTGATCGCCAGCAGGAAACGCCGGTAATTCTGAATGACGTACGCGGCGAACGCAGGCTCCAGGCTCGGCGGAATTCGCCCCTGGCGCTGCCGGGGCGGTATGGCGGGGAACTCGGGTGCGGTCATTGGGAAGGAGCCTTTGTCTGCCATCCTGGGCGAATGCTGGCCGAGGCTAGAGTAGGGGGCGGTTGGCATGGCGTCCAGCACGACTTTGCAGGCGCTGTGCCAGTATCCGTGGCCTTGCGGATTGGTTCTTTGAACAAGCCGGGCAATGGATCTTTATAGGGCTCCAATACGTGGTCATGATGAACGCCTTACGCTGAATTCGAGGTCTCCATGTACGTACCCCCGCACTTCCAGGAAAACCGCCCGGACGAACTGCACCGGCTGATCCGCGAGCACTCGCTGGGCATCCTGGTGACCGGCCATGCCGGTGTGCTGGATGCCAATCACCTGCCGTTCGAACTGGAACTCTCCGGCGAGAAGCCACTGCTGCGCGCTCACGTTGCGCGTAGCAACCCGGTGTGGCGGGAGTCCGACGGTGAGGAAGTGCTGGTGATCTTCCGCGGCGAGCATGCCTATGTCTCGCCCAACTGGTATCCGAGCAAGCACGAAGCGCATCGCCAGGTGCCGACCTGGAACTACCAGGTGGTGCATGTGCGCGGCCGCCTGAAGGTGATGGACGAGGAGCGCTTCGTGCGTGGCGTGGTCGGCCGCCTGACCCGTACCCATGAAGCCAGCGAGGACAAACCGTGGAAGATGAGTGACTCCACCCCGGAGTTCATCAGCGGCATGCTGGAAAACATCGTCGGCATCGAGGTGGAGATCAGCGAGATCGTCGGCAAGTCCAAGCTCAGCCAGAACAAGGAAGACCGCGACCGGCTGGGCGCCGCCGAGCGCCTGGAACAGCTCGGCAGTGCCGAGCTGGCCGGGGCGATGAAGGCAGCCGGGGAGTAGGGGCGAGGTGTAGCTAGAGCCCGCCCAGCAGGTCGTGGGAATCCAGCAGGCGCCAGGCTATTTCCGGGTTCCTCTCCATGCCGCGGCGGATCGCGGCGGGAATCGCCTGGCGGGTCTTGCGGCAGAGGCCGGGCTGCTCATCGAAGCCGAACTCGATGCCACGCATGGTCCGCACTTCGTTGAGGCCGGGAGCGATATGCAGGCGGATACCGAGTTGCTCGAAGAGCTTCTGCTGCATGCGCCGCAGGTCGTCCAGGTCCTTGAGGTTTTCCAGGCGTTCGAGCAGGCGCTGCTCTTCCATCCGCGTCAGCAGGAGGATGCGCAGATCGGCGCCGGGGTTTTCCAGCAGCCGCTCGCGGTCGCAGTCGCAGACACCGGGCGGACATTGCTGGCGGAGCGGGGGAGTGGGAGTCATGTCCCGATCATAGCCGGGGATCGGGGAGTTGCGCAGGGGGCGGCGGGGCAGATCGCAGCGCGGCGAACCCCGTCATCGGACGGGATTCGTCGCGCCTGGCAGCTTACTGCGCTGGTTTGCGGATGGTCTTGAGCAGGTCTTCCGGGCTGATCTGGCCGACGATGTTGCTGACGCCGTCGCTGCCTGGCTGCGGCAGGCCGAGAATGTGGCTCTTGATCTTGCCGATCACGTGCATTTCGCACGGCTTGCAGTCGAACTTCAGGGTCAGCACTTCGTCGCCGTGGATCAGTTGCATCGGCTGTACCTTGGTGCGCACGCCGGTCACGCCCTTGGCCTGTTTGGGGCAAAGGTTGAAGGAGAAGCGCAGGCAGTGCTTGGTGATCATCACCGGTACTTCGCCCGTTTCCTCGTGGGCCTCGTAGGCGGCATCGATCAGTTGCACGCCGTGGCGATGGTAGAAGTCGCGGGCCTTCTGGTTGTACACGTTGTACAGGAAGGACAGGTGCGATTCCGGGTACACCGGCGGGGGGCTGGTCTCGGCCTTGCGGCCACCGCGCGGATGCGCCTTCACACGTGCCTCGGTCAGCGCCTCGATGGCTTCGCGGCGCAGTGCCTTGAGCTGCGAGTTGGGAATGAAGAACGCCTGCGGGGCGTCCAGCTCGATGCTGTCGGCGTGGTACTGGGTGGTGCCGAGCTGGCCGAGCAGGTCGTGCAACTGCTCCAGCGCCTGCTCCGGCTTGTTGGCGGCGCCGAACGGGCCATCCTGGGCGACGCTGACAGTCACGCCTTCCTCGCTGGTGGCGGTCAGCTCAAGGCGCTCTTCACGCAGCCTGGCAACCCAGGACAGGCCGATGCGGCGCTCGGCGGAGGTCTTGAGCAGTGCCTGCTGCCAGTTGTGGTCGAGGTTGCGCGACAGCGGGTGGTTCGGGCGCAGGCGGTAGAGGCCCTCGGGCATCTCGTTGGGCTCGACGCGGTAGCGGTAGCGCTTCTCGCCGTCTTCCTCGAACTCACCCTTGGGCTCTGCGATGTTGGCGCGGAAGCCGACCACTTCGCGCTTCACCAGCACGTTCAGGCCGTCGCCGTTGGACAGCGGATCCTTGGTGACGACCATCAGGTCGCGCTTGCCGACTTTCTCCACGGTGCCCACCGGCAGGCCGGTGAAGGTCGGCGAGTCGAAGGCGCCGATGTCGATCTTGCGTTCGCTGACGAAATAGTCGGTGCTGCCGCGGTGGAAGGTCTTGTCCGGGTCCGGCACGAAGAAGTGGTCGGTGCGGCCGCTGGAGGCGCGTGCGAGGTCCGGGCGTTCGGCGAGGATGCCGTCCAGGCGCTGGCGGTAATAGGCGGTGATGTTCTTCACGTAGCCCATGTCCTTGTAGCGCCCTTCGATCTTGAAGGAGCGCACGCCGGCGTCCACCAGGGCGCTGAGGTTGGCGCTCTGGTTGTTGTCCTTCATCGACAGCAGGTGCTTCTCGAAGGCCACCACGCGGCCCTGGTCATCCTTCAGGGTGTAGGGCAGGCGGCAGGCCTGGGAGCAGTCGCCACGGTTGGCGCTGCGGCCGGTCTGGGCGTGGGAGATGTTGCACTGGCCGGAGAAGGCCACGCACAGCGCGCCGTGGATGAAGAACTCGATGGCGGCGTCGGTCTCGTCGGCGATGGCGCGGATTTCCGCAAGGTTCAGCTCACGGGCCAGCACCAGTTGGGAGAAACCGGCCTGGTCGAGGAACTTGGCGCGCTCCAGGGTGCGGATGTCGGTCTGGGTGCTGGCGTGCAGCTCGATCGGCGGGATGTCCAGCTCCATGATGCCCATGTCCTGCACGATCAGTGCGTCGACACCGGCGTCGTAGAGCTGGTGGATCAGCGCGCGGGCCGGCTCCAGCTCATTGTCATGGAGGATGGTATTGATCGTGGTGAAGACGCGCGCGTGGTAGCGGTGGGCGAATTCCACCAACTGGGCGATATCGCTCACCTCGTTGCAGGCATTGTGCCGCGCGCCGAAGCTCGGGCCGCCGATGTACACGGCATCGGCCCCATGCAGGATGGCCTCGCGGGCGATGGACACATCGCGGGCAGGGCTGAGCAGTTCCAGATGGTGTTTGGGCAGGGACATGGTTTCTTCTTTATCAGGCGTGGCACGGGCAATCGCGCATTGTACCGGCCAAACGCCGCGCCGGCATCCGTAGCGTGCCGGGCGGTGTGGCTGTTGGTCGCCTGACTGGGTTGCTGGACGCCGCCGCGGTTGAGATCGAGGCCGCGATTGATTGTCGATCCGCACGAAGACATCGGCTTGCTCATCGCAACCTGACAAGCCGGGCATTTCACCTCGTAAAGCTGATGAGCCCGCAATGACCGTGCAGCGCTGAGCGTAACGGCGCGGCCATGTGCCTTCCCGTCACCTCATGAAGTGCCCGCCGCCGTGCACCAGCCACGCCCTTGCAAAACTGCAAAGTACCCCTGCAACCCTGTCTGTTCCGCGCCTCCGGGTGATCGGCAAAGATGGCTCCAAGGTTCGCCGCCGCCCTCGGGCACGCCGAACCGGTCGAACCCCATTCATGCACAGCAGAAGGAAACTCATCATGACCGCCATCGCCAAAGCCGCTCCGGGCAAGACCCTGCTCAACCCCGCCGATCACACCCTGATCATGATCGACCACCAGTCGCAGATGTCCTTCGCCACCAAGTCCATCGATGCCGTGACCCTGCGCAACAACGCCGCGCTGGTGGCCAAGGCGGCGAAAGAGTTCGACGTTTCCACCATCCTCACCACCGTTGCCGAGAAAAGCTTCTCCGGCCCGATCTTCGATGAGATCAAGTCGGTGTTCCCCGGTCACAACGTCATCGACCGCACCAGCATGAACACCTGGGAAGACCCGCGCATCGCGGTGGAAGTGAACAGGTTCGGCAAGCAGAAGATCGTCCTGGCCGGCCTGTGGACCTCGGTGTGCATCGTCGGTCCGGCGCTGTCGGCCATCGACCAGGGTTTCGAGGTCTACGTGATCGCCGACGCCTGTGGCGATGTATCCACCGAAGCCCATGAAATGGCCCTGCAACGGATGATCCAGCTCGGCGCGCGGCCCATGACCTCCCTGCAGTACCTGCTAGAACTGCAACGCGACTGGGCGCGTGGCGAGACCTACGACGCGACCGTGAAGACCTCCATCGAACACGGCGGCGCCTACGGCCTGGGCCTGATCTACGCCAAGACCATGTTCAACGCCAGCGAAGGCCACTGAGCCCCGGCGCCTCCCTCGCTCCGTCGGGGGAGGCCAATCCTGGAGGGATGCCCATGAACCGCCTTGCCGATCAAGAGTCCGTGACGCTGATCATTCGCCACCGTGCCAAGCCGGGCAGCGTGGCGGCGTACGAGACCATCCTGCGCGAGCTGACCCGCGCCGCCAGCGAGTTCCCCGGCCACCTGGGCGTGGATGTGATGCGCCAGGGCGAGCACTTCACTTCGGTGCTGCGCTTTGCCAGCGCCGCCGAGTTGCAGGACTGGCTCGACTCGCCGCAGCGCCGCACGCTGATCGAGCGGGCCGCGCCATTGCTGGTGGATGGTGACCGGCATGAGCTGCACCGTGACCACGAATTCTGGTTCGCCCCCCAGGACAACCCCCGGCAGCCGCCGCGCTGGAAACAGGCCGCGGTTTCCTACCTGGTGATCCTGCCGCTGGTGATGCTGGTGCCGCTGTTGTGGCATCCGCTGTTCGTTCAAGTGCCGTGGCTGGGCAGCTATCTGCCGGCCAACATGCTGATCACCGTCACCATCGTTGTGCTGGTGGTCTACGTTTTCATGCCACGGGCTACGCGCCTGTTCTCCGCCTGGCTCAACGCTCGCTGACCCACGAGGACCTTCCCATGTATGCCGATCTGATCCTGACCAACGGCCGCTTCCACACGGTCGACCGCGAGAGGCCCAACGCCACCGCCGTGGCTATCGCCGACGGCAAGTTCATTGCAGTGGGGACCGAGGCGCAAGCGCTGGCCTTCCGTGCTGGCGCCACCCGTGTCATCGACCTGAAGGGGCACACGGCGATTCCCGGCCTCAACGATTCGCACCTGCACCTGATCCGCGGCGGCCTGAACTACAATCTGGAACTGCGCTGGGAGGGCGTGCCGTCGCTGGCCGACGCCCTGCGCATGCTCAAGGAGCAGGCGCTGCGCACGCCCACGCCGCAATGGGTGCGGGTGGTGGGCGGGTGGAGCGAATTCCAGTTCGCCGAGCGCCGCATGCCGACCATTGACGAACTCAACCAGGCCGCGCCGGACACGCCCGTGTTCGTCCTGCACCTTTATGATCGCGCCCTGCTTAACCGCGCCGCGCTGCGTGTGGTCGGCTATACCAGGGACACGCCGAACCCGCCCGGCGGCGAGATCGTCCGCGACAGCAACGGTGAGCCCACCGGCATGCTGGTGGCGCGGCCCAACGCGATGATCCTCTACGCCACCCTGGCCAAGGGACCGAAGCTGCCCATCGAGTACCAGCTCAACTCCACCCGCCAGTTCATGCGCGAGCTGAACCGCCTGGGCGTCACCAGCGCCATCGACGCCGGTGGCGGTTTCCAGAACTATCCGGACGACTACCAGGTGATCGAACAACTGGAGAAGGACGGCCAACTCACCGTACGCATCGCCTACAACCTGTTCACCCAGAAGCCCAGGGAAGAGCTGGCCGACTTCAGGAACTGGACTTCCAGCGTGAAGTACGGCCAGGGCAGCGACTTCCTGCGGCACAACGGTGCCGGCGAGATGCTGGTGTTTTCCGCCGCTGACTTCGAAGACTTCCTCGAACCGCGCCCGGACCTGCCGACGAACATGGAGGCCGACCTGGAGCCGGTGGTGCGTCACCTGGTGGAACAGCGCTGGCCGTTCCGCCTGCACGCCACCTACGACGAATCCATCTCGCGCATGCTCGATGTATTCGAGAAGGTCGATCGCGACATTCCGTTCAACGGCCTGCACTGGTTCTTCGACCATTGCGAGACCATTTCGCCCAGGAACATCGAGCGCGTGCGCGCCCTCGGCGGCGGCATCGCCATCCAGGACCGCATGGCCTTCCAGGGCGAATACTTCGTCGACCGCTATGGCAAGCAGGCCGCCGAGGCGACCCCGCCGATCAAGCGCATGCTGGCCGAGGGCGTGCCGGTGGGCGCAGGCACCGACGCTACCCGGGTATCCAGCTACAACCCCTGGACCTCGCTGTACTGGATGGTCAGCGGCAGGACCGTCGGCGGCCTCGAGCTGTACCCCGAAGGGCTGTCCCGCTCCACCGCGCTGGAGCTGTACACGCACGGCAGCGCCTGGTTCTCCAGCGAGCAGGGCAAGAAGGGCATGATCAAGGTCGGACAACTGGCTGACCTGGCGGTGCTCTCCGCCGACTACTTCAGCGTGCCGGAGGAAGAGATCAAGGCCATCGAGTCGGTACTCACCATCGTCGACGGCCGGGTGGTGTTCGGCAGCGGCGATTTCGAGCGCCAGGCGCCGGCCGCGCTGCCGGTGCTGCCGGACTGGTCGCCGGTGGCCAAGGTGCCGGGACACTGGCGCCCGCAGGCGCCGCTGCAACGCGCCGTGCACCAGTGCGCCGGCTCCTGCGGCGTGCATGGCCACAGCCACGAGCGGGCGCGTCAGTCGAGCGTGCCGGTGAGTGACTTCCAGGGCTTCTGGGGCGCCTTCGGCTGCTCCTGCTTCGCCTTCTGACGGCCACCGCGCGGGCCATGCGGCCCGCGCGGTGGCGCCTGATCATGAGCCTGTGTCCGGGGGAGGCGCTACAGGTGAGTCGGCTGGAACGAAACGCAGCCGATGTCGCGACAGGCCAGGTTCGCGCCGCTGAACTGCGCAGCGTCCTGGTCGAAGATGTCGCGCAGCCAGCCACTCACCGCCTGGAAGCGCCCGATGCGCCCGGCGTCGCGGTGGCTGAGCAGCCAGATTTCCCGCGCCACTACCGGGCCGGTCAGGCGCACCAGGCCATTGCGTTCGCCGAGGATGCACGGCAGCAGCGCCATGCCCAGGCCGGTTTCGCAGGCGTGGGTGAGGGTGGTTACGCTGCTGGCGCGCAAGGCGTAGCTGGCGTTGGGAGCGAAGTTGCGCAGCCACTGCATTTCCGGCGTGTCGTCGAGTTCCTCGCCGTAGGCCAGCCAGGGCTGTTGCGGCCAGTCCTGGGGCGGCAGGCCGGCGAAGGCGGTGGCGGCGTATACCGCGAAACCGATGTCGGCGACCTTGCGCATGACCAGCGCGGCGTCCTCCTGCGGACGTGCCAGGCGCAAGGCGAAATCGGCCTCGCGGCGGGTGAAGGACAGCGCACGGTTGGCCGGGATCAGTTGCAGTTGCAGGTTCGGGTAGGTGCGCGACAACTGCGGCATGTGCTGCACCAGCCAGTGACTGAACAGGAAATCGATCGCCGTCAGGCGTACCGAGCCGGTGATGGCGCTGGCTTCGTTGCGGGTCTCCAGCAGCATGCTCTGCACGTCGCCGAGGATGCGCTCGCCGCAGGCGAGGAATGCCTGGCCGGCATCCGTGGGCTTGTAGCCGGAGTTGTCGCGGATGAACAGGCGGGTCTGCAACGCCGTCTCGGCGGCCACCAGGCGCCGGCTCATGGTCGAGGGATCGACGCCAATGGCGCGGCCGGCGGCGCTCATGCTGCCGTGGTGGGCCAGGGCTAGAAGGATCGGGATGTCGTTCCAGTCGAAGTTCATGGTGTTCTCCTTGCGCCCCGGCTGGCCATCAGAAGCGCACGTCGGCGGCAGGGATGACCTTCGCGCGCGGACCGAAGCTGCTGATGCTGCCCAGCACCGCGTTGTGGTGGGCGGTGATCTGCGCGGCCCCGAGCACGGCGTTGTCCACCGTGGAGTGGGCATCGCTCGCCAGCGTCACCGCGTAGCCCAGGGCAAGGGCGCGGCGGGTGGTGGTGTCGACGCAGTAGTCGCTCTGCAGGCCGCAGATCACCAGGTGTTCGATGCCGCGTGCCTGCAGCAGGCCGGCCAACTCGGTGCGCAGGAATGAATCCGGCGTGGTCTTTCGCACGATCAGATCGCCAGCGTCGGTCAGCAGGCGCGGCTCCAGTTGCCAGGCTTCGCTCTGGTAGGGCAGGTCGTTGTCTTCGTGCTGGACCAGCACCACCGGCACAGCGGCCGCGCGCGCGGCGCGGCTGAGGCCGTTGATGCGTTGCAGCACGTTGTCGATATCGAAGCAGGGCGTGCTGCCGGAGCAGAGGTCGAACTGGACGTCGATGATCAGGAGAGCGGTGTGCATGGGGGCCTCTGCGGCATCAGGGAAAGCGGATCCACAGATGGTAGAGGCCAGGCCCTCGATGGGCCAGCTTCGTCACTGGCCCTGGCCGAGGTGCTGCTTGCGGTAGGCCAGCGGTGTCACGCCGCGCCAGCGGCGGAAGGCTCGCACCAGGCTGCTGGTGCTGCTGAAGCCTGCGCGTTCGGCGATCTGCTCGATGGAAAGCTGCGGGTCGCGCAGCAATTGCAGCGTCTTGGCCTCGCGGGTCTGGTCGAGCAGTTGGGCGAACTTCAGGTCGTGCTGATGCAGCGTGCGCAGCAGGTGCTCGCGCGGGATGTCCAGCGAGTCCGAGAGGTCGTCGATGTCGGGGTTTGCCAGTGGACACTCCGCCAGCCGTGCGCGCAGTGCGCTCAGGGGGAGCGGCAGGCCGTGCTGCGCGAGGTACTGGAGGATCGGACGCTCTACCTGCGCCAGCAGGCGCGGGTTGCAGCCCGGCAAGGGTGACTGCCAGCGGTCGGCGCGGAACAGCAGGGCGCTGGCGGATTGCTCGAACAGTACCGGAATGCCCAGTGCGTCCCAGGCGGTGCGGTCGCCGGGCGTTTCGCGGACCAGTTCGATGCGGCGCAGGAAGTGGCTCGCGGGTTGCCCGGTGAGCCGTTCGAACATGCGCACGTGGAAGTGCCAGTAGAAGTCCTTCGCCACCGTGGTCGGGGTGCGCTCGCCGGACAGGCGGAACTCCATGCGCCAGTCGCCGGCGGCGTCCTGGGTGAGGCTGGGGTGAGCTACCGTGCTCATTACTCCGACCAGTTGCACGTGGCGGTTGACGGCTTCGCTCAGGGTCGCGCAGGCATACAGCGCGAGGTCCACGCCGTACAGGTTGGCCGGATGGTGGTAGCGCACCGCGCGGATGCCGAAGTCCGGGTCGCCGGTGACTTCGACGCAGCGCAGCCACAGCGGGCTGAGCGTACTTACCGGCAGGCGAGTGCCGGCGTCGTCCATGATGCCGGGATCGATCCCGGCGCTGCGCAGTACCGGCAGCGGGTCGAGTCCGTAGGCCTGCTCCAGCGCCGTGGCGATGGTACGGACGACGGTGGCCAGCGTGGTCTGGGCCGGGGATGGGTGCGCAGGAAATTGAGCCATGACTGATGATAGCGGCACCCGCAGGTCATGCGGCATGTCTGGCGTCATCTTGTCATCCGGGGGCGAGAGGCTGGAGAGGTGGCAATGGCTTCCGTTCACTGGCTGGGTGGTGGCGAAGCGGGCAGCGTGGCCGCGAGTTGGCATGGTTAAAACGGGCCGGCACCGTTGCTCGGTGGCCGGCCCGACGGATCATTTACCCAGGCGCTTGAGCTGGGCCGGGGTGAACTCCGCTTCCGACAGGGGCTTGCCGACTTCCATCCTGCGCGGTTCCTCGTTGGTCAGGTAGTTGACCGAGTAACGACCGGAGATCAGGTCGTAGGTGGATTCCAACGCGGTCAGCGGCAGTTGCAGGTCGTGGTACTGAGTCAGGAACGACTCGTAGTAGCGCCAGAGTTCGCCACGATTGTCGTAGATGTCGCTGGCCATGATCTGCCAGCTGTCCTCGTCGATGTAGAACCGACGCTTGCCGTAGACGTGCCGCGCGCCGGGCTTGAGGGTGGCTTCGACAACCCACACGCGGTGCTTTTCATAGCGCGCCAGGTCCGGGTTGACGAAGCCCGGTTTGAGCATGTCCTGGTACTTGACCTGCTTGCTTGCCAGCCCGAATGCGTTGTAGCCCACCAGCAGCTCGCGCTTGCCGAGCAGTTTCCAGTCGTAGCGATCCGGTGCACCGTTGAAGCCGTCGACGCTGTCGGCCACGACCTGGCCGAAGCTGTAGCGCGCGCTGCTGTCATAGGCGACCGTCGGTGCGCGGCGCACGCGGCGCTGGCCGGGGATGTACTGCCAGGCGGCGCGCGGCGTGCTGACCTGGTTCAGCGGCTCCTGTACCAGGGTCACTTCTCCGGCATAGCGCGACGGGCTGGTGGTGAGCACCCGGGTGAAATACAGCAGGTTCTCGTCCTGCTTGAGGTCCGAGAGCTTTTCGCGGAAGGCGTAGAGCTGGTCGTAGTTCACCAGGGTGTAGTCGCCTTTCTCCTGCACGGTGGCGGAGGCGAACGAACGGCGCATCGAGCCGCCGCGATAACGGCTCATGTGGTTCCACATGACTTCCAGACCCTCGGTGGGCTCGGCGAACGGCACCCCGAAGTTGTAGCCCTGCAGGCCATTGCCGGCGTCGGCGAGGCTGACCTTGGCGAGGTTCTGCCGGGTTTCGTCGAGGTAGGCGCTGGGCAGCGCCGCGCTGCGGTGGGTGGGGAACACGCGCACGCGGTAGTCCGGATAGCGGGCGAACATGGCTTGCTGTCCGGCGCTGAGCAGGTTCTTGTATTGGTCGAGGTTGGCCTTGCTGATCACGTACAGCGGCTGTTCGCCGGCGAACGGGTCGGCGTAGTCGCCATTGGCGCCGACGGCGGCGGCGCCGGGTTTCATGCCGCCGGTCCAGGCCGGGATGCTGCCATCGGCGTTGCCGGCGCGTTCGGCACCCAGCGGTGTCAGGTGGTTGTCGAGGGCCGAGGCGTCGGTCTGCTTGGCGTGGCTGAGGCCGCAGGCCAGCAGCAGGGCCAGGGCGAGGGGGAGTCGGTTGATTGGTGAAGGCATGGTCAGAAGCTCGCTTTCACGGTGACCGAGGCGAAGTCGCGGTCATCGATGGTTGAGTAGTCGTTGGAGCCGAAGAAGCTGTTGTAGGCCAGCTCCAGCGAGTAGTTGTTGCGATAGTCGAACGTCAGGGCGAGGCTGGCGGCCTGCTGGCCTTCCTGGAAGTTCGGGCCGACGCCCTGGACGTCATGGCGCCAGTTGACCGACGGGGTGACGACGGTGGCGGGGATCAGGTCTTCGTAGTTCAGCGCCAGGCGTGCGCGGTAGCCCCAGGAAAAGTGGCTCATCACGCCGTCGTCGTTGCAGTTGTCGGCGTTGTAGTCGGCAAGCTGGGCGGTGCTGACGCCGCCTGGATTGCCGGCGGCGCTCGCCGCCGAGCACACTGCGCCGTTGGTTGGCGTGGTGCGGCCGAAGGAGCCGGCACGGCCGAAGCGGTCATCGCCGATTCCCTGCACCCAGTTGGCGCCGGCCTCGGTAGCCCAGGCGAAGCGGTTGGCACCGAGTACGTTGGAAATGGTGTCGGTGGCGCCCAGGCTGAACTGCCACACCGGCATCCGCGCGTAGCCCTGCACTTCCTGGCCGCGTGCCGCTCTGAGTTCGGCGGCGGTCATGGGCTGGATAGGCGTGTTCGCCTGGCCGGAGAGCAGTGCCACCAGGTCGGCGGGGTTGTAGCCCACCGGCATGTTCGGCCGGTAGCTCAGTTCGCCGAACACCGCGGTGCTGCCGATCACGCCGCTCATGCTGGCGCCGAACATGCGGATGTCTTCGGGATAGACGGTGTAGTAGTCGCCGGTGTTGATGTTGGTGCGGGTGGCGCTGACCGGTCCCTTGCGGGCGATCACGCCGTCGATCTGCGGTGTGCGGCTGTGGTAGTTGGCGTAGTACAGGCCGAGGTCAGCATCGTTCAGCGCCTCGATCACGTAGTGCACGGCCAGGCCGTACTGCCCGGTGTCGTTCGGGTAGTCGGTGGCGGTGCGTTGCAGATAGCGGCCCTGGGCGATGGCCTGCGCGGTGGTCGCGGTGCCGCCCGAGACCATGTAGTCGATCTGGCAACCTTCCTGGATGTTGTCGTTGCTGCTGAAGAAGGTGCCGCAGCCGTCCAGCACCGAGGGACGGAAGTTGTACTGCCAGAAGCCTTCGAGGCTCACGCTGTCGGCCAGGTCGTAGTTGAAGCTGACCATCTCCACCGGCAACTGGCCTTCCTTGAGCTCGACGCCGGGGCGGTTGAAGGCCGAGACATCCAGTGGGTTGATGGCGTTGATGCCGTTCTGCAGGAACAGCGCCTCGCCCCAACTGAGCACCTGCTTGCCGACCTTGACCCCGAGCTTGCGGTCGGCGACCTGGAAGTCCTTCCAGGCGTAGGCGTCGAGGTTGCGGAAACCCTGGAAGCGCGCCAGCGGCTGCCAGCCCGAATCGTCGAACTTGCGGAAGTCGCCGTCGTTGTTCTCCATCGCCTGGTCGTACCAGTACTTGAAGCGCAGGAACACGCCCTGGGTACCGTCCTGCACGTCCAGGTCGGTGATGCCCTTGTAGAGCGTGGAGATGACATCGTGCTTGCGGTAGTTGAGCTTGCCGTCGTCGCCGTTGTAGTTGATGCCGCTGCCGTCGCGGCCGATGCTGCGGGCGTCGGCGGCGGTCAGCAGATGCTTGTCGGGGTTCTCCATCGCCCAACTGGTGCCGAAGCTCAGGGTGGTATTGGTGGTGGCGCTCCAGTCATCGTTCAGTTGCCAGGTGCTGGCGTGAGCCCCCTGGCTGATGCTGGCGGCGATGCACAGGGCCAGCAGCGTCGGATGCGCAAATGCACGCGGAAGAGCATTGTCTTTCATGCTAGGACGTACCTGTTTTCTTGTTGTTGGCAGAGGCGTTGCGGAATTCGAAGTGCGGTGACTACGATTCCGGTCCCCGGCCGTGATCGAACACGGCCTGTGTCGCACGATGGGAGCAAGGGCGTGCTAGTCGATAGGCGCGACGAGACAAAAAGTTTTCCGGGACACCGCTATCGGGCGTCGCTGTGTGGGTCGATCGCTCTGGGCTGGCTGCTGGGGCTGGAGCTGCGCGGGCTGGATATTGCGCGCGTGCTGTCCGACTGGGGGGTGTCGATGTCCATGCTGCGCACCGCTAACCTGCGGCTGCCGCTGTTCCTGGCCAGGCGTTTCTGGGAAGTGGCGGTGCGGCAGAGTGGCGACGAAGGCATTGGCCTGGAGTTGGCCCGGATGGATGATCCGGTCCAGTTGCAAGGGCTGGGCTACCTCATGCAGCTGATGCCCACCCGGCTGGCCGCGCTCGAACAGATGCAGCGCTACTGGCCGTTGCTGGCCGGCCACGCGCCGCAGGAAGTGGTGCACTCGGGCAACGAGGTACGGCTCAGGTTGCAGCCCTACGAGGACTACTATCCGGCCCATGCGGAAGTGGACTTCTGGGTGATGCGCCAGTTGAGCCATCTGCGCAGCCTGCCTGGCGCGGCATCCGCCGCGCGCGAACTGCACCTGCGGCGGCCGGAGCCGGCCGACCCGCAGCCGTGGCTGCGGCAGACACGCGTACCGATAGTCTTCGGTGCCGCCCAGGACCAGTTGATCCTGGACCTGGAAGCGTTGCAGGTACCGCGCAATGCTGGCAGCGAGGCCATCCGCGAGGCGCTCACGACCTCCCTGGACGAGTATGCCGAGCAGACCGGGGACGCTTCGGAAATGGAGCGGGTGTGTGCCGAGGTGTTGCACTGCCTGGCCGACAACCCCGGTATGGAGCAGGTCGCCGAGCGCCTGCACATGACGCCGCGCACACTGCACCGTGCGTTGCAGCGCGAAGGCTGGAGCTTCACCGCGCTCGTCGACGAACACCGGCGTCTGCTGGCGGCTGACCTGCTCGATGCCAGCGATGCGAGCATCGGGCAGATTTCCGACAGGCTCGGCTTCGACGAGCAATCGAGCTTCATCCGCGCCTTTCGGCGCTGGTACGAGATGACGCCGGGCGGCTATCGCTCGCGCCGCGGCTGAGCGCGGCGCGGGCGTTGCGGCGTCAGGCCAGCTTGCGCAGGCGTGGGCCTTGCCAGCTCAGATCCTTGATCGTGCCCAGGGGCTCGTAGGCGCGGACGATCAGCCAGAACGGCTCGCCGCGTTTGACGGGGAGCCAGTTGCCGCGCTTGTCCGCGCCCGGATCGTCAGCCTGCAGGTAGACCACCAGGCCGCCGTCCTCGGTGTATTGCAGGCCCGTGCTGCGGTCGCTGATGGCGTAGCGGTTGAGCGGGTTGTCGATCACCGTGTAGCGGTTGGTGTAGGCGTGCAGCGACCAGAACGCCTGCGCCTGGGGAATCTCGTCGCGGGTGAAATGCAGCTCATAGCGAGCGTCGCCGCTCAGTGCCATGCCGCTGCCGTCCTTCTGCAGCAGGTAGTAGGGGTTCTCCGAGGCGGGCAGGGCAATGGTGCCGAGCAGTGTGATGCTTGCCCGGTACAGGTAGTCGTTGTCGTCGTAGTAGCCGATGCGTGGCCGGGGAATGGTCCAGCCATTGGCCGAGTGCGTGCCGGCCAGTGCGCGGGTGCCGGCGATGACCTGCTGGCGCGCGTCTTTCTCGGCGCGGTGCAGCGCTTCCTGGACATCGGCCGGCAGATGCTCGAAGCCCTGGGCGCCAGTGCCCAGCGCGAGTGCGGCGAAGGTGGCGGTGAGAGCCTCGTCCCGGGCCGGCGGCGGGCATTCGAGCCACATCGCCTGCAAGGTCTTGAGGTCGGCCAGCGGGTCCTGTTCGGGTTGCGGCAGCTCGCTCAGCTCGGCGGCGATTCCAGGTACAGATGTCTGCCCGGTGAGATAGGCGGACAACGGCGCGACGTGGAAGCCCTGCTGGTAGCCGATGACCTTGAGCCGATCCGCGTCGTCGGCGAAGAACATGCGCAGCACGTTGAAGGTTTCCGCCATCGGCGAGCGCACCACCAGGTCCAGGTTGTCCGGCAGCTTGCCGTCCCAGTCCGGGCCGACCACCGCGATGCGTCCGCCCGCTGGCAGGCTGCGGTGGGTGGGCAGGCCGCAGGTGACGCCGAGGAGATCGCACAACTGCAGGCTCCAGTAGCGCTTGTCCATCGCCGGCACGGTCAGGACGTAGGGCTCCTTGCGCAAGTCCAGCCACAGCACCGAGTACAGCGTGTCGGTCTGCGGCGCGCCGGGTACCGCCGGGGTGACGATGGCGTTCTTGTGCGTCCACTCGCCCCAGCGATAGCGCTGCCCGGTGACTGGTGCGGCCTGCATCATCAGGCGGTAGCGATAGCGGGCGAAATAGACCATCGGGTAGCCGTAGACGTATGCCTGCATGGCCAACTGATAGATGCGGTCCTGGGACGTGGCGAACGACGGCAGGCTCGACAGCGAGAAGGTCGCTCCTGCCGCGCCGATGGCAGCGAGCGCCTTGAGGATGTCGCGGCGGGCGAAATGGATGGGGGCTACGGGGTCGTTCGCGTCTGGATGGCTCATGCAAGGCTCCTGTCAGGGTCGGGCTGCGCTGCGTTGCGCATTGTTCTCCGGCCCCTCTCACGGATCATCCGGCCTCGGAAGACCCTGAGCGTGGAGAGGGTGGCGGTCACCCGGCACGATGGAGCAACCCGAAAGGACCCCGTAGTCTGGGAATGACAAATTCTTTTCCTGCGCCCTGCCGGGCATGGGATGCGGCGGCAGGGCGCGTGTCTCAGAGGAACATGCCGCCCGAGGCCTCGACGCGCTGGCCGTTGATCCAGCGGCTGCCGTCGGAGAACAGCGCGGCGATGGCGCCGCCGATGTCGTCAGGCAGGCCGACGCGGCCCAGGGCGGTGTTGCTGGCGATCTGCCGGTTGACCTCCGCGTTGTCGCGTACCAGGCCGTCGCCGAAGTCAGTCTCGATGGCGCCGGGGGCGATGATGTTGACACCGATGCCGCGCGCGCCGAGCTCCTTGGCCTGGTACCGGGTGAGTACTTCCATCGCGCCCTTCATGGCCGCGTAGGCGGCGTAACCGGGCAGGGTGAAGCGGGTCAGGCCGCTGGACACGTTGAGGATGCGCCCGCCCTCGGCGATCAGCGGCAGCAACTTCTGGGTGAGGAAGAACGGGCCCTTGAGCTGGATGTTCAGCAACTGGTCGAACTGCGCTTCGCTGGTTTCGGCGAAAGAGGTATGGATGCCGATGCCGGCGTTGTTCAGCAGGAAGTCGAAGCGCTCGCAGCCGAAGCGGGTGCGCAGCGCTTCGCCGACCGTGCCGACGAAGGCATCGAAGCTGGCGCTGTCGGCCACCTCCAGCGGCAGCATCAGTGCATGGCCGCCGTGCTTCTCGATCTCGGCGGCCACCGCCTGGGCTTCGGCGGCCTTGCTGCGATAGGTGCCGATGATGTCCACGCCAGCGGCGGCGAGGTGCAGGGCGGCGTTGCGGCCCAGGCCGCGGCTGGCACCGGTGATGAGGGCGATCTTGCGGGTCATGGTGTAGCTCCTGGTGGGTGGGGTTGGATGAGAGCTTATTGTTCGATTGATCTGTGATAAATCTGCAAAATTCGGAAATACTGGTCGGGACAGCCGAACAATTGGCTCCCACGATTTCGCCCAGTAAAGACCCATGACCATGATCAGGCCCGACCTTCTGCGCACCTTCGTCCGCGTCACCGAGCTGGCCAGCTTCACCCAGGCCGGCGAACAGCTCGGGCTGCCGCGCTCCACCGTTTCCGAGCACATCCAGAGCCTTGAGGAGCTGCTTGGCACCCGCCTGTTGCAGCGCACCACGCGCAAGGTCACGACGACCCAGGACGGCCTGGTGCTGTACGAGCGCGGCAAGGAACTGCTCGCGCAAATGGATGAGTTGCAGGGGCTGTTCCGCCGGCACGACGAGGCGCTGGGCGGTCGGCTGCGGGTGGACATGCCGACAGTGATGGCGCGCAAGCTGGTGATGCCGCGCCTGGGCGATTTCCTGGCGCGACACCCGGCGCTGGAGCTGGAGGTGAGCTGCACCGACCGGCGCGTCGACCTGGTGCGCGAGGGCTTCGATTGTGTGGTGCGGGTCGGTGCGGTCAACGATGCCTCGGTAGTCGCGCGCAGCCTGGGGCAGTTTCCCCAGGTGACGTGCGCGAGCCCCGGCTATCTCGCTGAGCATGGCGTGCCGGAGACCCTGGACGACCTGGCCGGGCACCGGCTGATCCACTACGTCAGCGTGCTTGGCGCGCGTCCGTCCGGCTTCGAGTATCTGCTGCAGGGTGAAACCCGTTACCAGCCGATGAGCGGAGCGCTGTCGGTGAACAATGCCGAGGCCTACGAAAGTGCGGCAATGGGCGGGCTTGGGCTGATCCAGGTGCCGGTGCACGGCGTGCTCGACGACCTGCAGGCGGGGCGGCTGGTTCAGGTGCTGGCGGATGTGCCGCTGCCGCCGATGGAGATCTCGCTGCTATATGCCCATCGCCGCCTGCCGCGTCGGGTTCGGGTGTTCATGCAGTGGCTGGGGCAGTTGCTGGGCGAACCCGGTGTACTGGGCACGCCCATCGTGCCGAAGGATTAGCTTGCCCAGTCGGAAGCGAGGATCACCTCGCAGAAGTTGCCGCGCACGAAGTTCGGGTCCTTCATGGCCAGCACGTCGGCCTTGACGTTGCCGAAGGTGGTTTCCGGCTTGCCTTTGATGCCGTCGTAGAAGGCTTGCAGGATGTCCTGCTTGAACTGCCCGCCACGGGGATGGGCATTCACCACGGCGCTGCGCTGTGCGTCGGTGAACTGCTCGTAGGCGATGCCCAGCACGTCCATCTCCACTCCGGCGGTGACCAGCGCGATCTCCGCTTTCATATGCTGCGGGATACCGGGCGTGGTGTGCAGGGCGATGGCCGTCCACACCGTCTCGATGTCGTTTTCGGCGATACCGTGGCTGCGCAGGAACTCGGCGGCGCAGTCCGCACCGTCCACTTCGAAACGTTCGCACTGGCTGCAATAACGCGGCATCAGGCCCATGTCGTGGAACATGGCGCCGGCATAGAGCAGCTCGGCGTCGTACTCCAGCCCCTTGCGCGCGCCGGTCAGCGCGCCCCAGTAGTAGACCCGCGATGAGTGGTGGAAGAGCAGCGGGGTGGCGTTATCGCGGACCATCTCGGTGATGGCGCGGGCGAGGGTGCTGTCGGGAACTTTCACGCCGTTCAGGTCGAGGCTCATGGTTATCTCCAGGTGTGTGCCTTGTGATACGGCGGGGCCCTCGCCGCGTACCCCTGTATTGGAAATCCGCGCTCCGGTGGCAGCAATCGGCGGCAGGGAGCGAAAACGGACAGTTGGCGTCGGTTTGCTGCCAGGGCACCGTTCGACCGGTCGTCCGGATGGCGCCGGGCGGGCGCCTAGACTTGTCGATTGCGCCGGCGCCGGAACGACCAGTCCGTACGTCGGCCCTGTCGGCCGCGCGAGGAACAGGAGAATCGCCATGCCCAGCCTGCAACGCATCAGTCCCTGCCTGTGGTTCGATCACCAGGCCGAAGAGGCCGCGACGTTCTACACCGGCATCTTTCCCAATTCGCGCATCGGCAGCGTCGCCCACTACAGCGAGATGGGCCGCGAGCATCACGGCAAGGAGCCTGGTTCGGTGCTGACCGTGGCCTTCGAGCTGGATGGCCAGAACTTCCTGGCGCTCAACGGCGGGCCGGCGTTCGTGTTCAGTGAGGCCATCTCGCTGATAGTCAGTTGCGATAGTCAGGCGGAGATCGACCACTACTGGGACCGGCTATCCGCCGGCGGCCCGGAGGAAGCGCAGATGTGCGGCTGGCTGAAGGACCGCTTCGGGGTGTCCTGGCAGATCGTGCCGCGTCATCTGGGCGACCTGGTGGCCGGCCCGGATGCGCAGAAATCCGCGCGCGCCATGCAGGCGCTGTTCACCATGAAAAAGCTCGACATGGCCGCCCTGGAGCGTGCGCACGCCGGCGGCTGACACGTCCGTCCGGGTGTCGGCGGTAGTGGCGGCGGCCGGACTATAGTTCAACTCAAGACCGCGTGGCGCCGGGCAGCCAGGGAGGCGCACGTGGTTACAGGAACGGGGCGGGTGCCCCGGAGCATGCTGCTCTCGTGGAACGGTGTGGCCGTGTGTCTGGGTTGTCGGTCGATGGGCTTTCTGTGGGCAACGTGCCGTGTTGCATCGCAAATCATCGGCGGACAGCGGGAGACGGCATCATGGACACACTCTTGTTCAAGGGTCATGAGGGAACGGCGGTCGGCAAACTGCGCAAGCGGCTGGCCGAGGTACTGGGCGCGGACGCCGCGCAGTTTGAGGGGCTTGCCAACGGCGATGTGTTCGATGCGCAGACCGAGTCGGCGGTGCGGCACTGGCAGTCCGGTGTCGGGGTGATCGCCGACGGCGTGGTCGGCGCGTACTGCCTGAGCCTGCTCGACCTGCTGCCGCTGCAGGGCATCGGCTTCAGCCTGCCGGAAGTGCAGACGCTGTTTCCGACGGCCAAGCCTTCCAGTGTCCGCCGCTATCTGCCGTATGTAGCGGCCGCGCTCGAAGTGGCCGGTCTGACCAGCCGGGCGATGGTGCTGGCGGCGCTGGGCACCATTCGCGCGGAGACCGAAGGCTTCGTGCCGATCTCTGAATTCCCCTCGCAATTCAATACGCTGGCCGGGCAGCCATCGTTCAGCGCCTACGAGGGGCGTAGGGACCTGGGTAACATCCAGCAGGGCGATGGCGCGAGCTTCCGTGGCCGTGGCTTCGTGCAACTGACCGGGCGGGCGAACTACACGCAATATGCCGCGGTCATCGACGTGGACATCGTCAGCCAGCCGGACCTCGCCAATGCGCCTGAAGTGGCGGCCACGCTGCTGGCGCAGTTCCTGGCCGACTGCGCGAAGCAAATGCGTGCCGTGCTGCCCAAGGGACTGGTCGGCAAGGCGAGGGATTTTCTCGCCGCCCGCAAGCTGGTGAATGGCGGCAGCCACGGGCTGGATCGTTTCTTCAGCGTGTTCGAGATCGCCAGCCAGGCCCTCCCACCCCCGCCCGCGGTGGGCGCGGGTGCCGGCGCCGCGAGCCCGGCGTCCGGGATGCCAAGGCTCAATGCCAGCAAGGACCCTGTGGACCTGCGCGACCGTCCCTACCTGCCGCCGCCGGTCAGCCTGATGGAGGAGTACCCCAGCAGCGCCGAACTGTCCAACTACCTGGTGCGCTACACCAAGGCCGGGCTGATTCTCGACCAGGGGCAGGAGGGCGCCTGCACCGGCTTCGGCCTTGCCTGCGTGATCAACTACCTGCTCTGGCGCAAGCAGGGCCGCGAACCGGAGTTCAACTTCCAGCCGGTCAGCCCGCGCATGCTGTATGACTTCGCGCGGCGCTACGACGAGTATTCCGGCGAAGACTACGAAGGCTCCAGTTGCCGGGGCGCGCTCAAAGGCTGGTTCCACCACGGCGTATGCCCGGAAACGGACTGGCCCTACAAGGCGCAAGGCATCACCCAGCCACGTTTCGGCTACGTCGCCAGCGCGATCCGCACTACCCTGGGCGTGTACTACCGCATCGACGTCAAGTCGATCACCGACCTGCAGGCGGCCATCCAGGAAGTGGGCGCCATCTACGTATCGGCGTTCACCCATGACGGTTGGGAACTGAAGACCGGCAAGGGGAAAAAGACGCCGGCATCGATCAATCACACCACGGTGCCGCGCATCGCCTTCAACGGGCGGGCTTCTCAGGAAAACGGCCATGCCTTCGCCCTGGTCGGTTTCAACGGCGACGGCTTCATCGTGCAGAACTCCTGGGGCAAGAGCTGGGGCAGCGGCGGGTTCGCCGTGCTCACCTATGCCGACTGGCTGGCCAACGCGATGGATGCCTGGGTGGCAGCCCTCGGGGTGCCGGGCGTGGTACTTGGCCGGCTGGCCTCCAGCAGCCAGCAGAGCACGGCAAGGGCGGGCGCGAACAAGAGTCAGTGGTGGGACGAAGCGACTGCCTACGAACACAGCGTAGTGCTGGGCAACGATGGCCGGGTGAGCCGCTACCTGACCCAGGACGAGCTGACCCGAACGCTGCTGTTCCAGGCGTGCACCCTGCCTGACCAGTGGCTGCGTAGCCAGGACTCGGCCACCAAGCGACTGGTGATCTACTGTCACGGCGGCCTCAACAGCGAGGACGCGGCGATCACCCGCGCCCGTGCGATGGGGCGCTTCTTCATCGGCAATGGCTGCTACCCGCTGTTCGTGGTGTGGAAGACCGGCGTGCTGGAGTCCATCGGCGACATCATCGCCGACCGCTTCCGCAGCGAGCCGGCGCGCGCTGGCGGCGTACGCGAGGCCCTGACCGACGCCACCGACAGCTTGCTGGAGGCGACCGTCGGGCGGCCGCTGGCGCGGCCGATCTGGAGTGAGATGAAGGAAAACGCCGAGTTCGCCACCCTCACCACGCGCGGCGGCGACCTGCTGGTCAGCGCCTTGCAGAACCTGCAACGAACCTGGGGCAAGAACCTGGAAATCCACCTGGTCGGCCATTCCGCCGGCTCGATCTTCCTCGGCTGGCTGATCGACGCGATGGCGGCGCGCGGGGTCGACGAGTGCGTGGCCTCGATCCATCTCTACGCGCCGGCCTGCACCGTGCAGTTCGCCAACCGCCACTACGCGCCCCACGACAGGCTGATGAAGAAACTGTACCTGGACATTCTCTCCGACCAGGTCGAGCGTGACGACAACACCGCGGCGATCTACCGCAAGTCGCTGCTGTACCTGGTATCCAACGCCCTGGAGGGCGACCTGCGCACGCCGATCCTCGGCCTGGAGAATGTGCTGGACACCGGCTATCGCGGCTGGGATGGCTCGTCGGCCACCGGCGAGGCGCTGGGCAACTGGCGGCAGGCGCTGGCGAAGGCGGGGCTCAGGAAAGGTGGGAGGATCCAGGTGCTGAGCGCGCCCCGGGTGCTCACCTGCAAGAGCCCGGAAACCTGGATCGATTCGTCCCACGGCTGCTTCGACAATGCCCTGGGAATCGTCAGCCGTACGCTGGAACACATCACCGGCATGCCGCCGGCGATGCCGGTGGATGATCTGCGCGGTTACTGATGGCCTGCCCGACGACATCGCCTGTGCCATGACCCCATCGATGGACGGCCCGGATGGGCCGCCCGCTGCGGTGGGCCGCAAGCACCTGGTCAGTAGCAGCGGGCCCAAGCGGCTGAGGTGTGCAACACCGGGCTTCCGGCGCCTGGTCCGCAATGCCGGCGCAGAACGTGCCGCCACGGCCAGGCGCAGCCACTGGGAAACGTGCCCCAGCGGCCTGCCCCGTGGGCGCCGATCAGGCCTATGCCTGACGCTTGCCGGAACGGCGGATGGTCAGACCCACTGGTCGTTACGTTTGCGCCGCACGCGCAGCAGCGTCGGCAGGATCAGGCCAGCCAGCAGGCCGGCGCCGGCGATGCTGCCGCCGTAGGTCATGTAGCGCATCAGCACCTGCTTGTTCTCATCGCCGAGCTGCGCCTGCGCCGCGCGCAGCTCCGAACGCGCCTGGCTGAGTTCACTATCGAGGGAGGTGCGTGCCGCCTGAAGCTCGTCGATGAGTTTCCTGCGCGCGTCGAGGGTTTCCTGCATGCCCTGCACGCGGGCCTTCCAGGCGTCGTCGATGCCGGCCAGCTGGCTGGTCAGCTCGGTGACCTTCTGCTCCAGTTGCGGCAGGCGTTCGGCCTGGCCGGGCTTGTCCTGCAGGTCGCGGCTGGGCAGCCAGACGGTGCTGCCGTTCTCGCTGCGCACCTGGCTGTAATCGTCCTGGGTCTTCAGCAGTTCGACCTTCTGCCCGGAGACGAGGGTGCCGACGATGCGGTAGCCGTCGGTCGGGCCGCTGCGCACGTAGGTGGTCAGGCTGTCGTTCACCCAGCGGGTGTTGCCGGGCGTCTCTTCGGCCACGGCGGGCATCGTGGCCGCCAGCAGACCGCCGAACAGGCAGGCACTGGCGGCGTGGGTCCGGAGGGAGGTAACACGGGGGGCGAACGGGCGGGATAGGGACATGGGCAATCTTCACATGGCGATAGAAACAGACCCGTCGAACGGGAGCGGAATCGCCGGCCCGGCGAATTGTTGTGGACGCGAACGTCAACGGACGGTGCGGGGCGCGTTCCTGCGCCAACTGGCCAAGGGCCATGCGAACCGCCCGGAGGGCCGACAGCTGACAGACAGCCGGCAGATGGCCGGAGTTCACTGGGTGGCGGGGCAGGGGATGGGCGGCTGTCCTCGAACGGGACGGGCGGAGGGACTCAGGGCCTCTTCAAGGCCCCGTCGGGCAAGGCGAAGGGCGTGCGCCAGCGAATCAATCGGGCAGGAAGGCGCAGCGCCAGGTGAGCATCCGGAGCCAGCGTTCCAGACGTCGCGAACAAGCACGGGCTGATTCCGTGCGGGCTTTCAGGCGCGGCCTTCGGCGGCTTCGAGGATGTCGAGCAGATCGGTCAGGGTGCTTTCCAGGTAGAGCCCGGCGCGGTAGTCCGGCTTCAGCGCGTCGCCGCCGGCGACCACCACCTGCGGCCGTTCGATGAAGCGGCCGACCAGTTGGAAGCGCTCGTCCAGTACGGCCACCACCGGTATCGGGATGCGTTCGAGTTCCAGCCGTTCGCGCAGGTCGTCCTCGGCGCGGCCCTTGGTGATGATCGCCATGTCGATACGTGGCTGGGTGCGTTGCAGGTAATCCAGCACGGTGACGTTGATCTGGCAGTCCGGGCACCACATCTCGCCGGCCACCAGCAGGTGGTAGCGTCGCTCTATCCTGCCGATGCGCTGGCGGGTGGTGTCGCCGATGACGCCCGGCTCGGCGAGCCTGGCCTGTATCGTGCGGGCGCCGGCGATTTCGTCCGGCAGGCCGTGGGCGATGAAGGCTTCGAAGCGTTCACCGATGGCGAAGAGTTCCTCGTAGGAGGCCATGATGGTGTCTCGTGCCGCGGGGATACCGGCATCCCAGCAGAATTGCCCGGCGCCGGCAACCCGGGAGGTCAGTGGGTCGAGGTCGTCACCAGGTAGCTCAGCAGTTGCGAGTCGTCCCCCGGTTCTACCCTGAGCACAGGCCGCGGCAGGTCATCCAGTACCGCGCGCCAGAATGCCTGGGCCACGCTGTCCTGGCGATAGAAACGCACCAGCCAGGGGGTGTCGCCGCCAAGCAGCACCTGGGTCGCCAGCGCACGGCCGATGCCCAGCCGGCGATACTTCCTGAGCACGAAGAGGTCGGCCAGCTCCAGCGCTTCGACGCCTTCCAGTTCGCTGCGCTCGATCAGCAGGAAGCCGGCGATGAAACCGTCCGCGAGGATCAGGTTGGCGCTCCATTGCGGCTCGCTCCAATAGCGCGCCAGGTGCTGTTGGTGAACGTAGAAGCGCCCGTCGACCTCCACGTCTTCCTGTTCCCAGTCCGACGAGTCGTAGGCGTAGTACTGGTAGAGGTTGCGGATCAGCTCGGCGTGTTCGGGGCCGGTCTGGACCAGTTCGATGGGGATGTCGGTCATGGATGGCGTCGCTGCGTGAAGGGTGCGCATTCTGGCAAAGCGTGGGCGAGGACGCAAAGCACGATGGCCCTGGCGCAGCGCGACAGAGACCTTCCCGACGCCCGCAGGCCGCACCGTCGCGGTCAGTCCCGTTCCGGTGCTCCCAGCGGGAACAGCGGGCGATAGGGCCGGGCCTCTTCCACCGCACGGGCGAACGACGGGCGGGCCAGCAGGCGCGAGCGGTACGCGCGAACGCCGGGGTAGGCGTCGCCGACGGGGTGGGTCCAGTCGGCGTAGAACAGTGCTGGCGCGGCCGCGCAGTCGGCGAGGGTGAAGTGCTCGCCGGCGGCCCAGGTCCTGCCGGCGATATGGCTCTCCAGCCAGGCGTAGGCGAGCTGCAGTTTCGTCACCGCTTCCGCCAGGCCGTCGCGCCGGCGGATCGCATCGCCGCTCAGCGCGCCGCTGACCGCATGCTGCACCGGGCTCATCACATGCAGGTCGAAGAAGCGGTCGAGGAAGCGCACGTCCAGCGCCGCCATCGGATCGTCCGGCAGCAGGCGCTGCGGGCCGCCGTAGGCCAGTTGCAGGTACTCGATGATGATGCTGGTCTCGACCACGCTGCGCTGGCCGTCCCGCAGCAGCGGGAACTTGGCCAGCGGCCACAGGCGCAGCCAGTCGTCGGTGTGCTCCGGCTTGTCCGGCCCGAGGCAGCGGAACTCGAAGGCAATGCCATTCTCGTAGAGCGCGACAAGGGCCTTCTGCGTGTACGAGGAGAACGGATGACCGTAGAGCACGAGGGACATGATGGGGCTCCGGCAGTTCGGCTTGCGTGCGTCGGGAGTGGTTTCACCCTAGTCAGCCCCGCCAGTGCGCGCAAGGTAAGCCGGACGGAGCGATCGCTCGTCGGAAATCCTGCCCGCGGCAGCGTCCGGCCCCGCTGCCCATCTATGCTCAGCCCCTGCCGTAGAGCGGTTCGCCGACGCTGTAGTCGCGGCGTTTCTTTTCAACCAATCCATGAAGGAAACGACCCAAATGAGCATCGTGAAAGCGAAAGATGGCACCGAAATCTTCTACAAGGACTGGGGCAGTGGCCAACCGGTGGTGTTCTCCCACGGCTGGCCGCTGAACGCCGATGCGTGGGATGCGCAGATGCTGTTCCTGGTGCAGAAGGGCTACCGGGTCATAGCCCATGACCGCCGCGGACATGGTCGTTCCGGCCAGCCGTCCGCCGGCAACGACATGGATACCTATGCCGATGACCTGGCGACACTGATCGACGCGCTGGACCTCAAGGGCGCAACGCTGGTCGGGCACTCCACCGGCGGTGGCGAAGTAGCGCACTGCATTGGCCGCCACGGCACCCGGAGGCTGGCCGGGGCGGTGCTGATCGGCGCTGTGCCGCCGATCATGCTCAAGTCCGCAGCCAACCCCGGCGGCTTGCCGATCGAGGTGTTCGACGGTATCCGCAAGGGCGTGAGGGAGGACCGCTCGCAGTTCTACAAGGACCTCGCGCTGCCGTTCTACGGCTACAACCGGCCGGGCGCCAAGGTTTCCCAGGGGGTGATCGACAATTTCTGGCTGCAGGGCATGACTGGCGGCATCCACGGCCAGTACCTGTGTATCCGCGAGTTTTCCGAGGTCGACTACACCGAAGACTTGAAGAAGATCGACGTACCGGCGTTGATCCTGCACGGCGACGATGACCAGATCGTCCCCATCGACGCCGCTGGCCGACGTTCCGTGGAGTTCGTCCGGCAGGGCGAGCTGAAGGTCTACAAGGGCGGCTCCCACGGCATGTGCACTACCCAGGCGGATCAGGTCAACGAGGACCTGCTGGCGTTCCTCAACCGCTGAGCGGCAACGGCGCAAGACTACTCGCGGGATGGCGCGCAGCCTTCCCGTGGTGGTCTCAGTGGCTGTGTTCCAGCACGTTGATCACGGTGCCCAGTGGGTCGCGCAGGAAAAACCGGCGCACACCCCAGGGTTCGTCGGTCAGCGGGTAGACCACCTGCTGGGCGGCAGCGAGGGCGCGTTCGTGCACCTCGTCGAGGTTGTCCACCTCGATGGACAGGTCCGGTACCGGCGCGCCGGAGCCACCTTCGCTGGCCAGGCTCAGTTGCACCAGTGCGCTGCCAGCGCTGGCAAGCGTGATCAGCCAGCCGTGGTCCATCACGATATCCAGGTCGAACAGCTCGCGATAGAAGCGCGCGACTTCGCCGGGCTTGCCGGCGGCGAGGTTGGCGACGATACGGCGGACGGTCATGGCAGTGCTCCCGGACGATGGACCCGCCAGCATAGACCGTCGCCGGTTAGTGCGCGGGCCGCGCGGGTGGCACGCGGCGGCGATGGATGCGGTAGAACTGGTAGAGCACGCCAGCCACGAAAAGAACCAGCGCGACCAGAATGGCCGTCTGCACCGGTGGCGAGTCCGGGCCGTTGCCGATGGGATTGCCCGGTGGCAGGCGCGACAGCGATTCGTTGAGCGTAGGGATCATCATCAGGAAGAAGCTGAAGCTCATCGCCCCGGTTTCCAGGTAGTCGCGCAGGTTGCCGAGCGCGCCGAAGCGGTGCGCGTAGCAGCTCACCACGATAGTCAGCAGGGTGAGGATGCCGATGGCGTGCCCGGCATTGAAGCCGCCCGTGCTGGACAGGCCGAAGGCGGTCAGCACCGAGGCGCTCATGCCATACACATACCAGCGGCCGAGCACGGTGCGTGGGTCGATGCGTCCGGCGCGGCGGAAGGCCCAGAGGCCCGCGGCCAGTGGCACCAGGCTGATAGCGGTATGCACGATACCGAGGCTGGAGAGGGGGTGAGCCATGACGAGCGCCTCCGCGGCGGACAAGGGCGCCTGGCTTCCATGAGCCGTGCTGGGCACGGAGGGCGGCGCGATGCTCGAAGCGTAGCCGTCCCGCGCCGGGTGGGCCGGCACAGGCGACGAGCGCGACCCCGCGAACGGGGCCGCGCGGAGGGGTCAGGCGTCGAGGTCGATGCCGGACTTGCCGGGGGCGAAGATGTTGTTCGGGTCCAGCGCACGCTTGATGGCATGATCCACGCGGCGCTTCACCGGGCCGTAGCTGTCCGCCACGCGGTCCATGAACGCGGTATTCACCCGGTACACGGCGTAGCCGAGCTTCTCGAACTCATCCAGCAGCTCGCTGAAGCAGGCATGGGCGGCCTGGGTCTGCGCCGGGTCGGTGCGGTCGTAGAGCACGTCGATCACATGGTGCATGTCGCGCCAGCCGACGATGAACTCGCCGACATAGTCCAGGCCATGTTTGTTGAGGATCCGCTTGGCCAGTTGCATCTGCTTGTCGGTCTCGCTGCCGCGCGCCTGGCTGACCGGCGCGAACCACATCGAGCCGCCGCCGCCACGCCAGTTGTACAGGCCGAACTCCTGCAGGTTGGGCACGCCCTTCATCAGCTTGGCGCGGTAGTCGAACGGCTGGGTGCCGCCGGCTTCCTCCTCGGTGATCAGCGTACCCTTGCCCAGTGCGGCGATGGCCTGCTGGACGATCTTCCAGTTCACCTCCACCTGCTCTTCGGTACCGTACAGCGCGGCATACACGTTCCAGGCACCCAGGCCCTTGTCCTTCATGATCTGCTTGACCACCGAATCCGGGGTTGCGCCCGGCTCGCGGATGTAGTCGCTGCGCCGCACGTTGGCGCTGCCGGCTTCCCACAGCACGTTGGCGATCACCAGCGCGTTGGGGATGATCTGGGCGATGCGCAGCGGCCGCAGGACCTCGACGATCTCGGCGATGTCACTCTCGTTCTCGAAACGGATGGCGAACGGCTTGTACTTCGGCGGCTTGGGCATCAGCCAGAAGCCCATCTTGGTGCAGATGCCGAAGTTGGACTGGGTGAAGATGCCGTCCAGGCTCGGGCCGTAGCCCCACTTGAACACCTGCCAGCTATTCTCGCCCTTGACCCCGCCCATGCCGGTGCGCAGCACGTCGCCATTGGCCAGTACCACTTCCATGCCGCACTGCATGAGGAAGTGCTCGCCATAGGGGGTGTAGCCCACGCCACGGTCGAGGGTGTTGCCCACCGGGCCGGCGATGGCCGACGGCGCCGACATCGACAGCATCAGCGGCAGGTTGTTTTCCTCGATGTAGTCGTACAACTGCTGGTAGGTGACGCCCGGCTCCACCAGCGCGGTGCACAGCTCCGGGTCGACATGCAGGATCCTGTTCATCTTCTTCAGGTCGAGGATCACCTGGCCGCGCTGGCCGGGTGCCGCCGAGCCGTAGCCGAAGTTGCGGCCGGTGGAGATGGTCCAGATCGGGATGCGGTGCTCGTTGCAGATCTTCACCACGCCCTGCACCTGCTCCACGGTGGTGGCGGTGAGCGCAGCGGACGGCGCGTGCTCGGCGTCCGGCACCGGCATCATGATCTTCATGTACGGCACCAGCTGGTCATCCTTGAGCAGCACGTTGTCCTCGCCCAGCAGGGCGCGGAACTTGGTCACCGCCTTGGCGAATTCGGTGTTTGCCACGCCACGGGGGAGCACGGCGTTCTGATTGGTTTCGGTCATGGGACGGGCTCCTTCAGGCCTGGATCGAGAAAGACACGAAATGGCCGCTCAGCCCGCTGGCGGCGATGTTGGGGGCGATGCGGCCGGGCGCGGCACCGGCGAGGGCGAAGCCGAGGGCGGCGGCCCATTGCTCCTGCTGGCCGGCGCGACGCGGCGCGGCTTGCAGTCGCGACGGGGTGTGCAGGCCGTCCAGGCGCGACTCGCTGATGGCGAAGCCGGCGCCGCAGAGAGCCAGTGCGTGCCCCAGTCGGCTGGCGCAGCCGTGGCTGGCGTCGGCGCTGAGCAGACGGTGGCGCGAACGGCTGCCGTCCACGCTGTGCTGCCCGAGCCAACGCACGCGGGCACCGGCGCTGCGTGCTTGCTCGACTGCCAGCAGGGCACTGGCGTCGTCGAGCAGGCCGAGTACTTCGCCACCGCTGCGCAACTGGGCGGCGAGTGCGGCGAGGAACTCACCGTCGGCGCTGGCCTGCAGCACGCGCGGCGCGGTGTCGGTTGCCGCGAGGATGCCCTGGTAGAAGGCCGAGTCGCGGGCCGGACGCTCCAGCAGTACCAGCGCCGGAGCGCCGCTGCGCTGCCCCAGGGCGCCGGCGAAGGCGCTGCCCGGCAGGTTCAGCGCGACGCCGGAAGCGGCGCCCAGGGCCATGCCCTTGAGCAGGGTTCGACGTTCGATATTCATCGCGATGCCCTCACCTGGCCGCTTGCGCGGGCGCTGCGGACTGCTGGATGTACTGCGCCACGCTCTTGAGCGCGTCGTCGTCGATGTAGGCGGCGGGAAACGCCGGCATGGCGCGGAAGCCGTGGCGGACTATGGCGCTGATGTACTCAACCGGCAGTTGGCGACCCTTGATCACCGGGCCGACGCCTGCCTCGTGGCAGTGTCCGCAGACCTTGGCGTAGACATTGGCGCCGCCGTGCCACTGGCCGTCACCGTCGGCCAGGGCCGGCAGGCCGATGCCGGTGAGCACCAGCGCCAGGCTGGCGGGCAGGATGCGGCGAACGCCGCGGGAAGGGATGCAAGGCATGGGCTTCTCCGTTGTTGTGGTTGTTCGAAGGAACGCTCAGAAGGGGTACGGGCGCGGGCCGTGCTGCACGCTGAGCCAGTGGTCGGTGGTGAATTCGTCGATGGCCCAGTCGCCGTTGAAACGGCCGATGCCGGAGTTCTTCTCGCCGCCGAAGGGCGCGTTGGGCGCATCGTTCACCGGGATGTCGTTCACGTGAGTCATGCCGGCGTGAATCCGCCGGGCGAAGCGCACGGTGCGTTCCAGGTCGCCGCCGAAGACCGCGCTGGACAGGCCGAACTCGCTGGCATTGGCCAGCTCCAGCGCATGCTCGGCATCGCGCGCCGGCTGGATGCCCACCAGTGGGCCGAAGATTTCCTCGCGGGCGATTTCCATCTCCGGGTGTACGTCGGCGAACACATGGGGTGGCAGCACGCGGCCTTCCACGGCGCCTTCCACCAGCACGCGGGCGCCTTCCGCGCGAGCCTTGTCGATCTTGCCCAGCAGGCCGTCGAGCTGGCGCTGGTTGATTACCGGGCCGATCACCGTGGCCGGGTCGCTCGGGTCACCGCAGCGCAGCGCCTTCACGCGCTCGGCGTAGCGCTCGCAGAACGCCTGGTAGAGAGGCTGCTCGACGATGATGCGGTTGATCGCCATGCAGATCTGCCCCTGATGCAGGAACTTGCCCACCACGGCGGCATGGACCGCGCGTTCCAGGTCGGCGTCGGCCAGCACCACGAACGGGCTGTTGCCGCCCAGCTCCAGGGCTACGTGCTTGAGATGCGCGCCACCGCTGGCGATGCGGCCGATGGAACGGCCCACCGGGGTCGAGCCGGTGAAGGAAATCAGCGCCGGGACCGGGTGTTCGACGAAAGCGTCGCCGATCTCGCTGCCGGAGCCGACCACTACGCTGAGCACGCCAGCGGGCAGGCCGGCCTCCTCGAACAGACGCGCCAGCAGCAGGCCGCCGCTGACCGGAGTGTCGCTGGCTGGCTTGACCACCGCCGCGTTGCCCAGCGCAAGCGCTGGCGCCACGGAGCGTTGAGTCAGGTGCAGCGGGAAGTTCCACGGGCTGATGACTCCCACCACGCCCAGCGGGCGGCGGTACACACGGCTTTCCTTGCCGGGGATGTCAGACTCCATGATGCGTCCGTGTACCCGGCTCGGGAACGAGGCCGCCTCCAGGGTGATGGCGCGCGCGGCGCCCCATTCGATCTCGGCTTTGATCCGTGTGCTGCCGGATTCGCGGATGATCCAGCCGATGATTTCTTCGCGGCGCTGGTCGAACAGCTCGACTGCGCGCAGCAGTACCGCGGCGCGGGCCGATGGCGGCTGCGCGGCCCACGCGGCCTGGGCGATGCTGGCTGCCTGGTAGGCCTGGTCGAGGTCTTCGCGGGTGGCCAGCGGCAGGCTCAGCAGGCACTGGTCGGTGTAGGGATCGCGGACTTCCAGCTGGCGCGGCGAAGCGCCGTGACGCCAGTGGCCGGCCAGCGGTTGCAGGTCCAGATCGGCATAGGGGGGCAGGGGGAAGCTCATGGAGTCCTCTCTCTTGTTGTTCAGTGGGAAAGCGCGAAGCGGATCAGGCCGTGGGTTTCAGCTGGCTGATCGGGTGCGATGGCGGGTGGAGCGGGGAAGGGCAGTAGGTCATGGCACGGGCACCGTCTTGTTGTATGCGCTGGGCGCTGTACAAGGGCCTTAACAAGGGCCGTGCCAGAAGTTGTGATTCCCTTTAATTTCCTTATTTATCAACTGGATACACTTATTTTTCGATGAGCGGGCGGCTTCGGTGAAATCCCGTCGCGCAGAATTTTGTGAAGACTTTTCGCCGCCTCGTCGAATTGCCTTGGTTGCCTGGTGCGTTGATCGAACGTGCGCTGGTCGAGGATCGACCGTGGCGATTGACCGCGTGGGCCGGGTGGGCATACTGGAGCCGATTCCCTGCCTGTGCCTGCCTGAAATGACTGCCTCAAGACATAACGATAATGACCGCGCGACACTCGAAGAGCGGTTCCTGGAGCACCTCCTGAAGAGCCGCAAGCGGCTGATCGTGGAGAGCACCACCGGCCTCGAGAACCGTGGCTGCCCGTCCGCCGGCGAGTTGGCCGAGACGGTGGCCTTTTCGCCACAGGATGGTTCCATCTGGCTGTGCGGCCAGCGCATGGTGCTGCTGCAGACCTCCACGCTCGGCACCTTGCGCCGTGAACTGGTGGAGAACCTCGGCACCCTCAAGGCCCGCGAGGTGTTCACCCGCACGGGCTGGCAGGCAGGGGCGGCCGACGCTTCCCAGGTCAGCGAGCAGTGGCCGCAGGGCGACCCCAGCGCGCTGTTCTCCGCCGGACCTCGCCTGCATATGCTCGAAGGCATGCTCAATGTCGAGGCGCTGCGCTTCGAGATGGACAACAGCCTGGGGCACTTCGACGCCGAGTTCCTCTGGCACAATTCGGTGGAAGCCGATGTGCACATTGCCCAGTACGGCATTGGCAACGACAGCGCCTGCTGGATGGCCATCGGCTACGCCAGCGGCTATGCGTCGTCGCTGCTGGGCCGCCTGGTGGTGTTCCGCGAGGTGGAGTGCCGTGCCTGCGGCCAGTCGGTGTGCCGCATCGTCGGCAAGCCCGCCGAGCAATGGGACGATGTGCAGCGTGACCTCGCCCACCTGGATGCCCGCGATTTCATCAGCCGCGCACCCCATGCCTTCGCCAGCGAGATGGAGGTCGCGCGGCTGGACGATGTGCCCGCGCCGGACGAGCCCGATGCGCGGCGGATGGTGGGAATTTCCTCGGCCTTCGTCGCCGCCAGCCATCTGCTGCGTTGCGTGGCGCCGACCCAGGCCACGGTGCTGCTTACCGGCGAGTCCGGCGTGGGCAAGGAACTCTTTGCCGAGAATCTGCACCGCGCCAGCAGCCGCCAGCACATGCCGCTGATTTCGCTGAACTGCGCGACGCTGCCGGAGAACCTGGTGGAGGCCGAGCTGTTCGGCGTCGAGCGGGGCGCCTTCACCGGCGCCGAGCGTACCCGCGCCGGGCGTTTCGAGCGCGCCGACGGCGGCACCCTGTTCCTCGACGAAATCGGCACCCTGAGCCTGGCGGCGCAGAGCAAGATTCTGCGGGCGTTGCAGGAAGGCGAGATCGAACGGGTTGGCGGCAATGCGCCGATCCGCGTGGACGTGCGGGTAGTGGCGGCGACCAACCTGGACCTGCGTGCCGAGGTGGCTGCCGGGCGATTCCGCGAGGACCTGTTCTATCGCCTGAACGTCTTCCCGATCCACCTGCCGCCGCTGCGCGAACGCCGCGAAGATATTCCGCTGCTGATGAACCACTTCCTCAGGCGTTTCAGCGAGCGCCACGGTCGTCGGCTCGCCGGCTTCACCACGCGGCTGCTCAACGCGCTGCTGACCCACGCCTTCCCCGGCAACATCCGTGAACTGCAGAATCTCATCGAGCGGGGTGTGATCGCCTGCCCGGACGGTGCCGCGATGGACATCAGCCACCTGACCCTGGGTGGCGATCGCAGCATTGCCGCACCGGTCGGCCTGACGCCGTCGGGCCGCCTCGGCAGCCTGCCGCTGCCCGGCGAGCTGCACGCCACCGCGCTGGCCGATGC
The DNA here is from genome assembly GCF_026686735.1 of Pseudomonas triclosanedens. Taxonomy (NCBI): domain Bacteria; kingdom Pseudomonadati; phylum Pseudomonadota; class Gammaproteobacteria; order Pseudomonadales; family Pseudomonadaceae; genus Pseudomonas; species Pseudomonas triclosanedens. The sequence goes on along the minus strand of NZ_CP113432.1, from coordinate 3,780,656 downwards.
GCAGTTGTTGCAGGCTGCGTTCGAGAGCGAGCAGAACCGTGGCGCCTCCGGCGAGCCGGTGCTGGCCAGCCTGCAGGCGTTCATCGCTGGTCGCCAGGACGCCCTGGGCACCAGCCTGGATGCCATCGAGAGCCTGCTGGTGAAGCTGGCACTGGAGCGTAGCCAGGGCAACATCACCGCTGCCGCGCAGATGCTCGGCATGAGCCGCGCCCAGGTCAGCTACCGGCTCAAGCGCTGAAGGCTGCGGCGACGGCAGCGCCGGGGCGCCGTCGCCGCGCGGTTCAGAGCGGGAAGGTCCACTTCAGCCAGTAGGCCGCGCCTTCCGGGCGGTTGCGCACGTCGCTTTCCTGTTGCCACTTGGCGCTCAGGTGCCAGCCGGAGGCCGCGCTGTACTGCACCGATGGGCCGATGGCGAAGGCCCGCCCACGGTTGTCGTCGATACGATGGCCGTCCTGTTCGTCGTCGCTCACCTGGCGGTAGATGTAACCTCCCACGCCCACTACCCAGCCGTTGCCCAGGCCCCAGCCGACGGCGTAGTCGGCATGCAGTTCCTGCCCCGACAGGTAATCGGTGGACTGGTTCTCGAAGTTGTAGTCGTACATCAGGCGTACGTCGGCATTGAGCCCCTGCGGGTCGATGTAGCTCAGCGCGTAGATGGCCTGCAGGGTGGTGTAGTTGCGGCCGAGGTTGACCAGGTCGTGCTTGTCGTAGGAGCCGGTGGGCAGCACCACGTCGATACCGGTGGCGGCATGCAGCTTGTCGCTGTAGTGGTAGCCGAGGAACGGCCCCACGTGGATGTCGCCCAGGCCACTCTTGCTCTCGCGCTGGCCCTCCATCTTCAGGCGCATGCGGTTGAGCGGCACCACCGCATGGAAGCCCAGGTTGCCGCCGAGCATCTGCTGTTCGGTGACCCAGATGAAGCGCGGCACGATGGAACTCACGTGCAGGTCGAAGTCCACCGGCAGTTCCCGGCCGTCGTTTCCGCGCAGGCTGTCGGCGCGGTAGTCGGCGGCGAAGACCTGGCCGTAGATGCCCGGTGGCGGTACTACGCCCATCAGGTAGTTCTCGATGCCCATCGGCCAGGAAGAGCCGCCCCCTTCGGTGGCCTGGGCGAAGGGCAGGGCTCCGCCCAGCAGGAGGGCGCAGGACAGTCGGAGGGCAGGGTTGAATCGGTTCATTGAAGGCACGCCTTTTTTGTTGTTGTCGATGCGCCTTACTCAAGCTTTGTGCCACCTTTTTGGCTTCTTGATAAATCCTTATATATCAATGGGATACTGGATATCCGCGGCTCGCGGATGGCCTGTGGGCGCTGGCGGCCGGGGGATTTCGTTAAGAATTTCCAGCGCGTGCGGAAAGTTCGCCGTCGGCGCGTTCGATCAGCGCCCGGAGTTCGTCGCGGGGCGGCATCGGCGTCGTCGGAATCCCGTTAACCTTCGGCCAACCGATCAACCGAGGATTGCGTCATGGGACTGTTCGACTGGAAACACTGGCTGGTGCTGCTGGCGGTGGTGGTGCTGGTATTCGGCACCCGCCGGCTGAAGGGGGTGGGGGCCGACCTGGGCGAGGCGATCAAGGGCTTCCGCCGCTCGATCGCCGAGGAAGAGAAGTCAGAGGCGCCGGTTCAGCCAGCGTGCCAGGCGGTCGCCGCCGAACTGGATCAGAGTCACCAGCGCCACTAACAGGATGATCACGGTGAGCATCACCTGGGTGTCGAAGCGCTGGTAGCCGTAGCGGTAGGCGAGGTCGCCGAGGCCGCCGGCGCCAATCGCTCCGGCCATCGCCGATGAATTGATCATGGTCACCAGGGTGATGGTGAAACCGGCGACGATACCTGGCCGCGCCTCCGGCAGCAGCACGTTCCAGATGATGTGACGTGGCTGGCAGCCCATCGCCTGGGCGGCTTCGATCAGGCCGTGGTCCACTTCGCGCAGGCTGACTTCGGCGATCCGCGCGAAGAACGGCGTGGCGGCGATGGTCAGTGGTACCACGGCTGCCCACACGCCGTAGCTGGTGCCGACGATCAGGCGGGTGAAGGGGATCAGCGCGACCATCAGTATCAGAAACGGTATCGAGCGCAGCACATTGACCACGCTGCCGAGGCTCCGATTGACCAGGCGCGCCTGGAAGATCCCGCCGGGGCCTGTTGTCACCAGCACCAGCGCCAGCGGAATGCCGGCCAGGAGGACGATGGCCGACGACATGCCGATCATCAGCAGGGTATCGAGCAGGCCCTGCAGCAGGCGTTCAGGCATGGCTGAGTACCTCCAGGCGGTCGGCGACGCCCTGGGCGCGTTCGAGCAGTTGCGGCGCACTGGCTGCGGGGGCGGCGACGCTCAGCAGCAGACGGCCGAGGGCGCGGCCCTGGATGCGCTCGATGCCGCCGTGCAGCAGGCTGACGCGGCTGTTCAGCGCCTGGGCGATGGCCAGCAGATCCGGCTCCTGCTCGCGCACGCCGGTGTAGTGCAGGTCGAGGATGACTTCGTTGTCCGACGGCTGTTGCAGCCGCGCCAGCAGGTCCGGCGGCAGATGCTGCTGCAGCGAGCCGAGCAGAGTGCGGGTGACCTCGTGGCGAGGGCTGCCGAACACTTCCCAGACGTCGCCCTGTTCGACGATGCGGCCGCGTTCGAGTACCACCACGCGGTCGCAGATTTCGCGGATCACCGCCATCTCGTGGGTGATCAGCACGATGGTCAGGCCCAGGCGACGGTTAATGTCGCGCAGCAGCGCGAGGATGGCCTGGGTGCTTTCCGGGTCGAGCGCCGAGGTGGCTTCGTCGCAGAGCAGGATTTCCGGTTGATGCACCAGCGCGCGGGCGATGCCAACGCGCTGTTTCTGTCCGCCGGAGAGTTGCGCCGGATAGGCGTGGCGCTTGTCGAGGAGGCCGACCAGTTGCAGCAGTTCATCCACCCGCTCGGCGATGCGCGCCTTCGGCACGCCGGCCACGCGCAGGGGCAGGGCGATGTTCTGTGCGACAGTCTTGGCCGACATCAGGTTGAAGTGCTGGAAAATCATGCCGACGCGGCGGCGCAGGCCGACCAGTTGACGCGCGTCGAAGGCGCCGATGTCTTCGCCGTCGATCAGCACCTGGCCGACGCTGGGGTTCTCCAGTCGATTGAGGGTGCGGATCAGCGAGCTCTTCCCGGCGCCGCTGCGGCCGATGATGCCGAACACTTCGCCACGGCGGACGGAGAGTTCGATGTCGCTCAATGCCTCCACCGGGCCGTGGTGGCCGGCGTAGGTCTTGCCCAGCCCGCGCAGGGCGATGTGCTGGGTGGCAAGTTCGAGATTGCGGTTGAAGATGACCATGGTGGGGGCCTGTTCTGAGTTTGGGAGCGACAGCTGGCGTAGGAGCGGACTTCGTCCGCGATGGCATCCGGCGCCAGGCGAACCTATCGCGGACGGAGTCCGCTCCTACAGAAACGCTTGCGCTTTTATTGCCAGGAACGTAGGGCGCATAACCTGGAACAGGTTATCCGCCGGCGGCTGCGCGGCGTATAACGCTGGCGCGTTATACGCCCTACAACCGCAGGTGTACGGTGACGTCAATTCCAGCCCGGCTGGTAGAGCGAGCCGTGGGCCTTGTCCAGGGCGGCGCGCACCTGCGGCGAATGCTGGTAGAGCTCGACGAAGCGCTTGAGCCTGCCATCGGGGTCCTTGAAGTCGTCGCGGGTCACGAACTGGATGACGTATTCCTTGTTCTCGATGCCATCGAACAGCAGTGCGCTGTTCGGGTCGATGGTCCCGGCCAGGCGGATGTAGTGCGGGTAGCCCTGTGCCAGGTCGACGTCGTCCAGGGCGCGCACCAGTTGCACGGCTTCCAGCTCGATGATCTGGATGTGCCTGGGGTTGGCCACAATGTCGTCCAGGGTCGCCTTGTAGCCCACGCCGTCCTTGAGCTTGAGCAGGCCGGCCTTCTGCAGCAGCTGCAGGCCGCGGCCGCCATTGATCGGGTCGTTGGCGATGGCGACCTTGGCCCCGTCGGGCAGGTCGGCGATGGCCTTGTACCTGGTGGAATACAGGCCGACGTTGTTGATGATCCCCGGCGCGAATGCCTTCAGGTGCAGGCCGCCTTCGCGGTTGGCGTTTTCCAGGAAGGGGGTGTGCTGGAAGTAGTTGGCGTCTATGTCGCCGTGGTCGAGGGTGATGTTCGGCGCGTTCCAGTCGGTGAACTCCACCAGCTCGACCTTCAGCCCCTGCCGGGCGGCTTCCTTCACCGCCACTTCCAGCGGCGGCGCGAAGGCGGCGGTGGTGCCCAGGCGCAGGCTGTCGGCGGCCTGGGCGAGGCCGGCGGCGAGAAGACTAAGGGAGAGGCTCAGCGTCAGCTTGAGATGTGCAGGCATGGCAACGAATCCTTTTTTGATTTTTACAGGGAGAGGGCCGGAGTCGCTCCAGTGGCGGTTGCCTGGCGGAAGCTCGCGCCGACGTGCCGCGTGGGCAGTCGGGCGCGGCCGGTGCCGAAGAGTTTTTCCCGCAGGGTGCCGTCCGCGTAGACGGTCTTGAAGGCGCCGCGGTTCTGCAGTTCGGGAACCACCAGCTCGATGAAGTCGGCATAGCTTTCCGGCTCCACGGTGCGGGTGAGGTTGAAACCATCGAGACCGGCCTCGTTGACCCAGCCCAGCAGCTCATCGGCCACCCGCACCGGGTCACCCACCAGCGTGGTGTAGCGACCGCCGAGGGCGAGCTGTTCGAGCAACTGGCGCACGGTGGCGTCGGTGCGGGCTACGGTCAGGGCCCTGGTGGCGGACTCGATGGCGTTGGTCTTCTGATAGCGGATCGGTTCGTCCAGGGCGTAACGCGAGAAGTCGATGCCGGTGGTGCTGGCGAAGTGCGCAAGGCCGGCTTCGGCGCTGGCAAAGCGACGGTACTCGGCGAGCTTGTCGCGGGCCTCGGCGTCGGTCGGCGCGACGATGACGTTGATGCCCATGAACACCTTGATGTCATCCGCGTGGCGGCCGGCGTCCACCGCTGCCTGGCGGATGCGTTCGACCAGCCCGCGAGTGGCTTCGCGGGTCTGCGCCGAGACGAACACGCATTCGGCGTGACGCGCGGCGAAAGCCAGCCCGCGGTCGGACGCGCCGGCCTGGAACAGCAGTGGCGTGCGCTGCGGCGATGGCTGGCTGAGGTGGTAGCCCTCGACATCGAAGAATTCGCCGTGGTGGCGGACCTTGTGCACCTTGCCCGGCTGCGCGTAGACCCGCCGCTGGCGGTCGGCGAGCACGGCGTCGTCTTCCCAACTGCCTTCCCAGAGCTTGTAGAGCACTTCCAGGTATTCGTCGGCACGGTCGTAGCGGCGGTCGTGGTCGATCTGCCTGTGTTCGCCCATCGCCCGGGCGGTGCTTTCCAGATAGCCGGTGACGATATTCCAGCCCACCCGTCCGTCGCTCAGGTGGTCGAGTGTGGAGAGCCTCCGGGCGAACGGGTAGGGTGCCTCATAGGTGAGGTTGGCGGTTACGCCGAAGCCCAGGTGCCGTGTTGCGCCGGCCATCGCCGAGACCAGCATCAGCGGGTCGTTGACCGGCAACTGGATAGCCTCCCGCGCGGTGAGGTCGATACCGTTCTGGTAGACGTCGTAGACGCCGAGGATATCGGCCAGGAACAGTCCGTCGAACAACCCCTTCTCCAACAGGCGGGCAAGATCGGTCCAGTGGCTGAGCCTGTTGAAGTCGCTGGAGCGGTCGCGCGGGTGCGTCCACAGGCCGTGGTTGATGTGGCCGACGCAATTCATGCTGAAGGCGTTGAGGAGGATCTGCTTCTGGCTCATAGGGTCCCCCGGCGCGGCGGCAGTTTGCCGTTGAGGTAGTAGTTGCCCACCGCGAAGTATTTCCAGCGCGCCGGGTCGTGCAGAGTGTGTACGCGGGCGTTGCGCCAGTGGCGGTCCAGGCCGAGCTCCGCGAGGCTGGCGCGGCTGCCACCCAGTTCGATCAGCTTGGAGCCTGCCAGCAGCGAGACTTCGGTGGTGATCGCCCGCGCCTCGGCCACGGCGATGGAGGCGGCGGCGACGCTCTCGGCGTCCGGCCCGGCGGTGGCGGCGTCGAGTACCCGGCCCGCGCGGTCGAGCAGCGCTTCGGCGGCGTGCAGGCGGATCGCCAGGCGGCCGACTTCATTGATCGCCAGCGGGTCTTCGCTGGCCTTGTCCACGCCCGAGTCGATCCACGGCCGCGCCTTCTCGCGCAGGAACACCAGCGCATCCTCGTAGGCGCCACGGGCGATCCCGACGTCGATGGCGGCATGCAGGATCTGCGCGAAGGGGCCGACCGTGGTCGGGCGTTCGAACGCGCTCTGGAAGGGCACGACGTCGTCCTCGTCGATGGGCGCGCCATCGAACACCACGCTGCCGCTGCCGGTGGTGCGCTGGCCGAAGCCGGACCAGTCGTCGATCACCGTAACGCCGTCGGCGTCGCGCGGGATGAAGGCCAGTTGCTGGATGCCTTCGTCGTCGATCACCAGCGTTGGAATACGCTGCGCGTAGAGCGCACCGGTGCAGTAGAACTTGCGACCGTGAATGCGCAGCTCGCCGCCTTCGCGCGTGAGGCGCGTGGTGCGGTCATGGGCGGTGCGCGTGCCGATTTCCGCCAGCGCGTTGCCCAGGCGCACGCCAGCGAGCACCTCGGCGAACAGGCGGGCCCGCTGCTCTTCGCTGCCGTTCACCCGCAGCAGTTCGACGGCGTAGAAATGGTTCTGCGGAATCTGCCCCAGCGAGCCGTCGGCAGCGGAGATGATGGCAATCACGCGCGCCACCGTGACGCGGGAAACGCCGGCGCCGCCGTATTCGCGGGGCACGGTGATGCCCCACAGGCCGGAGCGGCTGAAGCGTTCCAGTTCGTCCCACGGCAGGCGGCGTTCGCGGTCGCGGGCGATGGCGCCTTCGCGGAAGTCGGCGGCCAGGGCGCGGGCGACGTCCAGGGCTTCGTCGTCGCTGCGGATGATGTGGATGGGGCTGCTCTGCTGCAGGGGAGATTGTACGAGGCTGTTCATCGGCGCTCCTCAGATCCAGGAATGACGCGCCGGGCGGGCGCCGTTGAGGTGGTAGGCGCCGACTGCCTGGACTTTCCAGCGCACCGGGTCGTGCAGGGTGTGCACGCGGGCGTTGCGCCAGTGGCGGTCGAGGTTGAATTCGGCGAGGGTGGCGCGGCTGCCAGCCAGCTCGAAGAGCTTCTCGCTGGCGGCCAGGCTGATCTCGGTGGTCAGCACCTTGGCTTCGGCCACGGCGATCGACGCGCGGGCGGCGGACTCGTCGTCGATGGGCCGCGCGCTGACCTCGTCGAGCACATGGCCGGCGCGTTCGAGCAGTGCTTCGGCAGCGTGCAGTTCGACCTGCAGGCGGCCGATCTCTGCGACGGTGAAGGGCTCTTCGCTGGCCTGCTCGACGTTCGCGTCGATGAAGGGGCGGGTGCGGGTGCGGATGAAGTCGATGGCGTCTTCCAGGGCGTTCGCCGCGATGCCGGCATCGATGGCGGCCTGTATCAGTTGCGAGACGGCACCCTGGATGTTCGGCACATCGGCGAGGCGGCCGTTGTGGATCACCAGCGAACCGGAAACCGGGGCGTTGTCCAGCAACACGGTGCCGCTGGCGGTGGTGCGCTGGCCGAAGCCGGACCAGTCGTCGACGATGCGCAGGCCTTCCACGCCGCGTTCGACGAAGCCCATCACCGCGCGGCCTTCCTCGTCGATGGCTTTCACCGCGACCCAGTGGGCGAACAGCGCGCCGGTGGAATAGAACTTCTCCCCGCTGACGCGGAAGTTTTCGCCGTCGCGAAGCAGCCGCGCCTTGAGTTCCAGTGTGTTGCGGGTGTTGCGTTCGGGGCCGGCATTGCCGATGCGCCGACCGTTCAGCACGCCGCCGAACAGCACGCGCTTCTGCGCGTCGCTGGCGACGTTGTCGATGACGTTGAGCAGGCCGAACTGGTTCTGCGGAATCTGCCCCAGCGCCGGGTCGGCGGCGCAGATCACGCGGAAAACTTCGGCCACGGTGGCGTAGGACACCTGCGCGCCGCCGTAGGCGCGGGGAATGCTGATGCCGCCCAGGCCGAGGGCGGTGAAGTGCTCCAGCTCGCGCCAGGGCAGGGCGCGCTCGCGGTCGCGGGCGGTGGCGCCGGGTTTCGCCAGGCGGGCCACTTCGTGGGCGGCGGAGAGGGCCTGGGCGTCGTTGTCGATGCGGCGCGCCGGGAGTAGCCGGGGCGCCTGGTCACGAAGGTCCTTGGGTGCGGATTCGTAGGTCATGCGTTGCCTTCTGTTTTGGCTTTTGTTGTCACCTGTGAGATCAAGGTCTTGCGAGCTAGAGCCAGGCAAGGCGGGCAGGGACTCGGAAGCGCAGTTCACTCCGCGCATTACGAGTCCCTGCCCAACGCGGCATGGCCGACGCGCAGCAGACCGATTCCGGAGCTCGATCAGAACGCCGGCGCGATCTCGCCCTTGTAGCGGGTCAGGATGAACTGGCGGACTTCCGGCGAATTCAGCGCCTTGGCCAGCTTCTGGATGCCCGGGTCCTGGATGTTGTCCGGACGGGCAACGAGGAACTCGGCATAGAGGTCCTTGCCTTTCTCCACGATCAGCGCGCTCTTGGTGTCGATGCCAGCTTCCAGCGCGTAGTTGGCGAAGACGAACGCCAGGTCCACCTGCTTCACCGCGCGCGCCAGCAGGGCGCCTTCCAGTTCACGGATCTTCAGGTGCTTGGGGTTGTCGGTGATGTCGCGCTCGGTGGACTGCGGGTTGGTCGGGTCCTTGAGCTTGATCAGGCCGTTCTCGGCCAGCAGCACCAGCGCGCGGCCGGTGTTCACCGGGTCGTTGGGGATGGCCACGCTGGCGCCGTCGGGCAGCTCGGCGAGCGACTTGTACTTGGTGGAGTAGGCGCCGAAGGGCTCGATGTGGATGCCCACCACCGGCACCAGGTCGGTGTGACGGGTCTTGTTGAAGTCATCGAGGAAGGGGCGGTACTGGTAGTAGTTGGCGTCGAGGTTCTTCTGCGCGAGCTGCAGGTTGGGCTGGATGAAGTCGGTGAAGACCTTGATGTCCAGGTCGACGCCTTCCTTGGCCAGTTCCGGTTTGACGAACTCGAGGATCTCGGCGTGGGGCACCGGGGTGGCGCCGACCACGAGTTTTTCCCCCGCATGGGCGGAGAAGGCGACGACGGCTGCCAGGATGGCGATGGCCTTTTTCATGGGTGTTGCTCCTTGAACAGTAGTGGGTGGGCCGTCGTGGGGTGGACGTGGGGCCTTGTTGGCAGCGGGGCCGGCTGCCGGCGGCTGGATCGCAAGTGCCGCTCCCGGGCGGGGAGTGGGCGGGGAATTCAGCGCCGCGTGTAGCGCGCGACGAGGCGGTCGCCGCTCATCTGCAACGCCTGCACCAGCAGGATCAGCAGGGCGACGGTGATGATCATCACGTCGGTCTGGAAGCGCTGGTAGCCGAAGCGGATGGCCAGGTCGCCCAGGCCGCCGCCGCCGATCACGCCGGACATGGCGGTGTAGTCCACCAGCACGATGGCGGTGACGGTCACGGCGGCGATGAGCCCGGTGCGCGCTTCGGGCAGCAGGGTGTGCCAGATGATCTGCCAGGTGCTGGCGCCCATCGCCTGGGTGGCTTCCACCAGCCCGCGGTCGACTTCGCGCAGGGCGGTTTCCACCAGGCGCGCGAAGAATGGGGTGCAACCCACCACCAGCGGCGGGATGGCCCCGGCGACGCCCAGCGAGGTGCCGGTGATCAGCGTGGTGACCGGGATCAGCACGATCAGCAGGATGATGAACGGCAGCGAGCGCAGCATGTTCACCACCACCGATAGCGCGCGGTACAGGCCGGGGCGGGCATGCAGCTGGCGCTTGCCGGTGAGGTACAGCAGCACGCCCAGCGGCAGGCCCAGCAGCACGGTGAAGGCCAGTGCGCCGCTGAGCATGGCGAGGGTGTCCAGGCAGGCCTGGGCGAGGTCGTGCCAGTCGAGGTTGCGGAACCAGCCGTCCATCACTGTTCGCCTCGCCGCAGCTTCGCAGCACGGTGCGGCGCGCGCAGGCGGTCGCCCTGGCCGAACAGCTTGTGGCGCAGGGTGCCTTGCTCGTACTCGCGCTTGAACAGCCCGCGTGCCTGCAACTCGGGCACCAGCAGGTCGACGATGTCGACGAAGGTTTCCGGCGCCACCAGGCTGGAGAGGTTGAAGCCGTCGACGTCGGTTTCCTCGACCCAGGCCTGCAACTGGTCCGCCACGGTCTGCGGCGAACCCACCAGCAGCGGGCCGTCGCCTCCCAGGGCGCAGTAGTCGGCGATCTCGGCAGCGGTCCACTGGCGCTCCGGGTCGGCGGCGCTGAAGGCGTCCACCGCGGACTGGATCGCGTCGCTCTGTACGTGGCGCAACACCTGGTCCGGCGCGTACTGGCCGAAGTCGATGCCGGTCCAGCCGGAGACCAGCGCCAGGGCACCTTCGCGGTCGCTGTACTGGCGATAGTCTTCCAGCTTGGCCAGGGCCTCGGCGTCGGTCGGGGCGACGATCACGGTGAGCTGGTTCAGCACCAGCACGTCGGTCGGCTGGCGGCCTGCTTCCACGGCCAGGCGGCGCAGGTCGGCGACCTGGTCGCGGAGGATGCACCTGGTCGGCGCGGCAACGAACACGCACTCGGCATTGCCGGCAGCGAACGCCTTGCCGCGGCTCGACGCGCCGGCCTGGTAAAGCACCGGGGTGCGCTGCGGCGAGGGCTGGCTGAGGTGGAAGCCGGGCACTTCGAAGTGCTCGCCCTTGTGCTCGATGGGGTGCACCTTTCGCGGGTCGGCGTAGACGCCGCTGGCGCGGTCGGCGACCACCCCGTCGTCATCCCAGCTGGCTTCCCAGAGCTTGTAGCAGACCTCCAGGTATTCCTCGGCCAGGGCATAGCGCTGCTGGTGGTTGAGCTGCTGCTTCAGGCCCAGGTTGCGCGCGCCGCTGTTGAGGTAGGAGGTGACGATGTTCCAGCCGGCGCGCCCACGGGTCAGGTGGTCCAGCGTGGAGATGCGCCGGGCGAAGGGGAACGGGTGCTCGAAGGACACCGAGGCGGTGATGCCGAAACCCAGGTGTTCCGTGGCCGCGGCCATCGCCGGGACGATCTGCAGCGGGTCGTTGGCCGGCACCTGGGCGGCGGCGCGCAGCGCGGCGTCGGCGTTGCCGTGGTAGACGTCATAGACGCCCAGTACGTCGGCGAGGAACAGCCCGTCGATCTTGCCGCGTTCGAGGGTCTTCGCCAGCTCGATCCAGTAGTGGATGTCGGTGTAGCGCGCGGCCTGCTGGTCGCGCGGGTGGCGCCACAGGCCGGGCGACAGGTGGCCGACGCAGTTCATGGCGAAGGCGTTGAGGCGGATCTCTTTCATAGCGGGTACCAAAACGGTGAATAGGCCGTCGCGAGCGATCCGAGAGCTAGGCGGACGGAGCGCAGCGACGAGACATATCGAGTTTGATAGGCGAGGAGCGAGCACCGCCCAACGCAGCTATCGGTTCGCGCAGCAGGCGTATTCACCGTTTTCAGTTCCAGTCGTGGCGCGGCGGACGCTTTTCGTTCAACAGCCAGTTGCCGACCAGGTGGTACTTCCAGCGCACCGGGTCGTGCAGGGTGTGCACGCGGGCGTTGCGCCAGTGGCGGTCGAACGCATGGCGGGCGAGGGTGGAGCGGGTGCCGCCGAGTTCGAACAGCTTGTTGGTGGCGTCGATGGCGACTTCGGTGGTCAGCACCTTGGCCTTGGCCACGGCGACCGAGGCGCGGGCGACGCTGTCTTCGTCCGGCGCCGGGCGGGCGGCGTCCATCACCTTGCCGGCGCGCTCCAGCAGGGCGTCGGCGGCCTCGATGCGGATGCCCAGTTCACCGACCTGGATGATGGTCAGCGGGTCTTCGCTGGCTTTCTCCACACCGGCGTCGATCCACGGGCGCGCCTGTTCGCGGACGAAGGCGATGGTGTCGCGCAGCGCCGCGCGGGCGATACCGGCGTCGATGGCGGCGGTGGTGATCTGCGCGAACGGGCCCGCCAGGGTCGGCACGTCGTAGGAACGGTGGGTGGGGAAGACATTGAACGCCGGCACGCGCAGCCCTTCCACCAGCACGGTGCCGCTGGAGGTGGTGCGCTGGCCGATACTGGCCCAGTCGTCGACGATGGCGAGCCCCGGCGTGCCGCGCGGGACGAAGGCGAGCTGGGCGTTGTTCTGCTCGTCGAGGCCCAGCACGCCGATCCAGTGGGCGTACAGCGAGCCGGTGCAGTAGCCCTTGCGGCCGTCGATGACCACGCTGTCGCCGTCGTGGCGCAGGCGGGTCTGGATGTCCTGGACGTTCTTGCCGCCGGTTTCCGACAGCGCGTTGGCGAAACGGTTGCCCTTGAGAGCCAGGTCGAAGAAGAAACGCTTCTGTTCGTCGCTGCCTTGCAGGCGGATGTCTTCCAGCAGGCAGTAGTGGTTCTGCGGAATCTGCCCCAGGGATGGATCGGCGGCGGAGACGATGGCGATCACTTCGGCCAGCGTGGCGTAGGACACCTCGGCGCCACCGAACGCGCGCGGCACGGTGATGCCCCACAGGCCGCTGTTGGAGTAGACCTCGACCACTTCTGGCGGGACTTCGCGGTTGCGGTCGCGTTCGGCGGCGCCCTCCAGGAGGAAGGCGGCGACCTTGTGGGCGACATCGATGGCTTCGGCGTCGGAGCCGATCACATGGGCGTGCGGTTCGCGGATGTCGTAATGGGCGGATTCGGGGAGTTGGGGCATGGCAGTACAGCGACCTCGGCAGATGAGTCGGCCCGGTGTTCGGACCTGTCTGATCTGGTCATTGCACAAGCTGTGCCGGAATTGAAAATCCTTTTAAATCAATATCTTGAGGATATGTAGAAACAGTTGAGGCGCTGTGCGGACAGCAAAGTGTTGAGCGGGTGTTGCTGGGGCAACAGTGATGGAGCAAGGATTGCCGGCGATCCGCCGGCAGGACCTGCGCCCGCACAGGCATCGTGCGATCAGGCCAGTTCCTGGCAAACGTCGATCCAATCCGCCGCCACCAACTGCGCCATACGCTGTGGCTCGATCCGTACAGCGCTATGCACCGCCCCCGCCGCCGGCAGTACCTCGTCGAATGCCTGCAACGACACATCGCAATACACCGGCAGCGGCGTGGCCAGGCCGAATGGGCAGACCCCGCCCACCGGATGGCCGGTCAGCTCCACTACTTCTTCGGCGCCGAGCATCTTGGCCTTGCCGCCGAAGGCTTCCTTGAGCTTGCGGTTGTCCAGCCGCGCGTCGCCACGGGCGACCACCAGCACGGTGCGCTCGCCAACCCGCAGGGACAGGGTCTTGGCGATACGACCCGGTTCCACGCCGTGGGCCTCCGCGGCCAGCGCAACGGTGGCGGTGCTGGTTTCCAGTTCGATGATGGCGATGTCGGGGGCCTTTTCGGCAAAGAAGGCGCGGACCGATTCCAGGCTCATTGAGTAACACTCCATTCAGCGCGAAAAGGTCTGAATCTAGGGACAGTGGACGAGGCTGTCCAGTTGGCCGTTGGTGGCGAGCGAGTTGCCCGGCGCGAACTATCCTCAATGGCCGCACCATGCCTTGCGGAATTTTTTTCGTGGCGACTGTCGATTTCGCCTTTCCCTTTTCGACTAGATGCCAGGAACCGGGATTTTCCGGTCGCCACGATGACCCATTACAAAAAAGGAGAGATGCCATGCGTTTCATGGTGATTGTCAAAGCCACTGCCGACTCCGAAGCCGGTGTGATGCCCAGGGAAGAACTGCTCGCCGCGATGGGAGCGTTCAACGAGGAATTGGCCAAGGCAGGTGTGATGCTGGCTGGCGAGGGGCTGCAACCCAGCTCCAAGGGGGCGCGGATTCGCTTCGATGGTGCGTCGCGTACGGTCATCGATGGACCTTTCGCCGAGACCAAGGAACTGATCGCCGGTTTCTGGATCATGCAGACAGCCTCGCTGCAGGAGTGCATCGACTGGGTGAAGCGCGCTCCCAACCCGTTCGATGGCGAGTCCGAGATCGAGATCCGGCAGATTTTCGAGGCCGAGGATTTCGGCGCCGAATTCACCCCCGAACTGCGCGAGCAGGAAGACCGCATCCGCGCGCAGATTTCCAGCAAGTCCTGAACCGGAGGAACCCGCCATGTTGATGAATGCCTATCTGAACTTTGACGGCAATTGCGAAGAGGCCTTCCGTTACTACGCCGAGGTATTGCACGGAGAGTTGCCGCATCTGATGCGCTTCGCCGATGCGCCGGGCTGCGAGGATATGCCGGCGGAGATGAAGAACCGCGTCATCCACGTTCGCCTGGAGGTGGATGGCCATGTGCTGATGGGCTCGGATGTCGCGCCGCAGTGTGGCGGCCCGTACGAGGGGGTGAAGGGCGCGTCGATCACGCTCAACGTCGATACCAAGGCGGAGGCGCGGCGCATCTTCGAGGCGTTGAGCAAGGGGGGCAAGGTCACCATGCCGCTGGACCGGACGTTCTGGGCGGAGCTGTTCGGCGCACTGGAGGATCGTTTCGGGGTGCCGTGGTTGATCAACTGCGAGAAGGATGCTTGAGCACGCCACCAGGCCTGTCACCGGCTTAGTGCGCTGCCGCAGCCGGTGGTGTGTGCCTGAGCCGGGCCGCGGCAGACGCGGCGCGGTGCCCGTCAACCATGCGGTCGCGCGAGCTTCTCAGCGTCTTGCGAACCTGCCAGCGCGGGGCTCCTGCGAGGGGTTTTTCCCTTCGTGGGAGGTGGCTCCATCGGCGATGCTTCGTTCGTTTGCCCACCCGCCAAGCGAAAGCGCTCCGGTGTCGTCCCGGTGTAGCGCTGGAATGCGCGGTGAAAACTGGTGACGTGTTCGTAGCCAAGCAGGAAGGCGATTTCCTGCAACGCCATGCGGCTGGCCAGCAGATAGCGCTGGGCCAGGGCCATGCGCACCTCCAGCACGATGCCCTTGAAGGTCAGCCCGTATTCACGCAGCCGCCGTTGCAGCGTGTGAGGGGGCATGCGCAGCGATTCGGCGGTCTGTTCCAGGTCTGGCAGCGGGATGCGGGCGTTCTGCAGCAGGTAGAAGCGCACGTCGTCGGGTAACGTCTGGCTTCGTTCGAAGCTGGCAAGGGTGGCCGCGCCCTGTGCCTGGCAGAGGCGCGTCACCGTCGGGTTGGCGGTGGAAAAGGGGCGGTCGTGGAATTCCCGGGGAATCCACAGTTGTGCCTGCCCGGCATCGAAGTGACACAGGCCCGGGAACAGTTCGGTGTACACCGCCGCATGGGCGGGCGGCGGGTAGGGCAGGTGAACCTGCATGCCCTGGCACACTTCCAGCTCTGGCAGCCGCTGGCACAGCCAGCGCCAGGTGCTGCTCAACCATTCTTCGCACAATGCGTTGCGTTCCACCTCGCTGAATGGCGGTAGCTGCAAGGTCAGGCGGATGTGGTCGGCGTCCTCTTCGCGCTGGGTGTGGATCGGGTGCGGCATCAGGCTCGACGGCTGGCCCAGGGATATGTCCCAGGAGCGCCTCAGGTTGGCCGCGCTGATCAGCGCGTAACCGATCACCCCGAGATCGTAGAGGTTGTAGCGCTGGCCCAGGCGCAGGAAGAAATCGCTCGGCCCGAGCAGTCCGGCGGAATGCTGCAGCAGGCGGTAGTAGCGGGCGAAATTCATGCGTTCAGCCGCATCGCTCCCGCTCGGCAACCCGAGGCCGCTCAGCAATGGCGCCAAGGGCGGCAATGCCGGGCGTGCGCGCCATTCTTCGAGGAAATGGCGGAACAGTTGGCGTGCGGCGTAATCGATGTCGAACGAGGCGGCAGAAGGCATGGACTCTGTCGTTTTATGCTAGTGAGTTGTCATCTTATGCTAGCCGGGTGGGGGAAATCGAACCCTATACTGCGTTCACGGACAAGAACAAGAAGGGCACTCCATGACCGCGCCGGACCGCTTCCGCTCCTCCCATTCCCCCAGCGACCGCTTCGCCGAGCTCGTGCTGAGGAATGGCCGCTTCTATACGCTCGACCCATCGCGCCCCTGGGCCGACGCGGTGGCGATCCGTGACGGCCGCTTCCTCGCCGTCGGCCGGCTGGAGGAAATGGAGCACCTGATCGGCCCGGATACCCTGGTGCGCGATCTGCAAGGGGCATTCTGCATGCCCGGCCTGCACGATATGCATACCCACCCGGACCTGGCGCTGGCGCCGCGCTACGCCGATGACCTCGATGTGGGAATCGAGGACCCGACGCCGGAGCAGGTGGCCAAGGCCGTTCGCGATTACGCCGCCAGTCATCCGGGCGACGGCTGGATCTACGGGCAGTACTGGGTTCGCTACACCTTCCGCGAGGCGGGCATCAAGCCGGGCCGCGAGTGGCTCGACCAGGTAATGCCGGACCGCCCCGTGGCGCTGCTGGATCGCATGTGGGGCACGATGATGGTCAACTCCCGCGCGCTGGAACTCGCGGGTATCGATGCTTCCACGCCCGATCCGCGCAATGGCTATCTGGAGCGCGACGAACTGACCGGCGAGCCCAATGGCCTGATGATCGACGGTGCCTACGCGCTGATCCACGCGGCCATGCCGCCGGCTCCGGCCAGCGTGCTGCAGCGTGCCTATCGCGATGGCGTGCATTTCCAGAGTTCGCGTGGCGTCACCGCGAGCAAGTACGTGCATGTCTGCGAAAATCGCCTGGCGGCGCTCAAGCATCTGGATGACGCTGGGCAACTGACCCTGCGGGTGGAGGCGGCGATCAGTTGGCAGGACGACATCTTCCCGGTGCGTCGTCGCTGGGAACTGCTCAGCGGCGAGCGCCACTACTATCGCAGCGCGCGGCTGTCGGCGAATGCGGTGAAGTTCCACTTCGATGGCACCGTGGAGCCGCGCTCATCCTTCCTTATCACGCCCTGGCCGGGCGAGAACGCCTGGCGCGGCAAGTTGAACCTGACGCCCGAGCACATCACCGACATGGTGGTGGATATGGATCGCCGGGGTATCCGGGTGATCGCCCACTGTACCGGTGACGCCGCCTCCGACGTATTCCTCGATGCGGTGGCCGAGGCGCGCCGGCGCAATGGCTTCAGCGGCGTGCGTCACCAGTGCGCGCACAGCACCATTCTTCATCCGGGCAACCTGAAGCGCTTCCGCGAACTGGATGTCATCGCCGAGTTCTCCCCGGCGGCCTGGTATCCGACACCCTTCGCCAGCGGCGCGCGCTCCGGTTACGGCCCCGATCGCCTGAAGCGTATCTATGACTTCAAGGGCGTGCTGGCCGCTGGCGGCATCGCGGTGTTCGGCACTGACTGGCCGGTGGCTTCGATCGATCCGTGGCTGGCGCTGGAAACCCTGGTGACCCGGCAGAACCCGTGGAACGACGACCCGGGCTGCTTTGGCGAGCCGATCAGCCTGGAGCAGGCGCTGGCGGTGGCGACGCTCAATGGCGCCTGTGCGATGGGACTGGAACATCTCACCGGCAGCCTGGAGGCTGGCAAGTCGGCGGATTTCATCGTCCTCGATCGCGATCTGTTCGCGGCGCCGGCGCGCAACTATATCCATCGCACCGAGGTGCAACTGACCTTCATGGAGGGCCAGCCGGTGTATGACCGTCTCGGCCACTTCAACGACACGCCGATGGCTGCCGTATGGCAGGGCGAGCCGCCGCGCATAGAAGGTGTCAACGCATGAGCATGGCGAGCATTCCGGTAACGGTGGTGGCCGGTTTTCTCGGCGCCGGCAAGACAACGCTGCTGCGTAACCTGCTGGAACGCTGTGAAGGGCGGCGCCTGGCGGTGATCGTCAACGATTTCGGCGAGCTGAATATCGATGCGGGAATGATCGCCGAGCAAACCGAGGCGGTGTACAGCCTGGAGAACGGCTGCATCTGCTGCAGTGTGCAGGACGATCTGCTGGCGCAACTGGAGCGCCTGGCGAGCATGAGCCCGCCGCTGGAGCAGGTGGTGATCGAATGCAGCGGCGTTTCCGATCCGCAACGGATCGTCCAGACCCTGGGCTACCCGAAGCTGCGCAAGCGCCTGCATCTGGACGCGGTGCTGACGGTGGTGGATGCGGCTCGCCGTGAGCCGCTGGCGGGCGAGTATGCGCGCCTGGAGCGGATGCAGGCGGCGGCGGCCGATCTGTTGCTGCTTAACAAGTGCGACCTGCTGGATGCCGGCGAACTGAGCGCGCAGCGCGAACGCTTCGGCCGTGGCGCGCGAGTGCTGGAGACGATCCAGGCGCAGATTCCCGATGAACTACTGCTGGGCGAGCCGTCGCGCTGGCTGCGCCCTCATCGGCAGGGCGGTATCGATCACGGCGAGCTGTTCGAAAGCTGGAGCTGGCAAGGGGGCCTGGTCTTCGATGGAGCGCGCTTGCAGAAGTGGCTGGGCGATCTGCCGAAGGAGCTCCTGCGGCTCAAGGGCCTGCTTCGGTTGGCCGGGCAGGAAGGCGCGTTGTGGCTGCAATACGTGGGCGGGCGCTACCAGTTCCGCCCGGCGACGGAGGCCGAGGCAGCGCAGGGCGCGCGGCTGGTATTCATCGCGGAGAAGGGCGGGACGTTGCGAGCGCGGCTCGAAGCCGGGTTGCGCGAGTGCTCCGTGCCGGACGAGCAGGTTTGCGAGCAATAAAAAACCGGCCATCAGGGCCGGTTTTCATGACTCGCGTAACTCAGCGGTATTCGCAGAGGTAGGCGGTGTCCTGGGCGACCTTCAACTGGAACTTGCTGTTGGCCGGCACAGTGAAGTTGCTGCCGGCTTCGAAGGTTTCCCAGGTGTCGCTGCCCGGCAGCTTGACGGTCAGCGCGCCGGCGACGACATGCATCACCTCCAGCTGGCTGGTGCCGAACTCATACTCGCCGGCAGCCATCACGCCGATGGTGGCCGGACCCGCGGTCATGTCGAAGGCGATGGATTTGACGGTGCCGTCGAAGTACTCGTTGACCTTGAACATGGGCTTCTCCTGCTAGAGGGGTGAAAAAGGGCTGGCCAGTATGCCCAAGGGCGCAGGCGTCGTCACTAGATGCGAGAAGGGACCGCGCGGTCAACGCCGAACCGCAGGTTCAGCTGGTGACCGACAGGGCGAGAGGTAACAGGCGCGCGGTATTGCGGGCGTCCTCCAGGGCTCGATGCTGCTGTCCCTGGAAGTGCAGGCCGGCGAGGTGCAGTGCGGTAATCAGGCCCACTGGGCGCTTGAGTTGGCGGGCATCGGCGAAACGTTGCTTGAGATTGACGTGGGGAACACGGGCGAGGTGACTTTCCAGGTGCTGGCGACGCCATTCCAGTTCCAGTTGCCGGCGGTCGTAGTCACCCCAACTGGTCCAGCCGACCAGGCGTGGCGCGTGTTGCGCCAGCCAACGCTCGAACTGTGGCCACACTACGCTCAAGGGAGCGGCCGCATCGACGCTGGCCTGGCTGATGTGGGTAAGGTCGCGGCAGAAGCTGGTCAGCAGCGGCCGTCGCTGTGGCCGGACGAAACGCTGGAAGTGGTCCAGCTCGCGGCCGTTGGCTTCGGCCACCAGGGTGGCGCCGATCTCGATGATTTCCATTTCTTCGACTGGCCAGCCACCTTCCTCGGTAGTGGCTTCCAGGTCGATCACCAACCAGTGGGGCATGACGGGACGCTCGCGGTTGAGGTTCTCCGGAGTATGGAAGGGGTTTTCGGGACCGGCAAACCGCTGTGCTAGGCTCTGCGGCTTTCGATGGCGAGGGAATGGGCATGGCGAAGATCGCATTCATCGGTCTGGGCGTGATGGGGTATCCGATGGCGGGCCATCTGCAGCGCGAGGGGCACGAGGTGTGCGTGTTCAACCGTACTGCGGCGCGCGCCGAACGCTGGGTCGGGCAGTTCGGTGGGCGCTCGGCGGCGACGCCCCGCGAGGCTGCGCAGTGGGCGGAGTTCGTGATGTGCTGCGTGGGCAACGACGACGACCTGCGCAGCGTGGTGCTGGGCGAGGATGGCGCGCTGGCGGGCATGCAGCCCGGATCTGTGCTGGTCGACCACACCACGGCGTCGGCCCAGGTGGCGCGTGAGCTGGCGGTGTGTGCATCGGAGCGCGAGCTGGGCTTCCTCGATGCGCCGGTTTCCGGCGGACAGGCCGGTGCGGAGAGCGGCTCGCTGACCGTGATGGTTGGCGGCGATCCGCTGATTTTCGAGCGCGCCGAGTCGATTCTTGCGACCTATGCGCGGATGGTGCGGCTGATGGGGCCGGTGGGTAGCGGCCAGTTGACCAAGATGGTCAATCAGATCTGCGTAGGCGGCCTGCTGCAGGGGCTTGCCGAGGCGCTGCACTTCGCCAGGAGCGCGGGGCTGGACGGGATGGCGGCGATGGAGGTGATCTGCAAGGGCGCGGCGCAGTCCTGGCAACTGGAAAACCGCCATCAGAGCATGCTGGAAGGTCGTTTCGACTTCGGATTTGCTGTGGACTGGATGCGCAAGGACCTGGGCATCGTGCTGGACGAGGCGCGGCGTAATGGCGCGCAATTGCCGGTAACGGCGCTGGTCGACCAGTTCTACGCCGAGGTTCAGGCCGCCGGCGGTGGGCGCTGGGATACGTCGAGCCTGATCACCCGGCTCAAGGACGGTGCGTTGTCCTGATGTTGGCGGCTCAGGCGCGGAAGATGAAGTACACGGCGCCGAGCAGGCACAGGCCGGCCCAGAGGTAGTCGAGTTTTAGCGGTTGCTGCATGAAGTAGACGCTGAACGGCACGAAAACCGCCAGCGTGATCACTTCCTGCATGATCTTCAGTTGCCCCACCGACATGACCGTGTAGCCGATACGGTTGGCTGGAACCTGCAGAAGGTACTCGAAGAGCGCGATCCCCCAACTGACCAACGCCGCGATGATCCACGGCTTGCTGTTCAGCGTCTTAAGGTGGCCATACCAGGCGAAGGTCATGAACAGGTTGGAAAGCACCAGGAGGAAGGCGGTTTGCAGCCAGACCGGCATGAGGAAGGCTCCATTCGATGGGTTTGCGAAGCCTAGTTGAAGCGCTTCGGGACAGAAAGGGGGCTGGTACCTGGTGCTCCGCTGATCCGGCCGGCTTGGCGGGTGGCGCGCTGCGCTATATTCTCCCGGCCTGTTTCCGCCGGCCCGGGTGCAATGCCTGGCGCCGGCCTCCCGTGTGGACGATAGACGTCCCGAATCGTCATCGAGATTCCTGAGATGCAGTGCCGTATCGGCTGTGGCGCCTGTTGCATCGCGCCTTCGATTTCCTCGCCCATTCCCGGCATGCCTGATGGCAAGCCGGCTGGCGTCCGCTGCATTCAACTGGATGAGCGGAATCTCTGCCAATTGTTCGGTGACCCGCGGCGGCCCGCCGTATGCGCTGCGTTCGATGCCGATCCCGAGGCCTGTGGCCAGAGCAATGAGCAGGCTCTGCTGATACTCACCGAATGGGAGCGGATCACCGCTGCCTGAGTGACTTGGAAGTCACGTTTTCAGGGGCCATACTGACGCCCATCCCGCTCAAGACCGCGGATTACAACGGGTTAACGGTACGTCCGTACCCGAAAACCAAGAATAAAGAGAGGTAAGACGATGCGTGGTGTATTGCGTATGAGCCTGCTGGCGACTGCCGTGGTGAGCTTTGCTGGCGTTGCGATGGCGGAAGACTGGAAGCTGGAAAAGGAAGATGACGGTGTGAAGGTCTTCCTGAGCAGCGTGCCGGGTTCCAAATACAAGGCTTACCGTGGTGTCGTCGACATCAAGGCAGACGTTGCCACTATCAATGCGCTGCAGGAAGACGTGAACGGCTCCTGCAAGTGGATCCACGCTTGTGGCGAAATGCGCCTGCTCAAGCATGAGGGCGATGACACCTGGACCTACTCGAAGATCGACATGCCCTGGCCGGTGACTGGCCGCGACGTGGTGATTCATGTCACCACCGAGAAGACTGCCGATGGCGGCCTGATCCGTCACCTGAAGGCCGAGCCGACCTTTATTCCGGAAGAGAAGGGCGAAATCCGTGTGCCGAAGCTGGTCGGCGAGTGGAAGCTGGTGCCCAAGGGCGCCGGCGTGACCGAAGTGATCTACCAGGTGCAGACCGAGCCGGGTGGCAGCATCCCGTCCTGGCTGGCCAATAGCTTCGTGGTCGACGCGCCGATGAATACCCTGAAGGGTCTGCGTAGCGCCGCCGAAAAGAAATAAGCGCCATACCTCTGCCCGCGCATGGAAAAGGCCGCCTTCGGGCGGCCTTTTCGTTGTGATGCATCAGGCGTCGGGCAATAAAAAAGGCTGCCGAAGCAGCCTCTTCTATCATGCCGTAGCGCTTACTTGCGATCCTTGAGGGATACGAAGTTGCGCTCTGCGCTGCCGGTGTACAGCTGGCGCGGGCGGCCGATCTTGTACGGACCGGAGAGCATTTCCTGCCAGTGCGAGATCCAGCCGACGGTACGCGCCAGGGCAAAGATCACTGTGAACATGCTGGTCGGAATGCCGATTGCCTTCAGGATGATGCCGGAGTAGAAGTCCACGTTCGGGTAGAGGTTGCGCTCCACGAAGTACGGGTCGTGGCGAGCGATCTCTTCCAGCTTCATGGCCAGTTCCAGTTGCGGGTCATTGATACCCAGCTCCTGAAGAACCTCGTCGCAGGTCTGCTTCATGACCTTGGCGCGCGGGTCGAAGTTCTTGTACACGCGGTGGCCGAAGCCCATGAGCTTGAACGGATCGTTCTTGTCCTTGGCCTTGGCCACGAACTTCTCGATGTTCGAAACGTCACCGATTTCGTCCAGCATGCGCAGAACAGCTTCGTTCGCACCGCCGTGAGCCGGTCCCCACAGGGCGGCGATGCCCGAGGCGATACAGGCGAACGGGTTGGCGCCGGAGGAGCCCGCCAGGCGCACGGTGGAGGTGGATGCGTTCTGCTCGTGATCGGCGTGCAGAATGAAGATGCGATCCATCGCCTTGGCCAGCACGGGGCTGATCGGCTTGGTCTCGCAAGGAGTGTTGAACATCATGTGCAGGAAGTTTTCCGCGTAGTTCAGGTCGTTACGCGGATACATCATCGGCTCGCCCTTGGAGTACTTGTACACCATTGCGGCGATGGTCGGCATCTTGGCTATCAGGCGATGCGCGGAGACTTCCCGGTGCTTCGGATTATTGATGTCCAGGGAGTCGTGGTAGAAGGCGGAGAGGGCACCGATCACGCCGCACATCACGGCCATCGGGTGCGCATCGCGGCGGAAGCCGTTGAAGAATGTCTTCAGTTGTTCGTGAACCATCGTGTGGTTCTTGATGGTGCCGACGAACTTTTCCTTCTGCTCGGCGGTAGGCAGCTCGCCGTTGAGCAGCAGGTAGCAGGTTTCCAGGTAGTCGGACTTCTCGGCCAGCTGTTCGATCGGGTAGCCGCGGTGCAGCAGAACGCCCTTGTCACCATCGATGTAGGTGATCTTCGACTCGCAGGAGGCGGTGGACATGAAGCCGGGGTCGAAGGTGAAGTGGCCGGTGGAGGTCAGGCCGCGAACATCGACAACGTCGGGACCCAGCGTGCCGGAGAGGACAGGCAGTTCGACGGGGGCTGCGCCCTCGATGATCAACTGCGCTTTTTTGTCAGCCATGATGGCCTCCTATTTATGCTTGAAATCATCTGTACGACCCCCCACGCAGGGCCCGCACCACTATAGAGAGATAAATCCGAATGTCAATTTGCTGCATTCGGCATTATCGGCACCTCCAAGCCGCTGTTTTGACGAAAAAAATTGCCTGTTTACGCCTTTTATGTGGGTGCGGCAATTAGTCCTTAGGTGGAGGTCTTTCCGTTGTCATTAGGAGCCTAACTGTCTATACTCGGCGACCAGCCGCCAAGGGCCGTCCGGCCTCGCTTCATCGGTGGTTGTCACTCCCGAAGGTGATGGGTACCTGACAAGTGCACCTCCCGACAACTAGCCCTGTTTCATATAAGGGCTCTCAGTGTGAAAAAAGCCGTGAATAGCAAACGACCCGTAAACCTAGACCTAAGGACCATTCAACTCCCTATCACTGCTTACACGTCGATTCTCCACCGTATCTCTGGCGTCATTCTGTTCGTGGGCATCGCAGTGCTGCTGTTCGCACTGGACCGTTCCCTCGCTTCGGAAGAGAGCTTCGAGCAGGTGAAGGCGTGTCTGGCCAATCCGTTGGTCAAGCTTGTGATCTGGGGCCTGCTGTCTGCGCTGCTGTACCACCTGGTAGCCGGTATTCGTCACCTCATCATGGATGCAGGTATCGGCGAAACACTGGAAGGCGGTAAGCGTGGTTCGAAAATCGTCATCGCTGTCGCAGTGGTGCTGATCGTTCTGGCGGGGGTATGGGTATGGTAACTAACGTCACTAACTTGTCGCGTTCGGGCCTCTATGACTGGATGGTTCAGCGCGTCTCCGCGGTCGTTCTCGCGGCTTATGTTCTCTTCCTGCTGGGTTTCCTGATCGCTCATCCGGGTATTACCTACGCGGAGTGGCATGGTCTGTTCTCCCACAGCCTGATGAAGATCTTCAGCCTGTTGACGCTGGTTTCCCTGAGCGTGCACGCCTGGGTCGGTATGTGGACCATCACGACCGACTACCTGACTCCGATGGCGCTGGGCAAGTCCGCGACCGTCGTGCGTTTCCTCGTCCAGGCAGTATGCGGCATGGCCATGTTCGCATTCTTCGTCTGGGGTGTGCAGATTCTCTGGGGTAACTGATCCATGGCTAGCATTCGCTCTCTTTCTTTCGACGCCATCATCGTTGGTGGCGGCGGCGCCGGCATGCGTGCTGCGCTGCAACTGGCCCAGGGTGGTCACAAGACCGCCGTGGTAACCAAGGTCTTCCCGACCCGTTCGCACACTGTTTCCGCTCAGGGCGGCATCACCTGCGCCATCGCCTCGGCCGACCCGAACGACGATTGGCGCTGGCATATGTACGATACCGTCAAGGGTTCCGACTATATCGGCGACCAGGACGCTATCGAATACATGTGCTCCGTTGGTCCGGAAGCCGTGTTCGAGCTGGAACACATGGGTCTGCCGTTCTCCCGTACCGAGCAGGGCCGCATCTACCAGCGCCCGTTCGGCGGCCAGTCCAAGGACTTCGGCAAGGGCGGCCAGGCTGCCCGTACCTGTGCCGCGGCTGACCGTACCGGTCACGCGCTGCTGCACACTCTCTATCAGGCCAACCTGAAGAACGGTACTTCCTTCCTTAATGAGTGGTACGCGGTTGACCTGGTGAAGAACCAGGACGGTCATGTCGTCGGCGTCATCGCCATCGACATCGAAACCGGCGACACCGTTTACATCCGCTCCAAGGCCGTGGTCCTCGCCACTGGCGGCGCCGGCCGTATCTACGCCTCCACCACCAACGCCCTGATCAACACCGGCGATGGCATTGGCATGGCCCTGCGCGCTGGCGTTCCGGTGCAGGACATCGAAATGTGGCAGTTCCACCCGACCGGCATCGCCGGCGCTGGTGTACTGGTCACCGAGGGTTGCCGCGGTGAAGGCGGTTACCTGATCAACGCTCATGGCGAGCGCTTCATGGAGCGTTACGCTCCGAACGCCAAAGACCTGGCCGGCCGTGACGTGGTGGCCCGCTCGATGGTCAAGGAAGTGATCGCTGGCAACGGCGTGGGCCCGAACAAGGACCACGTGCTGCTGAAGCTCGACCACCTCGGCGAAGAAGTACTGCACAGCCGCCTGCCTGGCATCTGCGAGCTGTCCAAGACCTTCGCTCACGTGGACCCGGTCGTTGCTCCGATCCCGGTAATCCCGACCTGCCACTACATGATGGGCGGCGTTGCCACCAATATCCATGGCCAGGCCCTGACTATGGATGCCAACGGCAACGAGCAGATCGTCGAAGGCCTGTTCGCGGTCGGCGAAGTGGCTTGCGTATCGGTACACGGTGCCAACCGCCTGGGCGGCAACTCGCTGCTCGACCTGGTGGTCTTCGGCCGCGCGACCGGTCTGCACCTGGAGAAGGCGCTCAAGGACGGTATCGAGCACCGCCAGGCTTCCGAGTCCGATCTGGAATCCGCTTTCAAGCGCCTGAACGGCGTGAACGAGCGTACCAGCGGCGAAGAAGTCGCTCCGCTCAAGCGCGAACTGCAATCCTGCATGCAGAACTACTTCGGTGTGTTCCGTACCGGCGAGTACATGCAGAAGGGCATCGCTCAGTTGGCTGACCTGCGCGAGCGTATCGCCACCGTCAAGATCAACGACAAGAGCCAGGCATTCAACACGGCGCGTATCGAAGCGCTGGAACTGCAGAATCTCCTCGAAGTGGCCGAAGCCACTGCGATTGCGGCAGAAGCCCGCAAAGAGTCCCGCGGTGCGCATGCCCGTGAAGACTTCGAGGAGCGCGATGACGAGAACTGGCTGTGCCACACCCTGTACTTCCCGGGTGAGAAACGCGTTGCCAAGCGTGCCGTCAATTTCGCGCCGAAGACTGTTCCGGCATTCGAACCCAAGGTTCGTACTTACTAAGGGTGCCCGCCATGTTGCAAGTAAGTGTTTACCGCTACAACCCTGAGAAGGACGCTGCACCCTACATGCAGGACTTCCAGGTCGATACCGACGGCAAGGACGTAATGGTCCTCGACGTACTGGCGCTGATCAAGGAGCAGGACGAGGGCTTCTCCTACCGTCGCTCCTGCCGTGAAGGCGTGTGCGGCTCCGACGGCATGAACATCAACGGCAAGAACGGCCTGGCCTGCATCACCCCCCTGTCGGCCGCTGGCCTGAAGGGTGGCAAGCTGGTTCTGCGTCCGCTGCCGGGCCTGCCGGTCATTCGTGACCTGGTCGTCGATATGCGCATCTTCTACAGACAGTACGAGAGCGTTAAGCCGTTCCTGCAGAACAAGTACGCGGCCCCGGCCATCGAACGTCTGCAAAGCCCGGAAGAGCGCGAGAAGCTGGATGGTCTGTACGAGTGCATCCTGTGCGCCTGCTGCTCGACCTCCTGTCCGTCGTTCTGGTGGAACCCGGACAAGTTCCTGGGCCCCGCCGCGCTGCTGCAGGCCTACCGCTTCCTGGCCGATAGTCGCGATACCGAAACTCAGGCACGCCTGGCGAGCCTGGATGACCCGTTCAGCGTCTTCCGCTGCCGCGGGATCATGAACTGCGTGAACGTCTGCCCGAAGGGGCTGAACCCCACCAAGGCAATCGGTCACATCCGTAACATGCTGCTGCAGAGCGGCACTTGATCCAAGGGCCTCGCGCCTGAAGATCATTGCAAGAGCGACACCTGTACCGCCGGAACATTGACCGGCGGTGCAGTCCCTAGGACTCAAGCCCACAAAGCGGGGGTCCTGTTTTGAAAACGTATATATGACCAGCAGGGGCATCCGGGCTGGTACCCGGACTATCTGCGGGGATCGGTGGCTTGAAGTCGCTGTGTATGACTTCGCGCCAGAGATTCCACAGGTGGAGTCCCCTTACCGAGGGTGACCAAGCATGCACGAAAGCGTAATGCAGCGGATGTGGAACAGTGCCCATCTATCCGGTGGAAACGCTGCCTACGTCGAAGAGCTCTACGAGCTCTACCTGCACGACCCGAACGCTGTGCCAGAAGAGTGGCGCACGTACTTCCAGAAGCTCCCCGCCGACGGCAATCCTGCCCCCGACGTCTCGCATTCCTCTATCCGTGATCATTTCGTTCTCCTGGCCAAGAACCAGCGCCGTGCCGCGCCGGTTTCCGCCAGCAGCGTAAGCACCGAGCACGAGAAGAAGCAGGTTGAAGTCCTGCGTCTGATCCTGGCATACCGTCTGCGTGGACATCAGGCAGCATCGCTCGATCCGCTGGGTCTCTGGGTGCGTACCGCTCCCTCCGATCTGTCGCTCGAACACTACGGGCTTACTGCTGCAGACCTCGACACCACCTTCCGTACCGGTGAACTCTACATCGGCAAGGAAGAAGCGACCCTGCGTGAAATCCTCGATGCGCTGAAGCAGACCTACTGCAGCACCATCGGCGCCGAGTTCATGCACATCGTCGATTCCGAGCAGCGCCACTGGTTCGCCCAGCGCCTGGAAAGCGTTCGCGGCCGTCCGGCGTACTCCGCCGATGCCCGTTCCCACCTGCTGGAGCGTCTGACCGCTGCCGAAGGCCTGGAAAAGTATCTGGGCACCAAGTACCCGGGCACCAAGCGTTTCGGCCTTGAGGGCGGCGAGAGCCTGATCCCGATGGTCGACGAGATCATCCAGCGCTCCGGCTCCTACGGCGTCAAGGAAATCGTCATCGGTATGGCCCACCGCGGCCGCCTGAACGTCCTGGTCAACACGCTCGGCAAGAACCCGCGCGACCTCTTCGACGAGTTCGAAGGCAAGAAACTGGTCGAGCTGGGCTCTGGGGACGTGAAATACCACCAGGGCTTCTCCTCCAACGTCATGACCACCGGTGGCGAAGTCCACCTGGCCCTGGCGTTCAACCCTTCACACCTGGAGATCGTTTCCCCGGTCGTCGAGGGCTCGGTGCGCGCCCGCCAGGACCGTCGCAAGGACGGTAGCGGCGACAAGGTCGTGCCGATCTCCATCCACGGCGATGCCGCGTTCGCGGGGCAGGGCGTGGTCATGGAAACCTTCCAGATGTCGCAGACCCGTGCTTACAAGACGGGCGGCACCATCCACATCGTGATCAACAACCAGGTGGGCTTCACCACCAGCCGCCAGGACGACGCTCGTTCCACCGAGTACGCGACCGACGTGGCGAAGATGATCCAGGCGCCGATCTTCCATGTGAACGGCGACGATCCGGAAGCGGTCCTGTTCGTGACCCAGCTGGCCGTCGACTATCGCATGCAGTTCAAGCGCGACGTGGTCATCGACCTGGTCTGCTACCGCCGCCGCGGCCACAACGAGGCCGACGAGCCGAGCGGCACCCAGCCGCTGATGTATCAGCAGATCGCCAAGCAGCGCACTACCCGTGAGCTGTACGCCGATGCGCTGATCGCCGCCGGCGTGCAAACCACGGAGCAGGCCCAGGAGAAGGTCGACGAATACCGCGACGCTCTCGACAACGGTCTGCATGTGGTGAAAAGCCTGGTCAAGGAGCCGAACAAGGAGCTCTTCGTCGATTGGCGTCCGTACGTCGGCCATGCCTGGACCGCGCGTCACGACACTCGCTTCGACCTGAAGACCCTGCAGGAACTGTCCAGCAAGCTGCTGGAAACCCCGGACGGCTTCGTCATGCAGCGTCAGGTTCAGAAGATCTACGAAGATCGCGCCAAGATGGCTGCCGGTGGTATGCCGATCAACTGGGGCTTCGCTGAGAATCTGGCCTACGCTACTCTGCTGTTCGAAGGCCACCCGGTGCGTATGACCGGCCAGGATGTCGGCCGCGGCACCTTCTCGCACCGCCACGCTGCGCTGCACAATCAGAAGGACGACTCGGTCTACATTCCGCTCGCTCACCTGTTCGACGGCCAGCCGCGTGTCAGCCTGTACGATTCCTATCTGTCGGAAGAAGCCGTACTGGCCTTCGAATATGGCTACGCGACCACCACGCCGAATGCGCTGGTGATCTGGGAAGCCCAGTTCGGTGACTTCGCCAACGGCGCGCAGGTCGTGATCGACCAGTTCATCACCAGCGGCGAGACGAAATGGCAGCGTCTGTGCGGCCTGACCATGCTGCTGCCGCACGGTTACGAGGGCCAGGGGCCGGAGCACTCCTCCGCGCGTCTTGAGCGTTACCTGCAACTGTGTGCCGAGCAGAACATTCAGGTCTGTGTGCCGACCACCCCGGCTCAGGTCTACCACATGTTGCGCCGTCAGGTGATTCGCCCGCTGCGCAAGCCTCTGATCGTGATGACTCCGAAGTCGTTGCTGCGTCACAAGCTGGCCATCTCGACCCTGGAAGATCTAGCCAACGGTTCGTTCCAGACCGTGATTGGCG
Source organism: Pseudomonas triclosanedens (assembly GCF_026686735.1). Taxonomy (NCBI): domain Bacteria; kingdom Pseudomonadati; phylum Pseudomonadota; class Gammaproteobacteria; order Pseudomonadales; family Pseudomonadaceae; genus Pseudomonas; species Pseudomonas triclosanedens. Next base: position 3,750,905 of record NZ_CP113432.1, on the reverse strand, counting down.
AGATCGACAGCCTGGATCCGAAGAAGGTCGACCGCATCGTGCTGTGCAGCGGCAAGGTGTACTACGACCTGCTGGAGAAGCGCCGTGCCGAGGGCCGCGAAGACATCGCGATTGTCCGTCTCGAGCAGCTCTATCCGTTCCCGGAAGACGATCTGGCCGAAGTTCTGTCTCAGTACAAGAACCTCAAGCACATCGTCTGGTGCCAGGAAGAGCCGATGAACCAGGGCGCCTGGTACTGCTCGCAGCACCACATGCGTCGTGTCATCGCAGCCCACAAGAAGGGCCTCAACCTGGAGTACGCGGGCCGCGAAGGCTCGGCAGCTCCGGCTTGTGGCTACGCTTCGATGCACGCCGAGCAGCAGGAAAAACTGCTGCAGGACGCCTTCACCGTTTAACGCCAACGCGCAGTTGATACCGAATTTAAGGAAACACACATAATGGCTATCGAAATCAAAGCCCCAACCTTCCCGGAATCGGTTGCCGACGGCACCGTGGCAACCTGGCACAAGAAGGTCGGCGAAGCCGTCAAGCGTGACGAACTGATCGTCGACATCGAGACCGACAAGGTCGTGATCGAAGTGCTCGCCGAGGCCGATGGTGTCCTGGCTGAGATCGTCAAGAACGAAGGTGACACCGTTCTCTCCAACGAACTGCTGGGCAAGCTGAGCGAAGGCGGTGCTGCCGCTGCCGCTCCGGCTGCTGCCTCCGCTCCTGCTGCCGCTCCGGCCGCTGCTGCCCCGGCTGCTGCCGCTGGCGACGACAACATCCTCTCGCCGGCAGCCCGCAAGCTGGCCGAAGAGAACGGCATCGACCCGAACAGCCTGGCCGGCACCGGCAAGGGCGGTCGCGTGACCAAGGAAGACGTCGTAGCCGCTGTCGAAGCCAAGAAGAACGCCCCGGCTGCCGCTCCGGCCGTCAAGGCCGCCGCTCCTGCTGCCGAGGCTCCGGTCTTCGCTGCTGGCGACCGCGTCGAGAAGCGCGTTCCGATGACCCGCCTGCGCGCCAAGGTCGCCGAGCGTCTGGTCGAAGCCCAGTCCTCCATGGCCATGCTGACTACCTTCAACGAAGTCAACATGAAGCCGATCATGGACCTGCGCAACAAGTACAAGGACCTGTTCGAGAAGAAGCACAATGGCGTTCGCCTGGGCTTCATGTCCTTCTTCGTCAAGGCCGCTACCGAAGCCCTGAAGCGCTTCCCGGGCGTCAACGCCTCGATCGACGGCAACGACATTGTCTACCACGGCTACCAGGACATCGGCGTGGCAGTGTCCAGCGACCGCGGTCTGGTCGTGCCGGTGTTGCGTAACGCCGAGTTCATGAGCCTGGCCGAGATCGAGAACGGCATCGCCACCTTCGGCAAGAAAGCCAAAGACGGCAAGCTGTCCATCGAAGACATGACCGGTGGTACTTTCACCATTTCCAACGGTGGCGTATTCGGTTCCCTGCTGTCGACTCCGATCGTCAACCCGCCGCAGACTGCCATCCTCGGCATGCACAAGATCCAGGAGCGCCCGATGGCCGTTAACGGCCAGGTGGTGATCCTGCCGATGATGTACCTGGCGCTGTCCTACGATCACCGCATGATCGATGGCAAGGAGGCCGTGAGCTTCCTGGTCACCATGAAGGACCTGCTGGAAGATCCGGCTCGCCTGCTGCTGGACGTCTGATTAGTCCATTCACACGACGGCCCCGTACTACATGACGGCCCCGCGAGGGGCCGTCCGCTTCACCGGAATAAGGATTGAGACATGAGCCAGAAATTCGACGTGGTTGTGATTGGTGCCGGCCCCGGCGGTTACGTAGCCGCCATTCGTGCCGCCCAGCTCGGCCTGAAGACTGCTTGCATCGAGAAATACATCGGTAAAGAGGGCAAGGTCGCTCTCGGCGGTACCTGCCTGAACGTAGGCTGCATTCCGTCCAAGGCGCTTCTGGACAGCTCCTGGAAGTACAAGGAAGCCAAAGAAAGCTTTGACGTTCACGGTATCTCCACTGGCGAAGTGAAGATGGACGTTCCGGCGATGGTTGCCCGCAAAGCCAACATCGTGAAGAACCTGACTGGCGGCATCGCCACCCTGTTCAAGGCCAATGGCGTGACTTCCTTCGAAGGCCACGGCAAGGTACTGGCCAACAAGCAGGTCGAAGTGACCGGCCTGGACGGCAAGACTCAGGTTCTGGAAGCCGACAACATCATCATCGCGTCCGGCTCCAAGCCGGTTGAGATTCCGCCGGCTCCGCTGACCGACGACGTCATCGTCGACTCCACCGGCGCCCTGGAATTCCAGAGCGTGCCCAAGAAGCTGGGCGTGATCGGCGCCGGCGTCATCGGCCTGGAGCTCGGTTCGGTCTGGGCTCGCCTGGGTGCTGAAGTTACCGTCCTGGAAGCTCTCGACAAGTTCCTTCCGGCTGCCGACGAGCAGGTTGCCAAAGAGGCCCTGAAAGTCCTGACCAAGCAAGGTCTTAACATCCGCCTGGGCGCCCGCGTCACCGGCTCGGAAGTGAAGAAGAAGCAGGTCACCGTGACCTTCACCGATGCCAATGGCGAGCAGAAGGAAACCTTCGACAAGCTGATCGTGGCCGTGGGCCGTCGCCCGGTGACCACCGATCTGCTGGCTGCCGACAGCGGCGTGACCCTGGACGAGCGCGGCTTCATCTACGTCGACGACCACTGCAAGACCAGCGTTCCGGGCGTCTACGCCATCGGCGACGTGGTTCGTGGCGCCATGCTGGCCCACAAAGCCTCGGAAGAGGGCGTGATGGTTGCTGAGCGCATCGCCGGCCACAAGGCCCAGATGAACTACGACCTGATTCCGTCGGTGATCTACACCCACCCGGAAATCGCATGGGTCGGCAAGACCGAGCAGCAGCTCAAGGGTGAAGGCGTCGAAGTCAACGTCGGTACCTTCCCGTTCGCCGCCAGTGGCCGCGCCATGGCTGCCAACGACACCACTGGCCTGGTCAAGGTCATCGCCGATGCCAAGACCGATCGCGTACTGGGCGTCCACGTGATCGGCCCGAGCGCCGCCGAGCTGGTTCAGCAGGGCGCGATCGGCATGGAATTCGGCACCAGTGCCGAAGACCTGGGCATGATGGTCTTCTCCCACCCGACTCTGTCCGAAGCGCTGCATGAAGCGGCCCTGGCGGTGAATGGCCATGCCATCCACATCGCCAACCGCAAGAAGCGCTAAGGAACGGGACCACGGCGGGGAGGGTGGCAGTCTTTTGCGAGGGGCTGCTTCCCGACCCGCCGGATCGTTTCTCCCCTGAGGGGGACTCGGTCACAGGTGGTGTGGCGCCACGAGCGTCACGCCTTATGCGCAATACCCAAGACGAAAACGGTAGACAAGCATGAATCTCCACGAATATCAGGGTAAGCAGCTGTTCGCTGAGTACGGCCTGCCCGTATCCAAGGGCTTCGCCGTCGACACACCCGAAGAGGCCGCAGAAGCCTGTGAAAAGATCGGTGGTACCGAGTGGGTCGTTAAGGCCCAGGTGCACGCTGGTGGCCGCGGTAAAGCGGGCGGTGTGAAGCTGGTCAAGAGCAAAGAGGACGCCAAGGCGTTCGCCGCCAACTGGCTGGGCAAGCGTCTGGTGACCTACCAGACTGACGCCAATGGCCAGCCGGTCAGCAAGATCCTGGTGGAATCCTGCACCGACATCGACAAGGAGCTGTACCTCGGCGCCGTTGTCGACCGTTCCAGCCGTCGCATCGTCTTCATGGCCTCCACTGAAGGTGGCGTGGATATCGAGAAGGTCGCTCACGACACTCCCGAGAAGATTCTGAAGGCTACCATCGACCCGCTGGTCGGCGCCCAGCCGTTCCAGGGCCGCGAGCTGGCATTCCAGCTGGGCCTCAAGGGCGACCAGATCAAGCAGTTCGTTCACATCTTCGTCGGCCTCGCCAAGCTGTTCCAGGACTACGACCTGGCACTGCTGGAAGTGAACCCGCTGGTGATCAAGAAAGACGGCAACCTGCACTGCCTGGACGCCAAGATCAACATCGACTCCAACGCCATGTACCGTCAGCCCAAGCTGCGCGCCATGCACGACCCGTCCCAGGACGACGCTCGTGAAGCCCATGCGCAGAAGTGGGAACTGAACTACGTCGCACTGGAAGGCAACATCGGCTGCATGGTGAACGGCGCTGGCCTGGCCATGGGCACGATGGACATCGTCAACCTGCACGGCGGCAAGCCGGCCAACTTCCTCGACGTTGGCGGTGGCGCGACCAAAGAGCGCGTGACCGAAGCGTTCAAGATCATCCTCTCCGACAGCAACGTCGCTGCCGTACTGGTGAACATCTTCGGCGGCATCGTTCGTTGCGACATGATTGCTGAAGGCATCATCGGCGCCGTGAAGGAAGTCGGTGTGAAGGTTCCGGTTGTCGTCCGCCTGGAAGGCAACAACGCCGAACTCGGCGCCAAGGTACTGGCCGAAAGCGGTCTGAACATCATCGCGGCGACCAGCCTGACCGACGCTGCCCAGCAAGTCGTCAAGGCCGCGGAGGGTAAGTAATGAGCATCCTGATCAACAAAGACACCAAGGTCATCTGCCAGGGCTTCACCGGCTCGCAGGGCACCTTCCACAGCGAACAGGCCATCGCCTACGGCACCAAGATGGTCGGCGGCGTGACCCCCGGCAAGGGCGGCACCACCCACCTGGGCCTGCCGGTGTTCGACACCGTCAAGGAAGCCGTAGCTGCAACCGGCGCTGAAGCCTCGGTCATCTACGTTCCGGCGCCGTTCTGCAAGGACTCGATCCTGGAAGCGGCCTTCGGCGGCATCAAGCTGATCGTGTGCATCACCGAAGGCATCCCGACCCTCGACATGCTGGACGCGAAGGTCAAGTGCGACGAGCTGGGCGTGCGCCTGATCGGCCCGAACTGCCCGGGTGTGATCACTCCCGGCGAGTGCAAGATCGGCATCATGCCGGGTCACATTCACCTGCCGGGCAAGGTAGGCATCGTGTCGCGTTCCGGCACCCTGACCTACGAAGCCGTGAAGCAGACCACCGACGCCGGCTTTGGCCAGTCCACCTGCGTGGGCATCGGCGGTGACCCGATCCCGGGCTCCAACTTCATCGACATCCTGAAGCTGTTCCAGGAAGACCCGAAAACCGAAGCCATCGTCATGATCGGCGAAATCGGTGGTTCGGCCGAAGAAGAAGCGGCTGCCTACATCAAGGCCAACGTAACCAAGCCGGTGGTGTCCTACATCGCCGGTGTAACCGCACCGCCCGGCAAGCGCATGGGCCACGCGGGCGCCATCATCTCCGGTGGCAAGGGCACTGCGGACGAGAAGTTCGCTGCCCTGCAGGACGCTGGCGTGAAAACCGTGCGTTCCCTCGCCGATATTGGCAAGGCCCTGGCCGAGCTGACCGGCTGGGCGGTCAAGTAAGCTCCTCGCTTACCGGCCGTTCGTCGACAGAGGCCACCTTCGGGTGGCCTTTGTCGTTGCAGCCCCGTCGTATAAGTGTCGTTCAGGCGACACTCCCGGTCATTCCACGGACGATCTGATGTATGTCAGTGCAGTTCATCGGAATAGATCGTTAGGCTAGCAAGTATCTGAAGCGTGCGTTCCCCACAAGGGAAGGCTCGCTCACCGTCATCTCCTACCCGGAAATGGCGGCGATTCCTGACCGTCAAGGATGGCGGGATAACCAGAATGCAGGAGCAACCGGGCCACGAGCTCATGGAAAACCTCTGCTATCGGACTTCCAAGAACAAACACCGTACCGATGACAGCAGCATCACAGGATGCGCAGGCTCACCCCCAGTGAGTCGGCCGATCCCGTTCGATGCGGCTTTGTCACGTCTGTACGGTCGTTGTGCCTTGGGAGACCACGAAACCGTTTCAGCACTGTGGTATTTCCCTTCATGAACGTCTTGAAAGGCCAGGACATCCTGGCGCTTGGTTTTATGACCTTCGCCCTGTTCGTCGGGGCAGGCAACATCATCTTCCCGCCCATCGTCGGCCTGCAGTCCGGGCCGCAGGTATGGATGGCTGCATTGGGCTTCCTGATCACCGCGGTGGGCCTGCCGGTGATCACCGTGGTAGCTCTGGCCAAGGTCGGCGGAGCGATGGATACCCTCAGTCATCCCATCGGGCGCATCGCCGGGGGGCTGCTGGCGGCCGTCTGCTACCTGTCGGTCGGGCCGCTGTTCGCCACCCCGCGTACCGCCACCGTTTCCTTCGAAGTCGGTCTGGCGCCGTTGACCGGGGAGGGTGCGCTGCCGCTGTTCCTTTACAGCCTGGTGTACTTCCTCATCGTGCTGGCGATCTCGCTGTATCCCGGCAAGCTGCTGGATACCGTCGGCCGCTTCCTCGCGCCGCTGAAGATCATCGCCCTGGCGGCTCTTGGCATCGCAGCTTTCGTCCTGCCCGCCGGCCCGATCGGCATCGCCGAGCCCGCCTACCAGAACGCGGCCTTCTCTCAGGGCTTCGTCAACGGCTACCTGACGATGGATACCCTGGGTGCGCTGGTCTTCGGTATCGTCATCGTCAATGCGATCCGCTCCCGTGGCGTACAGTCGCCACGCCTGATCACGCGCTACGCGATCATCGCCGGGCTGATCGCCGGCGTTGGTCTGGCGCTGGTGTACATCAGCCTGTTCCGCCTGGGGGCCGGCAGCCATGACATCGCCGCTGGCGCGAGCAACGGTGCTGCCGTCCTGCACGCCTACGTGCAGCACACCTTCGGTTCGTTGGGCAGCACCTTCCTCGCCGTGCTCATCGCGCTGGCCTGCCTGGTCACCGCCGTGGGCCTGACCTGTGCCTGTGCCGAGTACTTCTGCCGAGTCCTGCCGCTGTCCTACCGCAGCCTGGTGGTCATCCTCGCGGCGTTCTCGCTGCTGGTATCGAACCTCGGCCTGACCAAGCTCATCCAGTTCTCCATCCCGGTGCTGACGGCCATTTATCCGCCGTGCATCGTGCTGGTGGCACTGAGTTTCTGTGCCAGCCTGTGGCGCTCGCAGACCCGCATCGTCGCTCCGGTCATGGTGATGTCCTTCGTCTTCGGCATCATCGATGCGCTCAAGGGCGCCAAACTGGACAGCTGGATGCCGGCCTGGATGGAGCACCTGCCGTTGGCCGAGCAGGGTCTTGCCTGGCTGATTCCCTCGGTTGCCACGCTCGCCGTGATGGTGGTGATCGACCGTCTGCTGGGCAAACCCCAGGAAGCGTTGGCGTAAGATCGGACACGCAGACGAGAAGGCCGCCCACAAGGCGGCCTTTTTCATTGGGAGTTTATTTCGAAAATGGGCCTGTCTGTATCTTCCTTCGGAAATCTGGCGTCTATCTGCCGCGTATTCCTTCAAAACTTCGCGCAAGGACAAGCATGACCGACGTTGTCGATCTGTTCGATATACAGTACCTGTGGAACCTGTTCGCCATCCTCTGGTTCCTCGTTTGCTGGCTAGGCTATACCCGCTACGCCAAGACCAAGGCCCGCGATACCGCCTGTCTGGCCAGTGTGCTGCACCTCTATCGCCAGGACTGGATGCGTCGCCTGCTGCTACGCGACAACCGCGTTGCCGATGCCAGCGTGATCGGCAATCTGGAGCGCAACGCCTCCTTCTTCGCGTCCAGCACGCTGATCATCCTGGCCGGCATCCTGACCTTGCTCGGCTCTGCCGAGCGCACCGTCTCGGTGCTGGCCGATCTGCCATTCGTCACGCCGCCGACCCGGGGCCTCTCCGAGCTCAAGCTGCTTTGCCTGGCGGTGGTTTTCGTCTACGCGTTCTTCACCTTCAGTTGGTGCATGCGCCAGTACAATTTCGCCGCAGTGCTGATCGGCTCGGCACCGATGGTGGGAGAGCGCAATGTGGGCGACCAGGAGCGCAAGCTGTTCGCCGATCGTACCGCGCGGGTGGTGTCGCTGGCGGCACATCAGTTCAACCAGGGGCTGCGAACCTATTACTTCGGATTGGCGATGCTGGCGTGGTTCATCAATCCGTGGCTGTTCATGGCGGTGACCGCTGGAGTGGTGGGGGTGCTGTATCAGCGCGAATTCCATTCCTCCGTGCTGCATGTGATGGTCTATACGCCCACGGCGCAGGCGGATGCGCCGCGTGAGAGCGATATCCCTGCCTGAGCCGGAAACGACTAGGCCCGCAAATGCGGGCCTAGTACTGTGCAGCGGAGGAGAGCAGCGGATTACTGCTGTTTCTCCTGATCGCCTGCAGGCTCCTGGGGCGCGGTGGCCGGTGCTGCCGGAGTGGCCGGAGCGGCTTCCGGGGCCGGTGGAGTCGTCGGGGCCGGAGTGCTCGGCTGCTCGGTAGCGGCCGGCGCTTTCGGCTCTTCTTTCTTGTCGCAGGCGGCCAAGCCCAGACCGGCGACCAGCAGCAGAGCGAGGGGAAGGGTTTTTTTCATGTGGAGCCTCCATGTGGGCTTTCCTGGTGTTAGCCCTTTGAACCGATGTCTCTCGAAGAAGTTCAATGATTATTCCTACAGCGTAGGATTTCGTCACTGCAGGTGAGGCATGGGCCGGGGTATGATGCGGGCCCGTGCAGTCATTCGGTCGACCCACTCCCATGAGTGAAAAACCCCTCCTTGAGCGCGCCCAGCGCTTTCTCTCGGCACTTCGCCATTGCCAGTTGCTGGGCATCAGCGCCCATGCGGCGGACGCCTCGGGCCTGACGCTGCGTCTGCCTTACAGCCAGGCCATCGTCGGAAACCCTGAATCCGGAGTGATCCACGGCGGCGCGATCACCACGCTGATGGATACCACCTGCGGTATCTCCACGATCTGCGTGCTGCCGCAGTTCGAGATCTGCCCGACCCTGGACCTGCGCATCGACTACATGCACCCGGCCGAGCCGAACAAGGATGTCTTCGGGTTCGCCGAATGCTACCGGGTCACCCCGAACATCATCTTCACCCGCGGTATCGCCTACCAGGACGACCCTTCCGAGCCGATCGCCCACGTCGTCGGGACATTCATGCGCATGGGCAAGACGCTATCCGCCGGTGGCATCAAGCGCGACGTCGACGGAGGCAAGGGATGAGCACCGTGAATATCGAACAGATGGTTCGCCAGGCGCACGAAAGCAAGAACTACGACCCGCTGATAGACATGATCCCCTATGCCCGGCTGCTGGGGATTCGCTGTCTGCGCCTGGGCGACGACGCGATCTTCCACCTGCCGGCCAACCCCGACAATATCGGCAACCCGACGCTGCCAGCGCTGCACGGCGGTGTCATCGCCGGCTTCATGGAACACTCGGCGCTGCTGCATCTGTTGATGTTCATGGGCATTCCGCACATGCCGAAGATCATCGACTTCTCCATCGACTACCTGCGCGCGGGGCATTTCCGCGACACCTACGCACAGTGCCAGGTCTGGCGACAGGGCAGGCGGGTCGCCAACGTGGCGATCACCGCATGGCAGAGCACAAGGGCCGAACCCATCGCCACCGCGCGGGCTCATTTCAAGGTCGATGGCGCCTGAATGGATACCTTGCTGATCCTGCTCGGCCTGCTGCTGATCCTTGCCGGCTATGTCTGGCTGATCGTCCAGGCGTTCGGTCGCAGTCTGTTCTGGGGGATTGGCAGCCTGCTGCCGCCTTTGGCGCTGGTATTCATGCTGCGCCACTGGGCGCGCGCTCGCCACGCCATAGGGCTGGGAGCGCTGGGCTGCATTCCTCTGGTGGTCGGGCTGACGCTCCTGGCGGCCCAGGACGCTGCGCGCCTGGAGGCGATTCTCCGCCTCGAATGGCTGCATCCCGAACAGCCGGCCAGGCCGGATCTGGCGATCCGCTTGAACGGCGAGCTGAACGGCAAGCCTTTCGTGCCCGAGCAGGCCGAACTGATCGACGGCGTGCTCAGCCTGCGCGAAGGTGAGGACTTCTACGCCCACCGCGAAGTGCAGGTGCGGCTCCTCGCGCCTGTCGATGGTCCGTTGCGCCTTGACGTGCTGCCCGATGATCCGGGCAAGCTGCCGGAAGTCGAGGTCAGTTGGCTCGCTCCCGGCCAGGACCTGCCCGAGGCCATTCGCCTGACCCGCGGTTATAGCCTGCATCTGGACCTCACGCCCGAGGCGCCCAACCGCATGAAGGGCATCTTCCATCTCGTGCTGCCGGCGCAGATGCAGACCACCTTGAGCGGGCAGGTCGAGCTGTACACCAATCATTTGCGTTATCGCGATGGAGAGGTCGATACCCGCCACGACTCCCAGGACACTCTGGCGTATGTCGTGCGTGATTACCTGCAACGGCGTTTTTCTCGCCGCGATATCGAGCTGGGGCAATTGCCTCGCCTGGAAATCCGCCATTCGAAGCTGGATGTGCCGGTGAGCTTCAGGGTCGGCGACGAGCCACAGGAATTGCAGCTCGAACTGGTCAAGTCCGAAACGCGCGGCTGGGGCGTTCAGGATGATCGATACCCGAAACTGCCCGATCTCCCGCCAGCGCCTTCACGCCCGTCGGAGAGTGCTCTCAGCGTTGCGCCGAGCCGCCCGGCCAATGTGCCGGAGACCGGCCTGATTACCCTGCAGCGCCTGCAGGCCGCGCCGCAGCGCTTCACCAACCGTGCGATGCGCGTGCAGACCGAGCGCGGACGCCTGGCTGAGGGGGTGTTCGTCGGGCTCGATCACGATGGGCGCCTGGTCATCCGCCACGTCATGAGCGGTGCCGGCGAGGCCAGCTATATTCTGCGTCCCAGCGAAGTTGTGAGCATCGAGCTGCTCGCCCATTGATCATCTTCGGGGCAACCCCTTGAATTCGTTCAGGAAGCCCCCATCTCGCTGGCATCGGCCGCACAACGCGGCATTTGTCATCCTCGGAGCGAGAAACAATGAGCGTGGAGACTCAAAAAGAAACGCTGGGCTTCCAGACCGAAGTGAAGCAACTGCTTCACCTGATGATCCATTCCCTCTATTCGAACAAGGAAATCTTCCTCCGTGAACTGATTTCCAACGCCTCGGACGCCGCCGACAAGCTGCGTTTCGAAGCCCTGGCCAAGCCTGAACTGCTCGAAGGCGGCGCCGAGCTGAAAATCCGTGTGAGCTTCGACAAGGACGCCAAGACCGTCACCCTCGAAGACAACGGCATTGGCATGAGCCGTGAGGAAGTGATCGCGCACCTGGGCACCATCGCCAAGTCCGGCACCGCGGACTTCCTGAAGAACCTTTCCGGCGACCAGAAGAAGGATTCCCACCTGATCGGCCAGTTCGGCGTGGGCTTCTACAGCGCCTTCATCGTCGCCGACAAGGTTGACGTCTTCACCCGCCGCGCCGGTGCTCCGGCCAGCGAGGGCGTGCACTGGTCGTCGAAAGGCGAGGGCGAATTCGAAGTCGCCACCATCGAGAAAGCCGAGCGCGGCACCCGTATCGTCCTGCATCTGAAGGACGGCGAGGATGAGTTCGCCGACGGTTGGCGCCTGCGCAACATCGTCAAGAAGTACTCCGACCACATCGCACTGCCCATCGAGTTGCCCAAGGAGCACTACGGCGAAGAGAAGGACAAGCCGGCTGAGCCCGAGTGGGAAGTGGTCAACCGTGCCAGCGCCCTGTGGACCCGTCCGCGCGCCGAAGTGAAGGACGAGGAATACCAGGAGTTCTACAAGCACATCGCCCATGACTTCGAGAACCCGCTGACCTGGAGCCACAACAAGGTCGAGGGCAAGCTCGAGTACACCTCGCTGCTCTACGTCCCGGCCCGCGCGCCGTTCGACCTGTACCATCGCGAGGCCCCGCGCGGCCTGAAGCTCTATGTGCAGCGCGTGTTCATCATGGACCAGGCCGACCAGTTCCTGCCGCTGTACCTGCGCTTCATCAAAGGCGTGGTGGACTCCAACGACCTGTCGCTGAACGTTTCCCGCGAGATCCTGCAGTCCGGCCCCATCGTCGATTCGATGAAGTCGGCGCTGACCAAGCGCTCCCTGGACATGCTGGAGAAGCTGGCGAGCAGCGACGCCGAAGCCTACAAGGGTTTCTGGAAGAACTTCGGCCAGGTGCTGAAGGAAGGTCCGGCCGAGGATTTTGCCAACAAGGACAAGATCGCCGGCCTGCTGCGCTTCTCCTCCACCAGCGACGAGAGCGGCGAGCAGAGCGTTTCCCTGGCCGACTATATCGGTCGCCTGAAAGAGGGCCAGGACAAGATCTACTACCTCACTGGCGAAAGCTTCGCCCAGGTGAAGAACAGCCCGCACCTGGAAGTCTTCCGCAAGAAGGGCATCGAAGTGCTGCTGCTCACCGACCGCATCGACGAGTGGCTGATGAGCTACCTGCCGGAGTTCGACGGCAAGCAGTTCGTCGACGTCGCTCGCGGCGACCTGGACCTGGGCGCGCTGGACTCCGAAGAGGACAAGAAGGCCCAGGAAGAAGTCGCCAAGTCCAAAGAGGGCCTGGTCGAGCGCCTGAAAGCCGCTCTCGGTGACGAAGTCGCGGAGGTCCGCGTATCCCATCGCCTGACCGACTCGCCGGCGATCCTCGCCATCGGCGAGCAGGACCTTGGCCTGCAGATGCGCCAGATTCTGGAAGCCAGCGGCCAGAAGGTGCCGGATTCCAAGCCGATCTTCGAGTTCAACCCGAACCACCCGCTGATCGAGAAACTGGATGCCGAGTCCGACGAAGACCGCTTCGGCGAACTCTCGCACATTCTCTTCGACCAGGCCGCGCTCGCGGCAGGCGACAGCCTGAAGGACCCGGCGGCCTATGTTCGCCGGCTCAACAAGCTGCTGGTGGAACTCTCCGCCTGATTGAAAACAAAGCCCGCCGAAGCGGGCTTTGTGCTTTTCTGTATCCGCCACTCATATCCATACAAAGGGGAAAACCCGAATGAGTCAGATCAGCGTGCAACCCGTCGTCTACAGCGTCGACGGCCAGTCTTTCGAAGGCCAGTTGGTGTTCGATGCCGCCGGCGGCGAGCCGCGTCCCGGGCTGCTGATGGCGCCGAACTGGATGGGTGTCAGCCAGGGCGCGGTGGACATCGCCCGCAAGGTCGCCGAGCGCGGCTACGTGGTGCTGGTGGCCGACCTCTATGGCGTTGGCGTTCGCCCCAATGGCACGGAGCAGGCCGCCGCCGCGATGATGCCGCTGAAGAACGACCGCCCGCTGCTGCGCAAGCGCATGCAGGCGTCGCTCAAGACATTGCAGGAGCAGGCCGGCAAGGCGCCCCTGGATACCTCGAAGCTGGCCACCTTCGGCTTCTGCTTCGGCGGTTGCTGTGCGCTGGAGCTGGCTCGCGACGGCGCACCGCTGGCAGCGGCGGTGTCTTTCCACGGCACTCTGGATACGCCAGATCCGGCCGATGCAAAGAACATCAAGGGCGCGGTACTGGTGCTCGACGGCGCTGTCGATCCCTTCGTGCCCCGCGAGCAACTGGCCGATTTCGCCCGGGAAATGATCGACGCCGGTGTCGACTGGACGCTGACCAGCTATGGCGGCGCGGCGCATTCCTTCACCGACCCGCATGCGCAGATCCCCGGCAAGATGCAGTACGACGCGAAGGTTGCGCGTCGGGCCTTCGCTGCCATGTTCGATCTGCTGGACGAGCGCTTCGGCGCCTGACTCCGATGCAGGAATGAAAACGCCCGGCCAGTGCCGGGCGTTTTTATTGGTGCGGGCTGCTATCCCGCGTTGGCCGCATGGCGGGTGGCGGGCTCGTCGGCGCGGTAGCCCTTGGCGCCGAACCAGGCGATGTACAGGTAGCACAGCAGCGGAATGGCGAACGAGTGCAGCAGGCCGATGCGGTCGGCGAAGAACGCCTGCACCAGCGGCATCACCGCGCCACCGACGATGGCCATGCACAGCAGCCCCGAGCCTTTGCTGGTCAGGTTGCCCAGGCCTTCCAGAGCGAGGGAGAAGATGGTCGGGAACATGATCGAATTGAACAGGCCGATAAGAATCAGCGACCACATCGCGACGTGCTCGCCGATGCTCAGCGCCACCGCAATCAACAGCGTATTCACCAGCGCGTTGAAGGCCAGCATGCGGTTGGCGGGGATGGCGTGCATCAGGGCGCTGCCGATGAAGCGCCCGAGCATCGCGCCGCCCCAGTACAACGACAGGTACTTGCCGGCTTGCCCGGCGGGCAGCCCGGCGATTTCCGGCTGCCCCATCAGGCTGACCAGGTAGCTGCCGATGGACACCTCGGCGCCGACGTAGGCGAAAATGCCGATCACACCGTAGATCAGGTGGCGGTGGGCGAACAGCGAGCGGCGGCCAGCGGCAGCGCCGTCGCTGGGGGCGCCGTGTTCGATCTTCGGCAGACGGAACAGCGCGATCAGCGCCGCGATGGCGAACAGCAGGCCGGCCAGCACCAGGTACGGCAACTGGACTGAATCCGCCTCGTTGGTGGCGGAACTGCCAATCTGCGAAGCGGCGCCGGCACCGATGGCGAGAATGGTGACAGAGCCGATCAGAGGGCCGACCGTAGTGCCCAGGGAATTGAAAGCCTGGGTAAGGTTGAGCCGGCTGGCGGCGGTTTCCGGGCGGCCCAGCACATTCACGTAGGGGTTCGCCGCGACCTGCAACAGGGTGATCCCCGAGGCGAGGATGAACAGCGCGCCGAGGAAGAACGGGTAGGATCTTGCGCCGGCGGCCGGATAGAACAGCAGGCAACCGAAGCCGGCGGTGGCCAGCCCGACGATGATTCCGCTCTTGTAGCCGACCTTCTCCACCAGCCGCCCGGCGGGGAACGACATGATGAAGTAGGCGGTAAAGAAGCAGAACTGTATCAGCGACGCCTCCACGTACGAGAGTGTGAAGACTGCCTTCAGGTGCGGCACCAGGATGTCGTTCAGCGAGGTGATCAGCCCCCACATGAAGAACAGCAGGGTCAGTACCGTCAGGGCGCTGGTGTGGCGGTTCGCGTTCGGCTGATCCATCGCGGGCTCCTTGGGCCGGAGAGGGGCCGCGCTCAGCGCGGCAGTTCGATGCGTTCCTGCTCGCCCGGCACACTTGGCCAATCGCCCGCGGCCCAGCGTTGGCGGGCGCTGTCGATCAGCGTGGGATCGCTGGCGACGAAGTTCCAGTTCATCCGCCGTGGGCCATCCAGCGGCGCACCGCCGACAATCACCGCATGGCAGTCGGTACAGGCGGAGAGGGTGAAGGTCTCGCCCTCGGGCAGCACCAGGAGTTCGTGCGGAGACACCGGGACATCGTCCAGCAGCGCCTCGCCTTCTATCAGGTACAGGGCGCGCTCGGGATGTTCGTCGGGAATGGCCAGGGTCGCGCCGGCAGTGAGCCTCAGTTCGGCGTACAGCGTCGGGGAGAGCACCGGCACCGGCGATTCCAGGCAGAAGCCCTGGCCCGCGATCATGCGGATGCGTACGCCCAGCGCCTCACTCTCGGGCAGGCTGGCGGCGGGATGGTGGCTGTAGCTCGGCTCGCAGGACTCCAGAGCCTGCGGCAACGCCAGCCAGACTTGCAGGCCATGCAGGCGCGAGCCGCTAAGGCGCAGCGCCTCCGGGGTGCGCTCGACGTGTGCGACACCTCGCCCGGCGGTCATCCAGCTGACGTCGCCAGCCAGCACGAGCTGGTCGGAGCCCAGGCTGTCCTTGTGCTGCACCTGCCCCTGGAACAGGTAGGTGAGGGTGGACAGGCCGATGTGCGGATGCTGGCGGATATCCATGCCGTGTTCGGGTTCGAAGGCGCTTTCGAGCATGTGATCGAAGAACACGAAGGGGCCGACGCTGCGGCGTTGCGCCGATGGCAACGGACGGAGAATGGGCACGCCCTCGACATCTTCGGCGCGTGGGCGGATGGAAAGCAGGGAGTCGCTCATGACGGTTTCCAGCAGGTCTGATCTGGGCATGATAGACGCTCGCCGGAGCGCCGACCCGATTCGCCGCAGTCCCGCGCCTGTCATCAGCCTGTCACGCCGATGTCATAGCCTCGCGCGATCCCCAACAAGGAGCGCGACATGTCCATTCCCCGCCTGCCAGCAGTTCTGGCCCTCACCCTGGCCTCCGCCTTCGCATCCTCGGCCTTCGCCGAAGTGCGCGTCACCGGACCAGTCGAGTACGGCGTCTTCGTCAGCAACTACAAGGACTACCAGCCGGGCGAGCGCGTGCTTACCCGCAGCGAGCAAGAGATCGAATCCACCACGCGCGTGCCAGCCAAGCTGGGCACCAAGTTCGGTCTGCGCTACCAGTTGAGTGGCAAGCAGGAAGGCGACACGCCCCTGACGCTGCTTTATTTCACCCCCGGTGTGGTGACGCCGGATGGCCAGCGCCACGACAAGCTGGAGGTGGTGCAGAAGCTGGTGGTCGGCGCGCCGACCGATGTGATGGCGTACCAGTTCACCGAGAATCACGAAGTGGTGCAGGGCCAGTGGCGCTTCATGGTCTTCCAGGGCGATCGCCTGCTCGCGGAGAAAACCTTCACGGTCGAGTGAGTCATGTTGTAGGAAACAGCCCGGCTAGATGCCGGGCTTTTCTTTGACTGCAAAAAGTACGGAATTCATCCTTCGGATTGGCAGGGGAGAAACAGTTTGTTACTTTGCATGCACGATAGTGCCAACTCTGAGCGTGCAGCCAGAACCGACAGAGGAATTCCGAGCGCCCGCAAGCGTTCCTGCAGGTGAGTTACTGCGTGGTGGTCCGGCAGGAGCCGGACGATCAGCAGCCGAGAGACGAATAAAAACAGCACCGGTTGCAACGACCGGGCAATAAATCTTGGCCGTCAAGGAGGTAATGCTGTCTATGAACAGTCAGATGGGGGGCAACTCGTCCATTTTCTGGGCGCCCCGGCGCGCGGGCGCGGTGATGGGGCTCTTGCCGTTGCTGATCGCGGGCTCGGCGCAGGCCCTGGAATTCAAGCTGGCCGACAACGAAATCACCGGCTCTCTGGACAGCACGCTGTCCTACGGTGCCATGTGGCGCGTGCAAGGGCGCGACAAGGACAACATCAGCGACATCAACGCCGACGATGGCAACCGCAACTTCGATACCGGGCTGGTTTCCCAGGTGTTCAAGCTCACCTCCGACCTCTCGGCGAAGTACCAGAACTACGGCCTGTTCCTGCGTGGCACCGCGTATTACGACACGCAGATCATGGACAAGCGCAATGACTACTACGACACCACCGATGGCGTGGTGCGGCCGAGCCAGTCGTATCCGCAGGACGATCACTTCACCGAAGACACCCGCCACATCGCAGGGCGCAAGGCCGAGCTGCTCGATGCCTACCTGTCCGGTAGCTGGGACGTCGCGGAGCATCCGCTCACCGGCCGCGTCGGCCGTCAGGTGCTGAACTGGGGCGAGGGCGTGTTCTACCGGGGCGGGGTCAACACGATCAACCCGGTGGACGCCGCGCGCTTCCACCTGCCGGGCTCCGAACTCAAGGAAGTGCTGGTGCCGGTGGAAGCCCTGAGCTTCAACTTCGGCATGACCGACGACCTGTCGATGGAAGCCTTCTACCAGTGGAAGTGGAAGGAAACGCGCCTGGACTCGGTCGGCACCTACTTCTCCGACACCGACCTGTTCAGTGACGGCGGCAACACTGCCTACACCACCGAAGACAACCCGCTGATCAAGGAACTGCTGGCCGGCTACCCGACCGTGGCTTCGCTCGGCCTGCTGGGCAACGGCCCGCATGGTCCGAACGCATTCCTCGACCCGAACACCGGAACCTTCAAGGTTGCCAACGTCGGCAAGGACCTCGATGCCCGTGACAACGGCCAGTTCGGCGTAGCGTTCCGCTACATCGCCGAGCAGCTCAATTCCACCGAGTTCGGCTTCTACTTCGTCAACTACCACGCCAAGGAACCTCAGATCGCGGTCGACCTGCGCCGCTACCAGGGCGTCGATGTGGCCGGCCTGGATGCGCTGCTCGGCCCGCTCGGCCTGGGAGAGGCCGTGCCTGGCCTGGCCACCCTGGACATGGCCAGCAACGCCGAAGCCCGCCGCGACTATGTGGAAGACATCCGCATGTACGGCTTCAGCTTCAACACTACCCTGGGCGATGCCTCGGTGTCCGGTGAAATCGCCTACCGGCCGAACATGCCGATCAGCATCTCCGCTACCGACGACATCCTCGGCGACCTGCTGACCCAGGGCGTGCTGGGCCAGACCAACCTGTTCGACGGCAACGTTGCCGCTGGCCAGGCCTGCGCTCCGGTGGCCGGCAAGCAACTGTGCCGCGGCAGCCTGTTCGAGAACTACGAACGCGCCGAGACCTACAACATCTCGCTGTCGACCATCTACAACTTCGGCCCGCATCTCACCTTCGACTCCATGACCGGCGTGGCGGAACTCGCGTCCGAACATATCCGCGGCAGCAGCCTGGAGTACACCGCCTGGGATGGCAGCACGCGCAAGTTCGTTGGCGCCCAGGACAAGGCCTATGTCGGCGGCAATGGCGACGATGTGCAGATCGACCGCGACAGCTATGGCTACACGCTATTGCTCACCGGCAGTTGGAACGACGTCTACGCTGGGGTGAAGCTGTCGCCCTATGTGGTCTATCAGGATGACTTCAGTGGCAACTCCGACCGCACCGGCAACTTCATCGAGGGACGCAAGGCCTACACCCTCGGTATCGACGCCAGCTACCTGAATACCTTCGAGGTCGGCACCCAGTACACCAACTACTACGGTGCCGGCTCCAGCAACTCGATGCGTGACCGCGACAACGTCTCGATCACCGCGAAATACTCGTTCTGATCCGGAGAGAACCATGTACAAAAAGAGTTCCCTGATCGTCCTTGCCACGCTGACGGCCCTGGCCGTTACCGATGCGCGTGCAGCGGTTTCGGCTGACCAGGCGGCGAAACTCAAGAGCAGCCTTACCCCGATGGGGGCGGAAAAGGCCGGCAACGCCGCCGGTTCCATCCCCGCCTGGACCGGCGGCCTGACCTCGGCGCCGGCCGGCTACAAGGGGCCGGGTTCGCACCACGTCGATCCATTTGCCGGCGAGAAGCCGCAATTCGTCATCAGCAAGGCCAACCTCGACCAGTACAAGGCCAATCTGACGCCGGGGCAGATCGCGCTGTTCAATGCCTACCCGGACAGCTACCAGATGCCGGTGTACGCAACCCACCGTACCGGCTCCGCCCCGCAGTGGATCTATGACAACATCTACAAGAACGCCACCAGCGCCAAGCTGGTGGAAGGCGGCAACGGCTTCTCCGATGCCTATGGCGGCGTGCCGTTCCCCATCCCGCAGAGCGGCGTGGAAGCGGTGTGGAACCACATCGCCCGCTATCGCGGCACCTACATTGTGCGGCGCTCGTCCCAGGCCGGCGTGCAGCGCAACGGCGCCTACGCGCTGGTGACCTCCCAGGACGAGGCGCTGTTCCGCTTCTACGATCCCAAGGGCAGCTACGACAAGCTCGGCAACACGCTGTTCTACTATATGACCTTCACCACCGCCCCGGCGCGCCTGGCCGGTAATGGCGCCCTGGTGCAGGAGACCCTCGACCAGGTGAAGGAGCCGCGCCAGGCATGGGGTTACAACCCCGGGCAGCGTCGTGTGCGGCGGGCACCCACGCTCGCCTATGACACCCCGATCGAAGACTCCGACGGCCTTCGCACCGCCGATGACACCGACATGTACAACGGCGCGCCGGACCGCTACGACTGGACCCTGGTGGGCAAGAAGGAAATCTATATCCCCTATAACAACTACCAGGTGACCAGCCCCGAGGTTAAGTACAAGGACCTGCTCACCCCCGGCCATATCAATCCCAAGTACACCCGCTACGAACTGCACCGCGTGTGGGTGGTGGACGGCAAGCTCAAGCCCGGCGCGCGACACATCTATTCGCGTCGCACCCTGTACCTCGACGAGGACAGTTGGGGCGCCGCCGTGGTGGACCAGTACGATGGTCGCGGCGAGCTGTGGCGCGTGTCGCTGGCGTACCTGAAGAGCTTCTACGAGCAGCCGATGGTGTGGACCGCGCTGGACACCTTCCACGATCTCCAGGCCCACCGCTACAGCATCCAGTGGCTGGATAACGAGGAGCCCGGCACCGCCGATTTCAGCCAGCCGGCGCCGGACGAATCGAACTTCAGCCCTTCGGCACTGCGGCGCAAGGCCTCGCGCTGACCTGCGAAAACGACAAAGGCCCCGAAAGGGGCCTTTGTCTTGGCAGCGATAGCGAATTCAGTCGCCGCGATACTCGCAACCACTGGTGCAGGTCTCGTGCACACGCACCTTGGACAGCTCCGGCAGCAGTGGCTTGAGCTGTTGCCAGATCCAGCGGCAAAGGTTTTCGCTGGTGGGATTTTCCAGGCCGGGAATATCGTTCAGGTAGTTGTGGTCGAGCTGATCGTAGATCGGCTTGAATATCCGCTTGATCTCGGCGAAGTCGCGAATCCAGCCGGTATGCGGGTCGACCTCACCCTCGATGTAGATGGCGGCCCGGAACGAGTGGCCATGCAGACGACCGCACTGGTGCCCGGCGGGGACGTGGGGCAGGCGGTGAGCTGATTCGAAGGTGAACTCTTTGAACAATTCCACGGTGGTGCGCTCTACGACGATCGCCGGCCCGGGAGCGGGCTGGCCGGAAAATGGGCGCACAGTCTACCACCATCGACAGCGCCGGGCCGGGCGTTCCGGCCAGCGGCTCACTTGATCGCCAGGCGTCGCGCCAGGCGATTGAGGTTGGCGCGATCCAGGCCCAGCTCGCGTGCGACGGCGGCCCAGTTGCCGGCGTGGCGTTCGAGGCTGCGGTTGATCATCTGACGCTGGAATGTTTCGACCGCCGGGCGCAGCTCACCGATATCGTCGCCATCGATCTGCTCGCCATCGCCGACAGCGGCCGTGGAGGCCTGCGGTCTGCGCTGTTCGAGGGCCAGGTCGTCGAGGCCGAGGCTGAGGATGCGCGAGCGTTGCGGATGGTTTGCCAGCGCCTTGAGCGAAGCGCGGCCGATCAGATGCTCCAGCTCGCGCACGTTTCCCGGCCAGGCGTAGTCGAGCAGGGCGGCCTGGGCCTCGCGGGTCAGCCGCAGGCTGCGCAGGCCCAGGCGTGGGCGGTTCTGTTCGAGGAAGTAGCCGGCCAGCAGCAACACGTCGTTGCCGCGTTCGCGCAGCGGCGGTACGCGCAGCGGATAGACACTCAGGCGATGGTAGAGGTCGGCGCGGAAACGGCCCGTGCGCACTTCTTCGGCGAGATCGCGGTTGGTCGCGGTGATCAGGCGTACATCGACATGATGTTCCCGGTCCGAACCTACCCGCTGCAACTGGCCGCTCTGCAGTACCCGCAGCAGCTTGGCCTGGATCGCCAGTGGCAGCTCACCAACCTCGTCGAGGAACAGCGTGCCGCCGTCGGCCAGTTCGAACTTGCCACGACGCTCGCCTACCGCTCCGGAGAACGCTCCGCGCACATGGCCGAACAGCTCGCTCTCCACCAGGGTTTCCGGCAGCGCCGCGCAGTTCAGGCTGACCAGCGGCTGTCCGCGGCGCAGGGAGTTGGCGTGGATCGACTGCGCCACCAGCTCCTTGCCGACGCCGGTTTCACCGGTGATCAATACGCTCAGATCGCTGCCGGCCACCAACTGGATTTCCCTCAACAGCGCCTGGTGCGCCTTGCTCTGCCCGATCAGTTCGCGGGGCTGGTCGCCGGAGGCGCGCTGGTAGGCGTCGGCGCGCTGCTGTTCGTGCTCGGCGCGCAGTGCCAGGTCGAGCATGCGCTGGCTGGCCTTCACCGTGGCGGCGGCAAGGCTGGCAAAGGCTTCCAGGTTGTCCAGGTCGCTGGAGGAGAAGCGTTCCGGGTCGAGCGCGTCGAGGGTCAGCAGACCCCAGGGCTGTTCGTCGAGGAACAGCGGGCAGCCCAGGCAGTCATGGACCTCCAGGTGGCCGTGCAGGCCTTCCACCAGGCCGTCGTACGGGTCCGGCAGGCCGCAGTCGGCGGCGAAGCGAGTGGGGCCGGGATGTTCGAGCAGCGCCCGCAGGCGCGGATGCTCGCTGATCTTGAAGCGGCGGCCGAGGGTATCGGGGCTGAGGCCGTCGACTGCCAATGGCACCAGGTGGTCGCCTTCCAGGCGCAATAGGGCTGTGGCATCGCAGGGCAGGAGCTGGCGAAGCGCTTCCAGCAGGCGCCGGTAGCGTTCGCTCTCGGGAAGCTCGCGGGACAGGTCGGCAACCAGCGGGAGGAGGGTAGCAAGCAGGGGGTTTCGAGTCATTTTGACCTCGCGAGAGTCGTTTTGACTCTGGAATGGCCGGGTCATTATGACTCATTGGGGCGCCAGCGTCCCGTAATTGCCGGGCTGCAGGGTTGGCACGCTTCCTGAAACATCCCTGGCTGAGAGCCAGGCGCCCCACTCATCGTCTGGCCAACCCGAGGAGATACCGATGCTGTCCAACGAACACCGTAGCCTGGTCAAGGCCACCGTCCCACTGCTGGAAACCGGCGGTGAAGCGCTGACCCGGCACTTCTACAAGATGATGCTGAGCGAGTACCCGCAGGTCCGCCCGCTGTTCAACCAGGCCCACCAGGCGTCGGGTGACCAGCCACGTGCGCTGGCCAACGGTGTCCTGATGTATGCCCGCCACATCGACGAGCTGGAGCAGCTCGGCCCGCTGGTGGCGAAGATCGTCAACAAGCATGCCGCCCTGCAGATCCTGCCGGAACACTACCCGATCGTCGGCACCTGTCTGCTGCGGGCGATCCGCGAGGTGCTCGGCGAGGAAATCGCTACCCAGGCGGTGATCGATGCCTGGGCTGCCGCCTACGGGCAACTGGCGGAAATCCTGATTGGCGCCGAAGAGTCGGTGTATCAGCAGAATGCCGCGCAGCACGGCGGCTGGCGCGGTGCGCGGCGCTTCCGTGTCGCCCGCAAGCAGGTGGAAAGCGAGGAGATCACTTCGTTCTACTTCCAGCCGGTGGATGGTGGCGCGCTGCTGGACTACCAGCCGGGCCAGTATATTGGTCTGCGTCTGGAGCTGGACGGCGAGGAACTGCGCCGCACCTATTCGCTGTCCGACGCGCCCAATGGCCGCGAATACCGCATCAGCGTGAAGCGCGAGCCGGAAGGCAAGGTCTCCAACTACCTGCATGATGCACTGCAGGTCGGTGACGAGATCGATCTGTTCCCGCCGGCGGGCGACTTCGTGCTGCGCGAGGGCGATAAGCCGCTGGCGCTGATCACCGCGGGCGTCGGCATCACGCCGGCCCTGGCGATGCTCAAGCCGGCGCTGGCCTCGGGCCGCGAGGTGCATTTCATTCACTGCGCTCGCCACGGTGGCGTGCATGCGTTCCGCGAATGGGTCGAGGCACAGGCCGAGGCGCACCCGCAACTCAAGCACTACGTCTGCTACAGCGAGCCGCGCGACCAGGACGATGCCCATGCGCAAGGCTTCCTAAGCCGCGAGCAATTGGCCGACTGGCTGCCGGAGGACCGTGACCTGGAGGCGTATTTCCTCGGGCCCAAACCGTTCATGGCACAGGTGAAACGCCACCTGTGCGAGCTCGGCGTACCCGAGCAGCAGTCCCACTATGAGTTCTTCGGCCCGGCCAGCGCGCTGGAGGCCTGAACCTGAAGCGCCGGCCCGGCAGCGGGTCGGCGCGACCGAGGAGGTGTGTGATGGAAAGTCTGTTCGCTTGCCCCAGGCGCAACCTGGCGATGTCGTCCACGCTGCTGGGCAGCGGTCTCGGCCTGCTGGCGGTGGGAATCGTCGGCGCCTATTTCGTCGATGCCCGTCTGACGCTGCCAGCCATCGTGGCGGCCCACGCGTTCACCATCCTCGGTCCTATCCTGTTGAAACTGGGATATGTGCTGCGGCTCATCGCCCAGCACCAGATGCGTAAGGAAGGCTGGGAGGCGTGCTGTGTTGCTGGTTGATCGCAAGGCTCTGTTGACCATCGCGCCGTTGTGGCGCCTGGGGTTTCGTCCTTTCTTCCTCGGCGGAGCGGTATTCGCGCTGATCGGCATCGCCGCCTGGGCGGCGGTGCTGCTCGGCATGTTGCCGGCCTGGCAGCCGCTGGGTGGCTGGCTGGCCTGGCATCGCCACGAAATGCTGTTCGGTTTTGCCGCGGCCATCGTCGCCGGATTCCTGCTGACGGCGGTGCAGACCTGGACCGGCAGGCCCGGCCTCAGCGGCAACCCGCTGATGGTACTGGCGCTGCTCTGGCTCGCCGCGCGGCTGGGCTGGCTGCTCGGCGTGCCGCTGTGGCTGGTGGCGCCGCTGGAGCTCGCTTTCATGCCGGCGCTGGCTTTCTTCATCGGCCGCAGCCTGTGGCAGGTGCGCCAGGTGCGCAACTACCCAGTGATCGCCGTGCTGGGCTTGCTGACGCTGGCCGATGCACTGGTGATGGCGGGCCTCTGGGCGGGCAACGAACAGTGGCAGCGTGGCGGCGTACTGGCCGCGTTGTGGCTGGTGGCAGCGCTGATGGGGCTGATCGGCGGCCGTGTGATTCCCTTCTTTACCCAGCGTGGCCTGGGCCGTACCGCGCAGGTAGCGGCCTGGAACTGGCTGGACAATTCGCTGCTGGGCGGCACCATGCTGGTGGCGGTGCTGAGCGCATTCGGTGTCGGCCTGACCCCGCATCCGCTGCTGGGCTTGCTGTTCGCCGCGCTGGCGGCAGGGCACCTGATCCGCCTGTGGCGCTGGTATGACAAGGACTACTGGGGCGTGCCGCTGCTATGGTCGCTGCACCTGGCCTATTTGTGGATGATGCTGGCGCCGGCTGGCATGGCACTGTGGAACTTCGCACCGAGCTTCTCGATGAGCCTGCCGATCCATGCGTTGACCGTTGGCGGCGTGGGTGGCCTGATCCTGGCAATGGTCGCTCGCGTCAGCCTTGGCCACACCGGGCGGCCGCTGCAGCCGCCGAAGGTGATGCCCTGGGCCTTTGCGTTGCTCAATCTGGGCGTCGTCGCACGGGTAGTGCTGGTTATGTGGCGGCCGCTGGAAGGGCTGAGCATTGCCGCCGCGTGCTGGGTGCTGGCGTTCCTGTTGTTCGCCTGGAACTACGGGCCGATGTTCTGGCAGCCACGGGTGGATGGCCAGCCGGGTTGAGCCGGCGCTCAGGCAAGGGCCGTCTCTCGGCGGCCCGTCAGGAACGGCTCAGAGCGGCTGCAGGCGTTCGCCCAGCTTGCCGTTGTCGGCCAGTTCGAGAAACTCGTCGCCCATCCGCCGGCTTTCGTCCATCGCCTTGCGCCAGTAGCGTTCGCGGCCGGCGTCGTCGCCCATGTAGCGATGAAAGTCTTTGCGGTCCGGCAGCTTACCGTGCGGCAGACGCTCCAGGTATTGCTTCGACGGTGCCAGCAACAGCACATCCTGCAGGCGCCCGGCATCGCCGCGACGCCAGGGCAGGCCCTTGTCGAACCAGCCGGGGATGACCTTGTCGGTAAAGTGCGGGTAGAGCACCACACCTTCGGGCAGGTACGGCAGGTCCAGGTGATAGTCGAGCAGTCCGCCGTCGCGGTAAGTACCGGGGCCGGCACCGGGGATGTCGCGCACGCCTTCCATGACCATCGGGATCGAGCCCGAGGCGAGCAGGGCGTGGCGCAGGTTGGCCAGGTCGAGGTGGAGGTAGCGCGACGGGAAGTCCTGCAGTTGCGCCAGCGGCGGCGCGCGGCGGGCATCGTGGATGATCAGGCGTTCGAAATGGCGGTGCAGGTGGCGGCGGCCGATCAGGTTGTCGCGGATCACCGCGCCCAGGCCCAGCCCGAGACCGGCCTTGCCGTCCTGGGCGAGGCGACCGTGGCTCTTCACCACCACCACGTTCAGGCGATACCAGGGGTTGTCGAGCACGCTGGCGTCACGGCCTTCGAGCAGTTCGTCGAGCATCTTCGCGCAGCTTCTGGAAACATCGGCGATGCTGGCGTTGCGGGCAAAGCGTTGTTGCGTATAGAGCTCGCCGAGGCGATGGATGCCTTGTGCCGGGTCCGGCAGGCAGGCGCTGGCGAAGCGCCAGGAGCCGATGGAGGCGCCGATCAGCGAGCGCTCCCGGCGGGCGCGGGGTAGCCACTCGCCGAACAGCGCCAGGTCCAGGCCCTGGATGCCGAGGGCCTTCGGGCCGCCCGCAGCACCGGGCAGGATGCCCACGTCGGCGGGCGCCAGGCCTTGTTCACGGATGCGCTGGAGCGCGCGCGCGCCGGCCTTGAGCGTCAGGGCCGGAGTCTTGATCTGGATGGCGGTCATGCGGGTCTCGCTGTTGCAGGCCAGCGATTATAGAGCCTGTGCACAGGAAGCAAGGATACTTCACCAGGTGAATGACCGTTGCCGATTCAGCTTGAATTAAGTCCCTCGCCCTAGTCTGGCGCCATCAGATTCAGTTGAGGGACCCACCCATGAAACCGCTGATCATGCTGACTGCCGCCACTGCTCTGTTGCTCGGCGCCACCACCGTGCTAGCCCATGATATCGGCCCGGACGAGGCGTTGCGCCTGCGCGATGCCGGGACCATCCGCAACTTCGAGGAGCTCAATCGCTCCGCGCTGGCCAAGCATCCGGGCGGAACGGTGTACGATAGCGAGCTTGAACTGGAACATGGCCGTTACCTCTACAAGGTCGATGTCAAGGACGCCCAGGGCGTGAAATGGGATGTCGAGCTCGATGCGGTGAGCGGTGCAATCATCAAGGATCGCCAGGACCACTGATGAAGATCGATCTGCCGCGCTCGGTGCTGTTCGCCGTGGCGTTCGCCATGACGGCCGGCGCCGCCCAGGCCCACGACCTGAGCCAGGACGAGGCGCTGCGCCTGAGCCGGGAGGGCGTGATCCGTCCGTTCGAAGAGATCCTGCCCATCGCACTGGGGCTCTATCCCGGTTCCAAGCTGCTGGAGGCCGAACTGGAGAAGGAGCACGACACCTATATTTACGAGGTGGAGCTGCTCACCGTCGACGGTGTGGTACGCGAGTTGGAACTGGATGCCCGCGATGGCCGCATCCTCAAGGATAAGGAAGACGACTGATGCGTCTGTTGCTGGTGGAAGACCACGTCCCCCTTGCCGATGAACTGCTGGCTACGCTGACCCGCCAGGGCTACGCGGTGGACTGGCTGGCCGACGGCCGCGACGCCGCCGTGCAGGGCGCGAGCGAGCCTTATGACCTGATCATCCTCGACCTCGGCCTGCCGGGGCGGCCGGGGCTGGAAGTACTGCGCGAGTGGCGCGGCATGGGGTTGGCGACACCGGTGCTGATCCTCACCGCCCGGGGTTCCTGGGCCGAGCGCATCGATGGCCTGAAGGCCGGAGCCGACGACTACCTCACCAAGCCGTTCCATCCCGAGGAGCTGCTGCTGCGTATCCAGGCGCTGCTGCGTCGGGCGCGTGGGCTGGCCAACCAGAGCCAACTGGAAGTCGCGGGCCTGAGCCTCGACGAGTCGCGGCAGTGCGTGCAGCAGGGTGGCAAGGACGTCGACCTGACCTCCGCCGAATTCCGCCTGCTGCGCTATTTCATGTTGCACCCCGGACAATTGCTATCGAAGTCCCATCTTGCCGAGCACCTCTATGACGGCGAGACCGAGCGGGACTCCAACGTCATCGAGGTGCACATCAACCACCTGCGCCGCAAACTCGGCCGCGAAATCATCGAGACCCGCCGCGGCCAGGGCTATCGCTTCACCGGCAACGCCGCCGGAGCCGTCAGTTGATGTCGATCCAGCGCCGGCTCGGCCTCGGGCTTGGCGTGGTGCTGGTGGTCATAGGCCTGGTGCTGGCGCAGACCGGCCTGTGGCTGTTCGATCAGGGGTTGCGGCGCTATCTGGCCAACGGGCTGCAGGACGAAGCGGAGAGCCTGCTGGTGGGCATCATGCGCGGTCCGGCCGGGCTGCAACTGGATGCGCAGCGGGTCGATGCCGCCTATGAACGATTGTTCTCCGGGCGTTATTTTGTCATCCGGTTCGACGATGTCACCTGGCGTTCCCGTTCGCTCTGGGACCGCGAGCTTCGCCTGCCCGACGGCAAGGGGCTGGCCAGGGGGCTGGAGAAAGGTCCTGAAGGCCAGCGCCTGCTGGTCTATCGCGCCGACTACAAGCGCTATGGAAGAAAGCTGAGCATCGTCGTCGCACAGGACTATACCCCGGTGCTGAAGAGCTTCAATCGCCTGCGCAACATCGGCCTGGGCGCTGGCGCGCTCGCGCTGCTGCTGATCCTGGTCTTCCAGAGCCTTACTGTGCGCCGTGCGCTGCGCCCGCTGGAGCGGGTGCGCCAGCAGATCGCGCAGTTGCAGGAAGGCCAGCGCAGCCAGTTGGACAGTCAGGCGCCGCGGGAGCTGGAGCCGCTGGTGGAGCAGGTGAACCACCTGTTGCAGCACACCGAGGAGACCCTGCGTCGCTCGCGCAACGCGCTGGGCAACCTGGGGCATGCGCTGAAGACGCCGCTTGCGGTGCTGATCAGCCTCGCCGACCGCGACGAACTGCGCGAGCGCCCGGAGTTGCGCCGCGTGCTGCAGGAGCAACTGGAACAGATCGAACAGCGCCTGGCCCGCGAACTGGGCCGCGCGCGGCTGGTGGGCGAGGCGCTACCGGGCGCGCATTTCGACTGCGATGCGGAGTTGCCGAGCCTGTGCGAGATGCTGCGGCTCATTCATGGCGATCACCTGGACATCACCTGGAGCGCCGAACCCGGCCTGCGCCTGCCGTTCGACCGCGAGGACTTGCTGGAGATGCTCGGCAACCTGCTCGACAACGCCTGCAAGTGGGCGGATAGCGAAGTGCGGCTGGCAGTGGAGAAGGGCGGAGACGGCTATCGTCTGTGCGTCGACGATGATGGCCCGGGAATCGCGGTGGACCAGCGCGATGCAGTGTTGGAACGTGGTACCCGCCTGGATGAACAGGTGGCCGGTCACGGCCTCGGCCTGGGCATCGCCCGGGATATCGCGGCGGCCTGTGGGGGCAGCCTGGGCCTGGACGGCAGCGAGTTGGGCGGATTGCGGGTACGGGTGGAGCTGCCTCGCCGCACGGCTTGACTCCCGTGTGCGATCGGCTTTCGCTCCACCCATCCTGCGGCAGCGTTGCGGGCCGGGTCAGACGCGGAACTGATCCATCAGGCCCTGCTGGTGGTTCGCCAACTGATTCAGCGAATGGCTGACCTGCGCCGACTCCTGGGCCTGGCTGGACAACGATTCGGTGACGTCGCGGATGCCGGCCACGTTGCGGTTGATCTCCTCGGCCACCGCGCTCTGTTCCTCGGCGGCGCTGGCGATCTGCAGGTTCATGTCGGTGATCACGCTCACCGCGTCACCGATGCGTTTCAGCGCGGCCACCGCCTGTTCGACCTGGGACACGCTGTCCTGCGCCTGGCGATGGCTGTTGCTCATCGCACCGACCACTTCGCGGGTGCCGTTCTGCAAGCCTTCGATGACCTGGCGGATTTCCTCCACCGAGTCCTGGGTGCGCCTGGCCAGGTTGCGCACTTCGTCGGCAACCACGGCGAAACCGCGCCCGGCTTCCCCGGCGCGGGCGGCTTCGATGGCGGCGTTGAGGGCCAGCAGGTTGGTCTGCTCGGCGATGCCGCGGATGACTTCCAGGACCGAGCCGATCTGCTCGCTGCTGGCGGCCAGCCCTTCGACCTGGCTCATGGCGCTGCTCATGTCGCTGGCCAGCTCGTCGATCATCCGCGTGGTGTTGTCGATCACGCTCAGGCCATCGCGGGTCGCGCCGTCGGCGCCGCGGGCGGCATCGGCGGCCATCGCGGCGCTGTTGGCCACGTCGTGGGCGGTGGCGCTCATTTCCTGCGAGGCGGTGGCGACCTGGTCGACTTCGCGGAACTGCTGCTGCATGCCGGCGCTGGTCTGGCTGGCGATTTCCGAGGACTGGTCGGCGGTGGCGCGGGCATCCTGCACCGAGGATTTCACGTCGCGGATGATCGGCTGGAGCTTGTCGAGGAAGCGGTTGAACCAGCCGGCCAGCTCGCCGAGTTCGTCCTTGCCGGTGTAGTCCAGGCGCTTGGTGAGGTCGCCTTCGCCGCTGGCGATGTTGCGCAGCATGGCGGCGACGTTGAGGATCGGCCGGGTCACGCCGCGGGCGGTGAGCCACATGGCGAACAGGCCGAGGAGTGCAGCCAACAGGCCGACACCGAGCTGGGAAAGCGTGCCCTGTACGCGCTGGTCGTCGAGTTGCTCCTGCAGTTCGATGGCCGGGCCGAGGAGTACGTCCTGCGGCACTTCCAGCAGCACTCCCCAGGGCTTGGAGCCGGGAATCGGCAGCAGCGGTTCGACGACGCGCAACTGGTCGTCGAGGCTCATCACTTTTTCCTGTCCGGAGCTGATGGCTTGCAGCAGTTCGGCGCCCTGGCTGGGGTAGACGTCCTGCAGCCTCTTGCTGAGTTTGCTGGCGTCGGCGCTATGCCCGGCGAGCAGGCCGGCGGCGCTGACGATGCTGACCTTGCCCTGGCCGTCGTACAGCTCGCGGCTGCCCTGAACGCTGATGTCCTGCAGCTTGTCGAGGCTGATGTCGAGGCCCATGACGCCAACGATCTTGCCGTCCAGCTCCAGCGGGAAGGCGATGCTGGTCATCAGCATCTTCCTGGTTCCGACGTCGTCGAAGTACGGGTCCAATACGCACGGCTGGCCGGTAGTCTTGGGGCAAGTGAACCAGGCGTTGTAGGCGCTGCCGCTGGGACCGGGGCTGGTGTCCTGCAACAGCGATTCGGCCATCGCCTCGGACTCCAGGTGGCCAGGCGTGGCCTGCGACCAGTAGATGGAGAAGCGCCCCGTGTCGTTGCTGCCCAGCTCTGCCTGGCCCGCGAACAGTTTGTCCTTGCCGTCCAGCGCGTCTGGCTCGAAGGCGACGTAGAGGCCGAGCAACTCTGGGTTGCCTTCCAGCGCGGTTCTTACCTGGCGAGTCAGGTCTTCGCGCAGGTCGTAGGCGTCGAGGAAGCGCTTCTGTGCCTGATCGCGGAGGAACAGGACCTGTCGCGAGAAGCCCTTGCCGTACTGGTAGGCATCCATGATGTAGCGCTGGATGCGCATCGCCTGGACTTCACCGCGCGATTGCAGGCGCGCGCGTGCGGCCGCGTCGAGCATGCGGGTGCTGGATTCCTTGACCAGCGCGGTGCTGTGCTGGGTACGGAACACGGAAAGGCCGGACAACAGCGACACCACGCCAAGCAGGCACAGGCCGGCTAGCAGCGTGATCTTCCATTGAATGGAAAGGCGGCGAAGAAGCATGTTCATGTCCTTGCGTCAGGAGACCTTGGGGCTGCCGGGTTATCGGCAGTTTCAGCCGGCTCTTGATCGAAAACAGGACGCTCCGCCAGAAAACAGGCGATTCTGGCGTACCGGGTCGGCATGGAGTGTTTTTTCAACGAAAAGCCTGCTGGCCAAGGCGAAAACCCCGCCGTGGATATGCCGGCCTGCGGACGAAAAATCTTGATTCGATGGGCTTTTGACAGGCCCTGCGTGGTCCGGCAGAGTACGCGCCTTTTGCCCGCTCCGAGGCGGTGCGGGCGTGCGATGCAAGGAGTGACGAGATGAATGCGGTGCTGATCGCCGTTGGCCTGATGCTGGTGCTGAGTCTGTGCCGCGTGCATGTGGTGGTGGCTCTGATCGCCGGGGCGATGGCGGGCGGCCTGCTTGGCGGCCTCGGCATGGAGGGCACGCTCAAGGCGTTCAACGCCGGCCTGGGCGGTGGTGCGACGGTGGCATTGTCTTACGCCATGCTCGGTGCCTTCGCGGTAGCCATCGCGCGCTCCGGCATGGCCCACGCGCTGGCCGACCGCGCCCTGGCGATGCTCGGCCGTCACGAAGACAGCGCGCCCGCCGGCTTCAAGTGGCTGCTGATCGGGCTCCTGCTGCTGGTGGCGGTCTCCTCGCAGAACATCCTGCCGATCCATATCGCTTTCATCCCGCTGCTGGTGCCGCCGCTGCTCTATGTGCTGACACGCCTGCAGATCGATCGCCGGTTGATCGCCTGCGTGCTTACCTTCGGCCTGATCACGCCGTACATGTTCCTGCCGGTCGGCTTCGGCAATATCTTCCTCAATGAGATTCTGCTGGCCAACGTCGCCCGTAGCGGTGTGGATGTCAGTGGGCTGGATGTCAGCCGGGCGATGCTGATTCCGGCGCTGGGGATGGTCTGCGGTCTGCTGATCGCGGTGCTGTTCAGCTATCGAGGCAAGCGCCGCTATGACCTCGCGCGTATTGAACAGGCGGAGCGGGTGAGCACTCCCTACAGCCCGATGAGCCTGGCAGTGGCCGGCGTCGCGGTGCTGGCGGCCTTCGTCATTCAGTTGTGGCTCGATTCGATGATCCTTGGCGCGCTGGTGGGCTTCCTGGTGTTCTCGCTGTCCGGCGTGGTGCGCTGGAAAGAAGCGGACGATCTGTTCACCGAAGGCATGAAGATGATGGCGATGATCGGCTTCATCATGATCGCCGCCGCCGGCTTCGCGGAGGTGATGAAGGCGACGGGGCAAGTTGCGACGCTGGTGGAGTCGGCCGCCGGTGTGATCGGCCACAGCAAGGCCTGGGGGGCGTTCCTCATGTTGCTGGTGGGGCTGCTGGTGACGATGGGTATCGGCTCGTCATTCTCCACGGTGCCGATCATTGCCGCCATCTTCGTGCCGCTGGCGGTGCAGCTCGGCTTCGGACCGCTGGCCATCGTCAGTATCGTCGGTACCGCCGGCGCGTTGGGCGACGCGGGCTCGCCGGCATCGGACTCCACCCTCGGCCCGACCTCCGGACTGAACGTCGATGGCCAGCACAACCACATCTGGGACACCGTGGTGCCCACCTTCCTGCACTACAACCTGCCGCTGCTGATCTTTGGTTGGGCGGCTGCGATGGTTCTGTGATGCACTGAAAGTTGCACTTGGCGGGCGAAGTGCTGACTAATGAGCAGGTTTCTCATCCTCGGACCCGCTCATGCTCGAATCGAAACTGGAATACAGGACGTTCCTGGCCCTTCTGGGGGTCGTCACGATCGCCTTCGCCTGGATACTGCTGCCGTTCTACGGCGCGGTATTCTGGGGCACCATCCTGGCGATCATCTTCGCGCCCTTGCAGCGCCGCTTGCGAGTGCGGCTCAATGGCCGCAACAACCTGGCGGCGTTGATTACCCTGGCGATCTGCTTCCTGATCGTGATCCTGCCCGTGACCTTCATCGCGGGCGCGCTGGTGCAGGAAGGCGCGACCGTCTACCAGCGCCTGAAATCCGGCGAACTGAATTTCATCACCTACTTCCAGCAGGCGATTGCGGCACTGCCGGCCTGGGCACACCAGTGGTTGGAGCGCTTCGACCTGACCGATCTGTCGAGCCTGCAGGAGAAGTTGTCGGCTGGCGCGATGCAGGCTAGCCAACTGGTCGCGACCAAGGCGTTCAGCATCGGCCAGAACACCTTCGAGTTTGTCATCAGCTTCGGCATCATGCTCTACCTGCTGTTTTTCCTGTTGCGCGACGGGCCGGCAGTAGGGCGGCGCATCAAGCGCGCGGTGCCGCTGAGCATCGAGCACAAGCAACACCTGTTCACCAAGTTCACCACGGTGATCCGCGCCACGGTGAAGGGCAACATAGCCGTGGCGGCAACCCAGGGCGCACTGGGCGGGCTGATCTTCTGGTTCCTGGGGATCCAGGGTTCGCTGCTGTGGGGGACGCTGATGGCGTTTCTTTCGTTGTTGCCTGCCATTGGCGCGGGGCTGATCTGGGTGCCCGTGGCGGCGTACTTCCTGCTCACCGGGGCGATCTGGCAGGGCGTCGTGCTGACCCTGTTCTGTGTAGTGGTGATCGGTCTGGTGGACAATATCCTGCGTCCGATCCTGGTCGGCAAGGACACCAAGATGCCGGACTACGTTGTGCTGATTTCCACGCTTGGCGGGATGTCGTTGTTCGGTTTGAACGGCTTCGTCATCGGCCCCTTGATAGCCGCACTGTTCATCGCATCGTGGGATCTGTTCACCGGGCGGGAGGGGGATGAGCCAAAGGCGGCGGAGTAGGGCAATGGCTTTGCAGGATAGCGCGAAGCGAATCCTGAATCATCGGCATGGGTATCGCTGCACTCGACCTATCCTGCGCAAGCCTGAACCGCGCCCAATGAAAAACCCCGCCGAAGCGGGGTTTTTCATGCCTGTCGATCTTAGCCGCCGATGGCTGCCAGGCCGCTGTGCTGGAGGAGATCCAGCAGCGGTTGCGGGTAGACACCGAGGAAGAAGGCGAGCAGGGCGATGGCCACCAGCATGATGCCGCCGGCGCGCTGGGCCCAGTCCAGGGGCGCGTCGTGACGCTTCATGTTCGGTTCGACCAGGAACATGGTCACCATGACGCGCAGGTAGTAGTACAGGCCGATGGCGCTACCCAGCACCAGGGAACCGACCAGCCACCAGTGCTGCGACTCGACGCCGGTGGCGATGATGTAGAACTTGCCGATGAAGCCTGCGGTCAGCGGAATACCGGCCAGGGACAGCATCATCACGGTCATCACGGCGGTCAGCACCGGACGGCGCCAGAACAGACCACGGTACTCGAACAGTGCGTCGGCATCGCGGCCGCTGTAAGGAGTGGACATCAGGGTGACCACGCCAAAGGCGCCAAGCGTCGTTACCACGTAGGTGGTCAGGTAGACACCCACTGCCTCCACTGCCAGGCCCTTGCTCGCCACCAGGGCAATCAGCAGATAGCCGAAGTGGGCGATGGACGAGTAGCCGAGCAGGCGCTTGATGTTGCTCTGGGTCAGCGCCAGCAGGTTACCGATCAGGATGGAGGCGATCGCGATGACCGCGATGGCGTCATGCAGCAGGCCATTGTTCAGGGCCGCCGGAGCGATCTGGAACAGGCGCAGCAGCACGGCGAACACAGCTACCTTGGCAGCAGTGGCGAGGAAGGTGGCCACCGGCGCCGGGGCGCCTTCGTAGACGTCCGGAGTCCACAGGTGGAACGGTGCCAGCGACAGCTTGAAGCCCAGGCCAACAACCATCATGCCGACGCCGATGGACAGCAGCGGGCCATTGCTGGTGCTTTCGGCCAGTTGCGCGCCAATCGCGGCGAAGCCGAGGCTACCGGACTCTGCATAGAGCAGGGCCATGCCGAACAACAGGAATGCCGAGCCGGCGGCGGACAGTACGGTGTACTTGATGCCCGCTTCCAGGGTGCGCTTGTTGAAGAAGGCGTAGGCCACCATGCCGTAGATCGGCACCGACAGCAGCTCGAGGCCGATGAACAGGCCAGCCAGATTCTGCGCGCTGACCAGCACCAGGCCGCCCGCGGTGGACAGCAGCAGGAGCAGGTAGAGCTCTTCGCGGTTGCCCGGGTAGCTCTCCATGTAGGCATGGGCGAGCGTGGTGCAGGCGAGGGCGGCGACCAGGATCAGCGCCATGTAGAAGCAGGCGAAATTGTCCACCAGCATCAGTGGCGTGACTTCGATCGGGGTGACTTTCAGCACCGGGAAGATCGACAGCAGCGCCAGGTTCAGACCGATAACGGAGAGGGTCGCGGTCATCGAGTGGTTGCGCTTCCAGGCCACGGCGAGCATCACCACCACCAGGGTGGCGCTGGTGATGAGCAGCGGCAGGAGCGCGATGAAGTGTTGAATCGTGAAGGTCATGTCGCGCTTACCGTGCTGCCAGGGTGGAAAGGGCGGCACCCAGCCACTGCTGGACGCCGTGCATGGTGGCGGCGGAGGTGTCGAGGACCGGCTGCGGGTAGATGCCCAGCAGGACCAGCAGCACCGCCAGACCGAGGACCATGCTCAGTTCGCGGAAATTCAGACCGGCAATCGCCTCTTCGGATCGGGACGGACCGAAGTAGGCGCGGTGGATCATGATCAGCGAGTAGACGGAACCGAACACCAGGCCGAAGGTGGCGATCACGGTGATCACCGGAACGACCTTGAAGCTGCCCAGCAGGATCAGGAACTCGCCGACGAAGTTGCCGGTACCCGGCAGGCCCAGCGACGCAGTGGCGAAGAACAGCGCCACGGCCGGCAGGTACGGGATGCGCGACCACAGACCACCCATCTTGCGCATGTCACGGGTATGCAGGCGCTCGTAAAGCTGGCCGCAGAGAATGAACAGCGCGGCGGCGGAGAGGCCGTGAGCGATCATCTGCACGACCACGCCTTGCAGCGCCTGGGGGCTGCCGGAGTAGATGCCGATGATGACAAAGCCCATGTGCGACACGGAGGAGTAGGCAACCAGGCGCTTGATGTCGGTCTGCGCGAACGACAGGAAGGCACCGTAGAAGATGCCGATGATGCCCAGCCACATGGCCACCGGGGCGAACTCGGCGGAGGCGTTGGGGAACAGCGGCAGAGCGAAGCGGATCAGGCCGTAGGCAGCGGTTTTCAGCAGGATGCCAGCGAGGTCGACGGAGCCTGCGGTCGGTGCCTGGGCGTGAGCGTCCGGCAGCCAGGAGTGCACCGGTACCACCGGCATCTTCACCGCGAAGGCGACGAAGAAGCCAAGCATCAGCAGCCATTCGGTGTGCGGCGGCAACTGGGTTTTCAGCAGGTCGGCGTAGTTGAAGGTCAGCACGCCAGTACTGTTGTAGTGCACGAACACCAGACCCAGGATCGCCACCAGCATCACCAGGCCGCTGGCCTGGGTGAAAATGAAGAATTTGGTGGCGGCGTAGATGCGGGTCTTCTTGCCGTCGTCCGAGCTATGACCCCAGAGCGCGATGAGGAAGTACATCGGCACCAGCATCATTTCCCAGAAGAAGAAGAACAGGAACAGGTCGACGGCGAGGAATACGCCGATCACACCGCCCAGGATCCACAGCAGGTTCAGGTGGAAGAAGCCGATGCGGCGCTGGATCTCGTTCCAGGAGCAGAGTACGGACAGCACGCCGAGCAGGCCGGTCAGCGCGACCATCAGCAGGGACAGGCCGTCCATTGCCAGGTGTACGCTGATACCGAGGCGCTCGATCCAGGACACCTTGAATTCCAGGGTCCATTGCGGGTCTCCGCCCGGCGCGGGCGCCAGATGGAAGTCACCGGTGTGCCATACCCACAGGCTGAGGGCGAGGGTCAGAACCATCGATCCCAGGGCAACCCAGCGTGGCAGGGTCTTGCTGGTGGACTCGGCGATCCAGCAAAGGAAGCCGCCGATGAAGGGGATCAGGATTAGCCAGGGCAGAATCATGTCGGGCTCAATCTCTTTCGTGAATTCATTAAGCCAGCAGCAGCGCGCCGAGAAGCAGCGCGGCGCCGCCCACCAGGGAAGCGGCATACCAACGCAGGCGGCCGTTCTCGGTGAGGCTGAGGAGTTTGTGACCACCACGGGCAGTGAGCGGAACCACGATCAGGGTCTTGTCGATCGGGTCGGCGCCCAGCAGACGGCAGATCAGCAGATAGGGTTTCACGAACAGCTTGTCGTACAGCCAGTCGAAGCCCCAGGCGTGGTACCACCAGGTGCCGAAGAAGCGGCCAGGTGCGCTCTGGGCGACGGCGCTGACGAAGCGACGCTTGCCGAGGAACAACAGGCCCGCCAGCAGGATGCCGGCGATGGCGATGGCACCCGAGGCGATCTCCAGGCTGTGCTTGGCTTCGCCGCCGGCGTGACCGACGCTTTCCGGCAGGACGCCTGCCAGAGGCGGAGTGATCAGCGCGCCGATGAAGGTGGACAGCACGATCAGCACACCCAGCGGCAGCCAGTGGCTGATGCCATGACCGGCATGCGCCTCGGTCTTCGCTTCGCCGTGGAAGGCGATGAAGATCAGGCGGAAGGTATACAGCGAGGTCATGAAGGCACCCACGAGACCGGCGATCAGCAGGTTCTGGTGACCGCTGGCGAACGCTTCCCAGAGGATCTCGTCCTTGGAGTAGAAGCCGGCGGTCAGGAAGGGCAGGGCGGCCAGCGCCGCGCCACCGACCACGAAGCTCGCGTAGGCCAGCGGCAGCTTCTTCCACAGACCGCCCATCTTGAAGATGTTCTGCTCGTGGTGGCAGGCGACGATCACCGCACCGGAAGCGAGGAACAGCAGCGCCTTGAAGAAGGCATGGGTCATCAGGTGGAAGATCGCGCCACCCCAGGCGCCGACGCCCAGGGCCAGGAACATGTAGCCGATCTGGCTCATCGTCGAGTAGGCGAGGATACGCTTGATGTCGGTCTGTACCAGGGCGGCGAAACCGGCCAGCACCAGGGTCACGGCACCGATGATGCCGACCAGTTCCAGGACATTCGGAGCCAGCTCGAACAGGCCGTGGCAGCGGGCGATCAGATAGACGCCTGCGGTCACCATGGTGGCGGCGTGGATCAGCGCGGAAACCGGAGTGGGGCCTGCCATCGCGTCGGCCAGCCAGGTCTGCAACGGCAGTTGAGCGGATTTACCGACGGCGCCGCCGAGCAGCATCAGGGTTGCCAGGTTGATCCACAGGTCGCCCTTGGCGAAGTGCTGCGGAGCCAGTACCAGCAGCTCCTGGATGTTCAGCGTGCCCAGGTGCTGGAACAGGATGAACATGCCGATGGCAAAGAATACGTCGCCTACGCGGGTGACGATGAAGGCTTTCAGCGCCGCGTTGCCGTTCGGTACATGGTTGTAATAGAAACCGATCAGCAGGTAGGAGCAGAGGCCCACGCCTTCCCAGCCGAAGTACATGAACAGCAGGTTATCGCCCAGCACCAGGAACAGCATGCTGGCGATGAACAGGTTGGTATACGCGAAGAAGCGCGAGTAGCCGGTTTCGCCGCGCATGTACCAGGAGGCGAACAGGTGGATCAGGAAGCCGACCCCAGTGACCACGCCGAGCATGGTGACCGAGAGACCGTCCAGGTAGAGGGTGAAGTTGGTCTTGAAGTCACCAACGCTCATCCATTGCCACAGCACCAGGCTGTAGGCGCCACCTTCAGGCGGGTTGCTGTGGAAGCTCCAGATCGCCCAGAAGGCGGAGAGGGCGGCGAGGCCCACGGAGCCGACACCCACCAGTGCCGAGAGATTTTCCGACCATCTGCCGCGGGAGAACGAAAGCAGCAGGAAGCCGACCAGAGGGAACAGGAATGTAAGGGGCAGCAGGTTCATCCGCGCATCTCGCTTGCAGCGTCGATATCGAGGGTATGGAAGCGGCGATACAGCTGAAGGAGGATCGCCAGACCGATGCTCGCCTCGGCCGCGGCCAGGCTCAGCACCAGGATGAACATCACCTGACCGTCGGGCTGGGCCCAGCGGCTACCGGCGACCACGAAGGCCAGTGCGGCGGCGTTCATCATCACTTCCAGGCTCATCAGTACGAACAGGATGTTGCGTCGTACCATCAGGCCCACCAGGCCGAAGCAGAACAGCACACCGGCGAGCGCCAGTCCGTGTTCGAGAGGGATTGCGTTCATGGTGTTAGTCCTTCGCTTCGTGGCGGCCGAGGTGGTAGGCGGCGACCAGTGCCGCCAGCAGCAGCATCGAGGCCAGTTCGACGACCAGCAGGTAGGGGCCGTACAGGGCTATGCCCACGGCCTTGGCGTCCACGGTGGTGTGACCGATGCCGATGCCGCTGGGAGTGCGCGAGAGCATCCACAGCAGTTCGACCAGCAGCACCAGCGACAGCGCGCCAGGGCCGATCCAGATGCCGGGCTTGAGCCACTTGCGCTCCTGCTCGGCAATTGCCGGCCCCAGGTTGAGCATCATTACCACGAAGACGAACAGCACCATGATCGCACCGGCATAGACGATGATTTCCAGCGCAGCGGCGAACGGAGCGCCAAGGCTGAAGAACGTCGCCGAGATGGCCAGCAGCGAAACGATGAGGTAGAGCAAGGCATGCACCGGGTTGCTGTTGGTGATGACCCGGAGGGTTGCCAGCACGGCGACGCCGGCGGCGAAATAGAAAGCGAATTCCACGCGACGTCTCCTTACGGCAGCAGGCTCTTGACGTTGATCGGTTCGGCCTCGTTCTGCGCGGCGCCCTTGGGCTTGCCGGCGATGGCCATGCCGGCAACGCGGTAGAAGTTGTAGTCCGGGTTCTTGCCGGGGCCGGAGATCAGCAGATCTTCCTTCTCGTAGACCAGGTCCTGGCGCTTGAACTCACCCATTTCGAAATCCGGGGTCAACTGGATCGCGGTGGTCGGGCAGGCTTCTTCGCACAGACCGCAGAAGATGCAGCGGGAGAAGTTGATACGGAAGAACTCGGGGTACCAGCGGCCATCGTCGGTCTCGGCCTTCTGCAGGGAGATGCAGCCGACCGGGCAGGCTACGGCGCA
Source organism: Pseudomonas triclosanedens (assembly GCF_026686735.1). Classification (NCBI taxonomy): domain Bacteria; kingdom Pseudomonadati; phylum Pseudomonadota; class Gammaproteobacteria; order Pseudomonadales; family Pseudomonadaceae; genus Pseudomonas; species Pseudomonas triclosanedens. The sequence continues at coordinate 3,710,961 of NZ_CP113432.1, read as the reverse complement.
GAGGTTGCACGCAACGCAACGCTCTTCGCCATCGGGGTCGCGGGTGAGCACGATGCGACCACGGTAGCGCGGCGGCAGGTACACGGGCTCTTCCGGGTATTGCAGGGTGTCACGCTTGCGGAAGGCGTGACCGAAGATCATCACCAGGCTGCGCAACTGGGTGTAGGTGCCGTGCACCACTTCGAGAATGTACTTGATCATGGTCCTACTCCTTACTGGCTGGCCAGCACGACAGCGCCGGTCACCAGCAGGTTGATCAGGGTCAGCGGGAGGCAGAACTTCCAGCTGAAGGCCATCACCTGGTCATAGCGCGGGCGTGGGATCGAAGCCCGCAGCAAAATGAACATCATGATGAAGAAGCCGGTTTTCAGGGCGAACCAGATGAACGGAATCTGCGGCAGGATGCCGAAGGGACCGTGCCAGCCGCCGAAGAACAGGGTCGCCAGCAGCGCGGACACCAGGACGATGCCGATGTACTCGCCGACGAAGAACATGCCCCATTTCATGCCGGCGTACTCGATGTGGTAACCATCGGCCAGTTCCTGCTCGGCCTCGGGCTGGTCGAACGGGTGACGGTGAGTCACGGCGACGCCGGCGACGAAGAAGGTCATGAAGCCGAAGAACTGCGGGATGATGAACCACATGTGTTCGGCCTGGTAATCGACGATGTCGCGCAGGCTGAACGAGCCGACCTGGGCGACGATGCCCATCAGCGACAGGGCCAGGAACACCTCGTAGGAGATGGTCTGGGCCGAGGCGCGCAGGCTGCCGAGGAGGGCGAACTTGTTGTTGCTCGACCAGCCAGCGAACAGCACCGCGTAAACGGTCAGGCCGGCCATTGCGAAGAAGAACAGGATGCCGATGTTCAGGTCCGCCACGCCCCAGGTCGGGGTGATCGGGATGACGACGAAGGCGACCAGCAGTGCACCCATTGCGATCATGGGGGCGAGAGTGAAGATCATCTTGTCGGCAAACGGCGGAGTCCAGTCTTCCTTGAAGAACATCTTGATCATGTCGGCGCCGAGCTGGAAGGCACCGAACGGGCCGACCCGGTTGGGGCCGTAGCGGTCCTGCCAGAGGCCGAGCAGACGACGCTCGACCCAGCTCAGCAGCGCACCGCAGACGACCACGGCGAGCAGGATGACGATGGCCTTGATGACCTCGATGAGGATGTCGACGATGGCGGGTGTCAGCCAGCTCATTGGGCAGCCTCCTGCAGACCTTCAGCGACAGAGCCGATGACACCGGCGGGAATGCCCGGCAGACCGATCGGCAGGGCAACCAGACCTGCGCCCAGCCCTTCGCTTACGCGCAGCGGCAGGTGCAGTTCCTGGCCTTTGACGGTCAGGCGGATGATCGCGCCTTCGTTGACGCCCAGACGGTCAGCCTCGGACTTGGCCAGGGTTACGTAGGTCTGCGGGATGCGCTCCTGTACTGGGGCGGCCTTGGCGGAGTTCTCCTCGCTGCCGAACAGGTGGTAGAACGGCACGACCTTGAACTGGCTGGCGGCGGTGTGGAACGGCGCGGGGATCTGGCTGAACCACAGGATTTTGCCCTTGGCTTCGATCAGACGCACACCCGGATCGCCGGCGCGCAGGTGGCCACCGACTTCGTCCTGGAACTTGTTCCAGGCCTGCGGGGAGTTCCAGCCTGGCGACCAGGCGAACGGAATCTGCTGACGCGGTTCGGCACTACCGGCGTAGCCTTCCATCGAGAAGGCGAATGCGGAGTCGATGTCCTGCGGCTGACGAGGCTCGCTGACACTGATGTTGGCGCGCATGGCGGTACGGCCGGAGTAGCGGTGCGGCTCGCGCGCCAGTTTCAGGCCCTTGATGCGGAACGCAGCGTTCGGCGCGGCATCGCGGATGCCGGCCAGTTGCGGCTTGGCGGCAACGACTGCATCGATCACGTGGTCCAGTTGGGTCCAGTCGACGCGCTTGCCTTCGAGGGTGCTGTGCAGGGCATGCAGCCAGCGCCAGCCTTCGCGAACCAGGTTGTCGGCGTTGTAGTAGGCCGGGTCAAAGACCTGGAAGAAGCGCTGGGCGCGGCCTTCCTGGCTGACCAGGGTGCCATCGCCCTCGGCGAAGCTGGCGGCTGGCAGCAGGACGGTGGCCTTGGCGCTGGTGGCGGTCTGCTGATGATCGGCGACGACGACGATCTTCGCGGCGGCCAGGGCTGCGTCGACTGCGGAGGCGTCGGCGCGGCGGTACAGGTCGTTCTCCAGGATCACCACTGCATCGGCAGCACCGGAAGTGAGCTGTTCCAGAGCGCTTTCGACGGACTCGCCGCCGAACAGCGCGAGCCCCAGGCTGTTGGCTTCCGGAACCATCAGGCTCAGGGAGCCGTTCTTCTCGCGGTTCTTCAGCGCGCTGGCGATGTTGGTGGCGGCTTCGATCAGGGCGTTGCTGCCCAGCGAGGTGCCGGAGATGACCAGCGGGCGCTTGGCGGCGACCAGGGCATCGGCGATGCGCTGGGCCAGGGCGGCGGCGTCGGCATCGAGGCCGGCCACGGCTGGGGCGCTCGCGTCGATGGCGTGGGCCACGGCAAAGCCCAGGCGAGCCAGGTCTTCGGTGGCGGCGTGCACGCACTCGGCGGCGACGTCGTCCAGGCGGGTTTCATCGAGGCTGGCGATGAACAGGGGGTTCATCTCGTGCTGGGCGATGGTCTTCACCGCGGCGTCGAGCCAGGGCTGAATCTTCATCGCGGCAGCCATGTCCTCGCCCTTGCCTTTCACCGACTGGCGCAGGGCCAGGGCGATACGGGCAGCGGTCTGGGTCAGGTCTTCGCCAAGCACGAAGACCGCATCATGGTCTTCGATGTCGCGAATGGTCGGAACCGGCAGCGGGCCGTCCTGCATGACCTTCAGCACCAGGCGCAGGCGCTGCAGTTCGTCGGCGGAGATGCCGCTGTAGAAGTTCTGCGCGCCGACCAGTTCGGACAGGGCGTAGTTGCTTTCCAGGCTGGCGCGCGGCGAACCGATGCCGATGACCTTGCGACCCTTGAGCAGGGCGGCAGTCTGGTCCAGCGCGCCGTCCAGCGAGAGCTTCTGCTTGCTCAGCATCAATTGCGGCTGGCGCGGGCGGTCTTCGCGGTTGACGTAGCCGTAGCCGAAACGGCCGCGGTCACACAGGAAGTAGTGGTTCACCGAGCCGTTGTAGCGGTTCTCGATGCGGCGGATTTCACCGTAACGCTCGCCGGGGCTGATGTTGCAGCCGCTGGAGCAGCCGTGGCAGATGCTCGGGGCGAACTGCATGTCCCACTTGCGGTTGTAGCGCTCGGAGTGGGTTTTGTCGGTGAACACGCCGGTCGGGCACACCTCGGTCAGGTTGCCGGAGAATTCGCTCTCCAGCACACCATCCTCGATGCGGCCGAAATAGACGTTGTCGTGCGCGCCGTAGACGCCCAGGTCGGTGCCGCCGGCGTAGTCCTTGTAGTAACGGACGCAACGGTAGCAGGCGATGCAGCGGTTCATCTCATGGGCGATGAACGGGCCGAGCTCCTGATTCTGGTGGGTGCGCTTGGTGAAGCGGTACCGGCGCTGGTTGTGGCCGGTCATCACCGTCATGTCCTGCAGGTGGCAGTGACCGCCTTCCTCGCAGACCGGGCAGTCGTGCGGGTGGTTGGTCATCAGCCATTCGACGACGCTGGCGCGGAACTGCTTGGCCTCTTCGTCTTCGATGGAAATCCAGGTGTTGTCAGTGGCGGGCGTCATGCAGGACATGACGAGGCGACCGCGTTTGTCGTTCTCGTCGGTGTACTGCTTGACTGCGCACTGACGGCAGGCGCCGACGCTACCGAGCGCCGGGTGCCAGCAGAAGTAGGGGATGTCGAGACCGAGGGAGAGACAGGCCTGCAACAGGTTGTCCGCTCCATCGACTTCTAACGTCTTGCCGTCTACGTGGATCGTGGCCATGGTTCAAGTTCTTCGTTGGCCCGTTGTCAGCGGGCGTGGCTAATAGAAATCATGGTTTCGTCGGGCCAGCGGCACACCGCGGCACTGCAACGAAACAAAGCCGGACGCGCGCGCCCGGCGATCAAAGCATCAAGCGCCGACGGTCTGCGGTGCTTGTACGGCCTGAGCCTGGCGGGAAATGCCCGCTTCGAACTCGGGACGGAAATACTTCAGTGCGCTGCCCAGCGGCTCGACGGCACCCGGTGCGTGGGCACAGAAGGTCTTGCCTGGGCCGAGGAAGTTGACGAGTTGCTCGAGGGTTTCCAGGTCGCCTTGCTGGCCTTCGCCTTTCTCCAGCGCGCGGAGGACTTTCACGCTCCACGGCAGGCCATCACGGCACGGAGTGCACCAGCCACACGATTCGCGGGCGAAGAACTCTTCCATGTTGCGCAGCAGTGAAACCATGTTGACGCTGTCGTCCACCGCCATTGCCAGGCCGGTGCCCATACGGGTACCAACTTTGGCGATACCGGCCGCGAACAGCGGCGCGTCCAGGTGCTCCGGGAGGAGGAAGCCGGTACCGGCGCCGCCTGGCTGCCAGGCCTTGAGCTTGTAGCCGTCGCGCATGCCGCCAGCGTAGTCCTCGAAGACTTCACGAGCCGGGATGCCGAAGGGCAGTTCCCAGATGCCGGGGTTCTTCACCTTGCCGGAGAAGCCGATGAGTTTGGTGCCCATGTCCTCGCTGCCCGGGCGGGCGAGGGTCTTGTACCACTCGACGCCGTTTTCGACGATGGCCGGCACGTTGCACAGGGTCTCTACGTTGTTCACGCAAGTCGGCTTGCCCCAGACGCCGACGGCGGCAGGGAAGGGCGGCTTGGAACGCGGGTTGGCGCGGCGGCCTTCCAGCGAGTTGATCAGCGCGGTCTCTTCGCCGCAGATGTAGCGCCCGGCGCCGGTGTGCACGAACAGCTCGAAATCGAAACCGCTGCCGAGGATGTTCTTGCCCAACAGGCCCGCGGCCTTGGCTTCATCGATGGCGCGGTTCAGGTTGCGCGCGGCGTCGACGTACTCGCCGCGCAGGAAGATATAGCCGCGGTAGGCCTTCAGGGCGCGCGCGGAGATCAGCATGCCTTCCACCAGCAGGTGCGGCAACTGCTCCATGAGCATGCGGTCCTTCCAGGTGTTGGGTTCCATCTCGTCCGCATTGCACAGCAGGTAGCGGATGTTGAGGGATTCGTCCTTGGGCATCAGACCCCATTTCACGCCAGTGGGGAAGCCCGCACCGCCGCGGCCCTTGAGGCCTGCGTCCTTGACGGTCTGGACGATGTCATCGGTGGCCATTTCAGCCAGCGCCTTGCGCGCCGCCGCGTAGCCATTCTTCGACTGGTATTCTTCCAGCCAGACCGGAGCGCCATCATCGCGCAGGCGCCAGGTCAGCGGGTGGGTTTCGGCGGCACGCGCTGTGCGGTTGGGCGTGCCGTAGGAGGTGAGACGACTCATGCGTAAGCCTCCAGCAGTTTGGCGACGCCATCGGGACGCAGATCGCCGAAGGTGTCGTCATCGATCATCAGTGCCGGTGCCTTGTCGCAGTTGCCCAGGCAGCACACCGGCAGCAGGGTGAAGCGGCCGTCGGCGGTGGTCTGGCCGAGGCCGATGCCCAGCTGCTTCTGGATCTCGCCAACCACGGACTCGTGGCCGCCGATGTAGCAGACCATGCTATCGCAGACGCGAATGATGTGGCGGCCGACCGGCTGGCGGAAGATCTGGCTATAGAAGGTAGCCACGCCTTCGACGTCGCTGTCCGGGATGCCGAGGATATCGGCGATGGCCGGAATGGCGCCGTCCGGCACCCAGCCGCGCTGTTTCTGGACGATCTTCAGGGCTTCGATGGACGCCGCACGGGAGTCCTCGTAGTGATGCATTTCATGCTCGATGGCCGAGCGCTCGGTTTCGCTGAGTTCGAAACGATCAGTCTGGATAAGGGTACTCATGATCAGCGGTCCACGTCGGCCATAACGAAGTCGATGCTGCCCAGATAGGCGATCAGGTCAGCGATCATGCTGCCGTTGATCACCGAAGGAATCTGCTGCAGGTGCGCGAAGCTGGGCGTCCGGATTCGGGTCCGGTAGCTCATGGTGCTGCCATCGCTCGTCAGGTAGTAGCTGTTGATGCCCTTGGTCGCTTCCACCATCTGGAAGGCTTCGTTGGCCGGCATCACCGGGCCCCAGGAAACCTGCAGGAAGTGGGTGATCAGGGTTTCGATGTGCTGCAGCGTGCGCTCTTTGGGCGGCGGCGTGGTCAGCGGGTGGTCGGCCTTGTACGGGCCTTCGGGCATGTTTTTCAGGCACTGCTCGATGATGCGCAGGCTCTGGCGCATTTCACCCATCTTGACCATGCAGCGGTCGTAGGCGTCGCCGTTAGCTGCCAGCGGCACTTCGAACTCGAAGTTTTCGTAGCCGGAGTACGGGCGTGCCTTACGCAGGTCGAAGTCGCAACCGGTGGCGCGCAGGCCAGCACCGGTGGTGCCCCATTCCAGAGCTTCCTTGGTGTTGTACTGGGCAACGCCAATGGTACGGCCGCGCAGGATGCTGTTTTTCAGGGCGGCGGTTTCGTACTCGTCCAGGCGCTTGGGCATCCAGTCGAGGAATTCGCGGACCAGCTTGTCCCAGCCGCGCGGCAGGTCGTGGGCGACGCCGCCGATGCGGTACCAGGCCGGGTGCAGGCGGAAGCCGGTGATGGCTTCGACGACCTTGTAGGCGCGCTGGCGGTCGGTGAAGGTGAAGAACACCGGGGTCATCGCGCCCACGTCCTGGATATAGGTACCCAGGTAGAGCAGGTGGTTCAGGATGCGGAAGAACTCCGACATCATGATGCGGATGACGTCGACGCGCTGCGGCACCTTGATGCCGGCGAGCTTCTCGACCGAGAGCACGTACGGCAGGTTGTTCATTACACCGCCGAGGTAGTCGATACGGTCGGTGTAGGGGATGAAGCTGTGCCAGGACTGGCGCTCGGCCATCTTCTCGGCGCCACGGTGGTGGTAGCCGATCTCCGGAACGCAATCGAGGATCTCTTCGCCGTCCAGTTGCAGGATGATGCGGAACGCACCGTGGGCGGACGGGTGGTTGGGGCCGAGGTTGAGGAACATGAAGTCCTCGTTCTCGCCATGACGCTTCATGCCCCAGTCTTCAGGCTTGAAGCGCAGCGCTTCCTGTTCCAGCTCCTGCTTGGCGACGGAGAGGGAGTAGGGGTCGAACTCGGTGGCACGTGCCGGGTAGTCCTTGCGCAGCGGGTGGCCTTCCCAGGTCGGCGGCATCAGCATGCGGGTCAGGTGCGGGTGGCCGTTGAAGGTGATCCCGTACATGTCCCATACCTCACGCTCGTACCAGTTGGCGTTTGGCCAGATACGGGTGGCGGTGGGCAGGTTGAGGTCGCCTTCGGACAAGGCCACTTTGATCATCACGTCACTATTCCGCTCGAGCGACATCAGGTGATAGAACACGCTGAAGTCGGCGTTCGGCAGACCGCGACGGTGGGTACGCAGGCGCTCGTCGACCCCGTGCAGGTCGTAGAGCATGACGTACGGCTTGGGTACGTTGCGCAGGAAGGTGAGGACGTCGATCAGGCGCTCACGGGCAACCCAGAGCACCGGCATGCCGGTGCGGGTGGCCTGGGCGGTGAAGGTCTCGGCGCCAAAGCGGGAGTTCAGTTCGACGACGATATCTTGGTCGTCTGCCTTGTAAGGCGGGATGTACAGAGCGGAGTCTGCAGTCATGGTCTCGGTCACTATCGGTCAACGGTGGAGTGAATACGGGCCTCTGGTAGTAGAGGGCCGCATCACACTTCGTCGGGGCTGCGCAGGTTGGTGACCGCAATGCGCTGTTCGCGCTTGAGGTCCTTCTGGGCAGGCATTTCGGCACGGTAGATGCCTTGATCGCCGACAACCCAGGACAACGGGCGACGCTCCTGGCCGATGGATTCCTGCAGCAGCATCAGGCCTTGCAGGAATGCCTCCGGGCGGGGCGGGCAGCCGGGGATGTACACGTCCACGGGGAGGAACTTGTCGACCCCCTGAACGACCGAGTAGATGTCATACATGCCGCCGGAGTTGGCGCACGACCCCATCGAGATTACCCACTTGGGTTCCAGCATCTGTTCATACAGACGCTGGATGACCGGGGCCATCTTGATGAAACAGGTGCCGGCGATGACCATGAAGTCAGCCTGGCGTGGTGATGCACGGATCACTTCGGCGCCGAAGCGGGCGATATCGTGCGGCGCGGTAAACGCCGTGGTCATCTCCACGTAGCAGCAGGACAGGCCGAAGTTGTACGGCCAGAGGGAGTTCTTGCGACCCCAGTTGACCGCCCCGTTGAGAACATCTTCCAGCTTGCCCATGAAGATGTTCTTGTGGACCTGCCCTTCGATGAGCGGGTCTTCTACCGTTTCGCGCTGGCCGATCGGGTATTGATCATTGGGCGCATCCGGATCGATCCGGGTAAGTTTGTATTGCATCGCCAAAGCCTCATTGTTTTAGCTTCGCCTGCCGTGCACGACGTGCCGCCGGCGCCCAATCGAGCGCGCCGATACGCCAGAGGTAGACAAGACCTGCCAACAGAATTGCTATGAAAATGGTTGCCTCGATCAGGCCTGCCCAGCCGCTTTCACGGACGGACACAGACCAGGCGAAGAGGAAGAGGGCTTCGACGTCGAAGATCACGAATAGCATCGCGACCAGATAGAATTTTGCGGACAGGCGCAGGCGTGCGCTACCGGTGGGAACGATGCCTGATTCGAACGGCTCGTTCTTGCTGCGACCAAATGCCTTACTGCCAAGCAGGCTGGAAACCCCTAGCATGAAGCCGAGCAGGCCCAGCACTCCTAAAAGGAAGGCGGCGAGTCCCCAGTGTTGAGCTGCAAGTTCAGCTGGATTGGGCATGCCGATACTCCTTCCTACAAATAACGAATGTCTTGGGTTCCGGGCGATGGCCCGACTGCGCGAACCCGACAACTCAAGATAGCGAGCTAAGGGTTCAGGTCATCTTTCCAATTTTATGCCCAAAGCCTTCAGCAAGTAAATTTTTCCAACACAAACAGATGCTTCTAAAACGGGCAAAAGGCTTTTGCATTTTCGTGAAGCCTCGCCCTGTGCGGTCCTCCGCGCTTAGTGTGGCGGCACTTCGGCTTTGGTCGAATAGTACTTCCCAGGTATTTGGTCGCAATAAATTGGCACTCAATAAATGATAAGTATTATCATTTGCAGTGTCGTATATCCGTAACTTTACTACATATAAGCGGCGAGACGGTTATTTCGCCGCTATTTCAACATTCAATTATCCCTCCTGAAATTCGTTTGGCGGCCGTTCGCTGGAGTGGCTCATTGGTGCTTGCTGACCCAAGCCCAATGCATTTCGCAGCGGATCGGTTCGCTGCCGGTGTCGTCCAGCATCGTCACCTCAATCAGTGCTTCGCCCTTTTCCTGCTCCAGCATCGCGCGACGCTGTTCCTGTGTCAGCGTTGCGATTGCACGCAGTCCGCCGTTGGCCCGGCGTCGGTAGTCGACCTTGAGGGTCTTGATCAGTGGGAGCTTGTGGTCGGGCAGGTTCATGCCGACCATGCAGCCGCTGGCAGATTCGGCGAGCAGCGCCATTGCGGCCGCATGGACACCGCCGATGTGGTTGCGGACGCGGCGCTGGTTGGCCAGGCTCATCCGCACCTCATCTATGGATAATTTCTGGATGCGCACGTTGGCGGTGCCGGCGAAGCGCACCTGAGAGCAGAACAGGCGGCTCAGTAGCGGCTCATGAAGTCGGCGTGGCAGGCGCTGAATGAGGTGGGCTGCGAGGGAGAGGCGATTGTGCTTGGGCATTGGCTTTCCAGTCGTCGAGAACGAAAGCACGAGGCTGGCATGGCCTTGTCGGTATGCCTTTGGCGGCGAGGGGGTGAGTGTCTGGCAAATGGGCCAAGCGGAAAAGCAAAACCCCGGCGATTGCCGGGGTTTTGCGGTGCCTCCCGGCCCCGAGGGGCCGGTCGAACCGGGCTCCTTAGTGGAACTGGTTCATGGTGTTGTCTTTACCGGAGGCTTTCAGAGCAGCTTCGCCAGCGAAGTACTCTTTGTGGTTGTCGCCGATGTCGGAGCCAGCCATGTTCTGGTGTTTGACGCAGGCGATGCCCTGGCGCAGTTCCTGACGCTGAACGCCTTTCACGTAGGCCAGCATGCCTTCTTCGGCGAAGTAGCCCTTGGCCAGGTTGTCGGTGGACAGCGCGGCGGTGTGGTAGGTCGGCAGGGTGATGAGGTGGTGGAAGATGCCGGCATGGGCCGAACCGTCACGCTGGAAGGTGCGAATCTTCTCGTCGGCGATCTTGGCCAGTTCGGTTTCGTCGTACTCGACGCTCATCAGCTTGGAGCGGTCGTACGCGGAAACGTCCTTGCCTTCTGCAACGAACGCATCGAATACCTGCTGGCGGAAGTTCAGGGTCCAGTTGAACGACGGGCTGTTGTTGTACACCAGCTTGGCGTTCGGGATTACCTGGCGGATGCGGTCAACCATGCCTTTGATCTGGCCAACGTGCGGCTTCTCGGTTTCGATCCACAGCAGGTCGGCGCCGTTCTGCAGCGAGGTGATGCAGTCCAGGACGCAACGGTCTTCGCCGGTGCCCTTGCGGAACTGGAACAGGTTGGATGCCAGGCGCTTGGGGCGCAGCAGCTTGCCACCGCGGTTGATCACCACGTCGCCGTTCTGCAGGTCGGCAGTGGAGATTTCTTCGCAGTCCAGGAAGGAGTTGTACTGGTCGCCCAGATCGCCCGGCTCGCGGGTCACAGCGATCTGCTTGGTCAGGCCGGCACCCAGGGAGTCGGTACGAGCGACGATCACGCCGTCATCGATACCCAGTTCGAGGAACGCATAGCGAACGGCGTTGATCTTGGCGAGGAAGTCCTCGTGCGGAACGGTCACTTTGCCGTCCTGGTGGCCGCACTGCTTCTCGTCGGAAACCTGGTTCTCGATCTGGATGCAGCAGGCACCGGCTTCGATCATCTTCTTGGCCAGCAGGTAGGTCGCCTCGGCGTTGCCGAAGCCGGCGTCGATGTCGGCGATGATCGGCACCACGTGGGTTTCGAAGTTATCGATCTGGGCTTGTACTTCTGCTTCCTTCGCCTTGTCGCCAGCGGCGCGGGCGGCGTCCAGGGCGGTGAACAGCAGGTCCAGTTCGCGGGCATCAGCCTGGCGCAGGAAGGTGTAGAGCTCTTCGATCAGGCCGGCAACGGCGGTCTTCTCGTGCATCGACTGGTCCGGCAGCGGGCCGAAGTCGGAGCGCAGGGCGGCAACCATCCAGCCGGACAGGTAGAGGTAGCGCTTGTTGGTGGTCTTCAGGTGCTTCTTGATGGAGATCAGCTTCTGCTGACCGATGAAGCCGTGCCAGCAGCCCAGGGATTGGGTGTAGACGGAGGAGTCCGCATCGTACTCAGCCATGTCCTTGCGCATGATGGCTGCGGTGTACTTGGCGATTTCCAGGCCGGTCTTGAAGCGGTTCTGGACGCGCATGCGGGCAGCGTATTCGGGGTTGATCGCGCTCCAGCTGTTGCCGTTCTTCTCTTTGAGCGCGGCGACTGCTTTGATCTCGTTCTGATATGCGGACATGGCCAATCCTTCAAAAGAATGTGTTTGGTTGAGCACCGACTACCCACATAAAACCGCACCTGAACGGTAATGACTGCGGGTTGCTCGCCGCGGAATGGTGAAGGGGCGACCGAAAGAAGGAGTGACGCTGTGAGGATGGGGTGGCGCAGCGTACAGACTGATGACTGCAGCGGTGACATTCGGGTTCGCTTGCTGGCTCGTGGTTGCCTTTGGGCGAAACTGAACGGCTGAATCCGTCATTCGTGCTGTTGCGTGGTTGCTTCCCCGTCCCTCAGGACAACTTCTTGCCAGTCGCAACCTCGTCGATCCGCCTTGTGGGCTTAACAACACGGACCGGCGCGACGGGTGGGCCGCTGGCGCGATCCGGAGGGCTTCAGGCCCTCTGGTTAGCGGGAGCGAGGCCATCATGCACTTTCAAACGAGCGTTCGTCAAACGTTTTGTAGTGTTTTTTTTGGGCTACTACACGAAGGTCTAACGAGGACTGTCGGGTCAGTTCTGGATGAGTCAGTCGAGGAGTTCGACTTTCACTCGAAGGCTGCTGTCGTTACGGCCCTGGGTGCTGTAGTGGCGGGCAAACCCGCTTTGCGTGCTCTGGTTGCTCTCGCTGACACCGCCGACTTCGATCCACTGGCCGATCGGTCCGCTGATGCGGGTTTCGGTCGAGCTGGTGTCCATCGAGCCCTGATAGTTGTTGTTGAAGCGGTCGTTGCGGGTGTTGAGCGTGAGATGCACGAGATTGCCGCTGAGGCTGGCGGTCACGTACATGCCCTGGTTAGCGTCGCGGTATTCGGTCTGGCTGTAAACTTGGCCATAAGGACCGATGCCGGCGTTGGTCACTGGCTGGCTCTGGCCGACCTGGATGAAGGCGGGGGAGCCTTCAGTTGCGCGTACCTGCTGGGTGCCGCCGCCGCGGCTGCTGGTGGAGCGGCTGATGATGCGCACCTGGTCGCGGCCATTGATTTCTCCGGCGCCGGACTGGATTTCGACATTTCCGGCGCTGGCCGAGCCGTTCACCGAATAGCCGCTCTGTGTTCCCTGGCTGCCGTCCACGGTGTCGACGCTGATAAGCAGTTGGTGGGGGCGGGTGTCCAACTGTTCGATTACCTGCTGAAGCTCGCGGATCTTTGCCAGCTCGGCATTCACGACGAGCTGGTTGCCGTAAGCGGTGACCCGGCCTTCATTGCCCAGTACGGACTGAGCCACCGGCAGCACGTCGTCAGCGGTGCGGTAGTTCAGCGGGATGATCTCGGTGCGCGGTGCGGCGGTGGCCACGAGGCTGAGTCCGCAGGCAATCAGCAGGGCGAGCGAGCGCAAGGTCAAATCAGGAAGCTCCGCAGGTTCGGGTCAAGGAGGCTGGTGTTCCAAGTCTGCCCGAATTGTGCCAGCAACTGTCGGGTTCGACCCGGATTGTTGTAGTAGACGTAGCCGGAGTATTCATTAGGCTCGGGACGCAGCAGCAGCCCGCAATCGTCGGCAAGCAGGAATGCGTGGTCTTCGCCGGGATAGTCCGGGTTGATCCGGCGGATCTGGCAGTAACTGGACAGGCGCCGGCTGAGGTTGAGCAGGCGATGGCCTTCCTTCACTGCTCTGGTGCTGTCGCGCAGCAGGATCATCAGGCGATTGCGCGGGTTGCCAAGTAGCAGTTGAGTGCAGGCTTCCTGAATGCTGCTGTGGTGATACAGCCAGGGTTCCAGGTCGGGAGTGTAGAGGTAGAGCCTGCGGCGCGCCTGCTGCATGAGGGCGAGGGCATGGGCGCGAGCGGCCTCGGGCTTGTTGAAGCGGTGTAGCTGATCGCTGTCGCCAAGGACGAAAGCGGCGGGTTCAAGGGCGGTGGGCGGCAATGCTTCGCTGGGCGGATTGTGTACGGAAAAGCGTCCCGGCGACTGGAACTCGATTTCCGGCAGCTCTGCCGGGCTTTCGTCGTTTTCCGGGACGTTTTCCATTACGGTCGCCTCAATCGCTTTCGCGCACCATGTCTACGTGGGGGAGCCCTGCTTCCAGGAACTCGCCGCTGGCCACCTTGAAGCCTAGCCGTTCGTAGAACGGAATGGCATAGACCTGAGCGGTCAGAAGTTGTCGCTTGAGATTACGGCGTTCGGCTTCTTCGATTGCGGCTCGCATCAATTGGTCGCCGACCTTGAGGCCGCGCCAGTCTTTCAGGACGGATACTCTGCCGATGTGGCCATCGGGCAGCAGGCGGGCGGTGCCGATGGCGTAGTCGCCTTCGAAGGCCAGGAAATGCACGGCTTCTACATCCTCGGCATCCCATTCGAGTTCCGGCGGAACTGCTTGCTCGGCGATGAAGACCGCCTCACGAATGCGCCGCAGGTCGGCATTGTCCTTCTGCCAGTTCGCCACGCGAACCCTGATCTTGCTACTCATCGGCAAACTCCAGACTGCCCTGTTTGATCAGTTCTCCAAGCAGCTTACGCCCATCGTCATCGGCCAGCCATTGGCCGAGATTTCCTTCATGAAGCGATTCTGCCGAGCAAGCCAGCTTGAGCAGCTCGCGCAGCTTTTCCGGCAGTACTACAGTCTGGCCGCTGGCGAACAGCAACAGGCCGACGTCCACTTCGCTCCAGGCCATGCGCGCGCTGGGATTGCGGATGAGTACGGCGCCGCCTTCGATGGCGCTGGTCAGTTCGTTTTCTTCGATTTCCTCTCCGGCCACCAGCTCCGGGTAGCGTGGTTCTGTCATGAACTGGCCGAACCAGGTGAGTAGCAGGCGCTCGTCGCTCATGTGTTCCTGAAGCAGGTTTTTCAGACGGTCGAGCGCGTCGCGCTGGATCTTGTGCTGGTCTTCGTCGCCTTTAACCGCTGCCATGCCGGCGTCGCTGTAGCGCTCTTCATCGGAGAGGAACTGGGCGAGGAAGTCGGTGAAGTGGGTGAGAACTTCGGCAGCACTGGGGGCGCGGAAGCCGACTGAGTAGGTCATGCAGTCGTCTTCGGCGATGCCGTAGTGGGCTACGCGCGGAGGCAGGTAGAGCATGTCGCCGGGCTCCAGTACCCATTCAGCGCTTTCTTCGAATTCAGCGAGGATGCGCAGGTCCGCATGGGGCAGCATCGGGCTGCTGGCGTCGCAGGTCTGGCCGATTTTCCAGCGGCGGTGGCCGTGGCCCTGCAGGAGGAATACGTCGTAGTTGTCGAAGTGCGGGCCGACACCGCCACCGGGTGCGGCATAGCTGATCATCACGTCGTCGATGCGCCAGCTTGGCAGGAACTTGAAATGCTCCAGCAGTTCGGCGACTTCCGGGATGAATTGGTCGACGGCCTGCACCAGAAGGGTCCAGTCGCGCTCAGGCAATTCCTTGAAGGTTTCTTCCTTGAAAGGGCCGCGACGCAGTTCCCACGGGCTGTCGCCATGCTCGACGACGATGCGCGACTCGATCATTTCTTCCAGGGCCAGGCCGGCAAGTTCGTCTGGCTCCAGCGGGCTCTTGAAGTCCGGGATTGCCTGGCGCACCAGCAGGGGTTTTTTCTGCCAGTAATCGCGGAGGAATTCGTCGGCGCTGATGCCGCCCAGAAGCTGAAGAGGAATAGCAGGATTCATGGTTAAGTCCTTGAAACAAAAACGCCCGGCACAGCCGGGCGTGCAAAGTCGGGGCGAATATCAGATGCGCTTGGCCTGGGCGGCAGCGTTACCGATGTAGTTCGCGGGGGTGAGTTTCTTCAGCTCGGCCTTGGCTTCTGCCGGCATGTCGAGGCCCTCCATGAACACCTGCAGGGCTTCGGCGCTGATGCCTTTGCCGCGAGTCAGCTCCTTGAGCTTCTCGTAGGGGTTCTCGATGCCGTAGCGGCGCATGACAGTCTGAACCGGCTCGGCCAGCACTTCCCAGCAGGCGTCCAGGTCTTCGGCGATACGTGCGGCGTTCAGCTCCAGCTTGCCGATGCCCTTGAGGCTGGCTTCGTAGGCGATGACACTGTGGGCGAAGCCGACGCCCAGGTTGCGCAGCACGGTGGAGTCGGTCAGGTCGCGCTGCCAGCGGGAGATCGGCAGTTTGCTGGCCAAATGCTGGAGCAGGGCGTTGGCGATGCCCAGGTTGCCCTCGGAGTTTTCGAAGTCGATCGGGTTGACCTTGTGCGGCATGGTCGAGGAGCCGATCTCGCCGGCGACGGTCTTCTGCTTGAAGTAACCCAGGGAGATATAGCCCCAGACGTCACGGTCGAAGTCGATGAGAATGGTGTTGAAGCGGGCGATGGCGTCGAACAGTTCGGCGATGTAGTCGTGCGGTTCGATCTGGGTGGTGTAGGGGTTCCACGCCAGCCCCAGGTCGCCTTCGATGAATTCGCGAGCGTTGGCTTCCCAGTCGACCTGCGGGTAGGCGGACAGGTGGGCGTTGTAGTTGCCGACGGCACCATTGATCTTGCCCAGCAGTTCGACTGCGGCAACTTGCTTGATCTGGCGCTCCAGGCGATAGACGACGTTGGCCAGTTCCTTGCCCAGGGTGGTCGGGGAGGCTGGCTGGCCGTGGGTGCGCGACAACATCGGCACGTCGGCGAATTTCACCGCCAGCTCGCGGATCGAGTCGGCAATCTGTTGCATCAGCGGCAGCAGCACCTTGTCGCGACCTTCTCGCAGCATCAGAGCATGGGACAGGTTGTTGATGTCCTCGGAGGTGCAGGCGAAGTGGATGAACTCACTGACCTTGGCCAGTTCCGGCAGCTTGGCGGCTTGCTCTTTGAGCAGGTACTCCACGGCCTTCACGTCATGGTTGGTGGTGCGCTCGATGTCCTTGATGCGCTGGGCATGCTCCAACTGGAAGTCATCGGCGAGAGTGTCCAGCAGGGCGTTGGCTTCGCTGGAGAAGGGGGCTACCTCGGGGATGCCGGCATGGGCGGCGAGACGCTGGAGCCAGCGAACCTCCACCAGGACGCGGAAACGGATCAGGCCGTATTCGCTGAAGATCGGACGCAGGGCGCTGGTTTTGCTGCCGTAACGGCCGTCAACGGGGGAAACCGCGGTAAGGGAGGAAAGCTGCATGGGGCGTTCTCGTGGCTGGAGGTCAACGAAAAGGGCGCACATCATACACGAAAGCAGAGTGTCGGTCGCCTTTGCGGCGACCGGAAGAAGGTATCAGCCGCGCAGCAGGGGGCGCAGTTCGTTGAGCATCTTGCGGCGGCTGAACAACATCTGCCAGCGGTTGCCGCCGAGCTGTCGCCACAGGCGGGCGGAGCGGATGCCTGCGAGCAGCAGGGCGCGGATACGCGCCGCATTGGCATTGATCTGCAGGTGGCGCATGTCGCCATGCACCTGGATACGTTGGCGGAAGGTGCTCAGGGTGTCCTGGTACAGGCTGGCGCAAGAGGCGATGACGTTCTCGTGCACCAGGCCGAAGTGCTGAACCTGTTGCTGGATCTGGTCCAGGCGGGTTCCCATGATGTCGAGCATGTCGTTGCGCTTGTCCAACTGGCGCTCCAGTCCGATCAGCGCCAGCGCGTAGCGCAATGGTTCGCGCTGCAGGCTGTTGGGGTCGCGCTCCAGGGCGCTGAGCAGGGCTCGGAAACCCTCGCGAAGGTTCGCGGTGTCGCCGCCATAGACATCAAGGGTGGTCTTCGGGTCGCGCACCAGCAGGCTGCCGAGCATGCAACTCAGCGGAGCTTCGGGGATCTGCCCGGTGCGGGCGAGCCGGTCTACCAGGGCTGCGGATTCGAAAACGCCGGAAAGGGCGATGATCTGGTCGTGCAGATCGCTCATGCAATGTCCTTAGCGAACGCGGGTTCTGCGGATTCGATGACGCCGCCACCAAGGCAGATCTCGCCATCGTAGAAGACCACGGACTGTCCGGGAGTTACGGCGCGCTGGGGCTCGTCGAACACGGCGCGATAGCCATGCTCGGTGCGCTCAAGTATGCAGTCCTGATCGGCCTGGCGGTAACGCACCTTGGCGCGCAGCGTTCTGGGCTGGGTGAGATCGATCGGATTCACCCAGTAGACGCTGGAAGTGCGCAGGGCGCGGGAGAACAGCCACGGATGGTCGTTGCCCTGGCCGACGATCAGAACGTTGCGTGCCAGGTCCTTCTCCAGTACGTACCAGGGGCTGTCGTCGGCATTTTTCATGCCGCCGATGCCCAGGCCTTGACGCTGGCCGATGGTGTGGTACATCAGGCCGACGTGACGGCCGATGACCTGTCCGTCAGTGGTTTCGATGTCGCCCGGCTGGGCCGGCAGGTACTGCTTGAGGAAGTCGCTGAAGCGGCGTTCGCCGATGAAGCAGATACCGGTCGAATCCTTTTTCTTCGCGGTGGCCAGGCCGTATTTCTCGGCGATGACGCGCACCTCGGGCTTCTCCAGTTCGCCGACCGGGAACAGGGTCTTGCCGATCTGCTCGCCGCCCACGGCGTGGAGGAAGTAGCTCTGGTCCTTGTTCGGGTCCAGGCCCTTGAGCAGTTCGCTGCGACCGTCGACATCGCGGCGGCGCACGTAGTGGCCGGTGGCGATCAGGTCGGCGCCCAGGGCGACGGCGTAGTCGAGGAAGGCTTTGAACTTGATCTCGCGGTTGCAGAGGATGTCCGGGTTCGGCGTGCGGCCGGCCTTGTACTCCTCGAGGAAGTGCTCGAAGACGTTGTCCCAGTACTCCGCGGCGAAATTGGCGGTATGTAGCTTGATGCCAATGCGATCGCAGACGGCCTGGGCATCGGCCAGGTCGGTCATGGCGGTGCAGTATTCGGTGCCATCGTCCTCTTCCCAGTTCTTCATGAACAGGCCTTCCACCTGGTAGCCCTGCTCCTTGAGCAGCAGGGCGGAGACGGAAGAGTCCACGCCGCCGGACATGCCGACAATGACGCGGGTGTTCTGGGGGCTTTTCGGCGAATAAGACGGCGAATCAGACATGGCAATGAATCACGAACGCAGGTAAAGGCGGGATTCTACCAGAGCCTAGCGGGTGAGGCTCGGGTCGCGGATCAGGCTCAGCGGGAAGCGTTCGCCTTCCAGGTAGTCGTCGATACAGCGCAATACGAGATGGCTACGCCAGCGCCCGGGTTGGGTGGCGAGTTCGTCGCGGGTCAGCCAGTGGGCACCGAGTATGCCGTCGTCCAGGGCGCGTTCGGGGTGGTGGCGCAGTGGGCGCGCGGAGAAGCAGATGCGCTGGTAGGTCACGCCGTTGCTCGGTGCTGTGTAGAGGTAGATGCCGGTAACTGCGGTCAGTTCCACGTCCCAGCCTGTTTCCTCCAGGGTTTCGCGCATGGCCGCCTCGATCAGGCTCTCGTTGGCTTCCAGGTGGCCGGCTGGCTGGTTGAATACCGGCTTGTTGTCAGCGGAGATTTCTTCCACCAGCAGAAAGCGTCCCTGGTCTTCGACGATGGTGGCGACGGTGACGTGTGCTAGCCAGCGCATGGATGGGGTCTCGTGAGTTGAAAAAGGCGCGAGTTTAACGTGATGGGGTGCAGAAAGCAGAACCCCCGGGAAGGCCCGGGGGTTCTGCCGTCACGCTAGGCTTACGCCAGCGCGTCGATCGCGGCGTTGAAGGTCGCGCTCGGACGCATGACCTGGCTGGTCAGCTCCGGGTTCGAGCGGTAGTAGCCGCCGATGTCCGCCGGCTTGCCCTGGACGCCGTTGAGTTCGGCGACGATGGTCGCTTCCTTCTCGGTCAGGGTCTTGGCCAGGGGGGCGAAGTGGGCCTTCAGCTCGGCGTCGTCGTTCTGCTCGGCCAGGGCCTGGGCCCAGTACATGGCCAGGTAGAAGTGGCTGCCGCGGTTGTCGATCTCACCGATCTTGCGCGACGGCGACTTGTTGTTGTCCAGCAACTTGCCGGTGGCGATGTCCAGGGTCTTGCCCAGAACCTTGGCCTTGGCGTTGTCGGTCTTGATGCCTTCTTCCTCGAGGGAGACCGCCAGGGCCAGGAACTCGCCCAGGGAATCCCAGCGCAGGTAGTTTTCTTCCACCAGCTGCTGCACGTGCTTCGGAGCCGAACCGCCGGCGCCTGTCTCGTACATGCCGCCACCCGCCATCAGCGGAACGATGGACAGCATCTTGGCCGAGGTGCCCAGTTCCATGATCGGGAACAGGTCAGTCAGGTAGTCGCGCAAGACGTTGCCGGTCACCGAGATGGTGTCCAGGCCGCGCATCTGGCGCTCCATGCTGGTGCGGATGGCTTCGTTGTAGCCCTTGATGCTGATGTCCAGGCCGGTCAGGTCGTGGTCCTTGAGGTACAGCTCGACCTTCTTGCGCAGTTCGTTGTCGTGGGCGCGCTCCGGGTCCAGCCAGAAGATGGCCGGTGTGTTGGAAGCTCGGGCGCGGGTAACGGCCAGCTTGACCCAGTCGCGGATCGGGGCGTCCTTGGTCTGGCAGGCGCGCCAGATGTCGCCGGCTTGTACTTCGTGCTGCATCAGGATCTTGCCGTCGGCGTCGACGACGCGCATCACGCCATCGGCTTCCAGTTCGAAGGTCTTGTCGTGGGAGCCGTATTCCTCGGCCTTCTGCGCCATCAGGCCGACGTTCGGTACGCTACCCATGGTGGTCGGGTCGAACGCGCCGTTGGTTTTGCAGAAGTTGATCATTTCCTGGTAGATGCGGGCGTAGGTGCTTTCCGGCATGACCGCTTTGGTGTCTTTCTGCTTGCCGTCCTTGCCCCACATCTGGCCCGAGTTGCGGATCATGGCCGGCATGGAGGCGTCGACGATCACGTCGCTGGGGATGTGCAGGTTGGTGATGCCCTTGACCGAGTCGACCATCGCCATTTCCGGGCGGTGGCTGTAAACCTCGTGGATGTCGTGGAGGATCTCTTCCTGCTGCGAGGCCGGCAGCGACTTGATCTTGTCGTAGACGCTGGAGATGCCGTTGTTCGGATTTACGCCCAGCTCTTCGAATAGTTGGCCATACTTCTCGAACACGTCCTTGTAGTAGACGGTGACGGCGTGGCCGAAGACGATCGGGTGAGAAATCTTCATCATGGTGGCCTTGACGTGCAGGGACCACATGACGCCGGTTTCCTTGCAGTCCTGCAGGGTCTTCTCGAAGAAAGCGCGCAGTTTGCTGCAGCTCATGAACATGCTGTCGAGGACTTCGCCTTCCTGCATCTTCAGGGTTTTCTTGGTCTCGACCTTGCCGTCCTTGCCGACGAACTCGATACGGACGTCACCGGCCTTCGGGATGGTGACCGACTGTTCGCTGGAGAAGAAATCGCCGCCACGCATGTAGTCAGCGTGGGAGCGGGAGGCCATGCTCCACTTGCCCATGCTGTGCGGGTGCTTGCGGGCGTATGCCTTCACGGCTGCCGGGGCGCGGCGGTCGGAGTTGCCTTCGCGCAGGACCGGGTTCACGGCGCTGCCCAGGACCTTGGCGTAGCGGGCGCGGGTTTCTTTCTCTTCGTCAGTCTGCGGGTCTTCCGGGAAGTCAGGAACGGCATAGCCCAGCTTTTGCAGCTCGGCGATGGCGCCCTTGAGCTGCGGTACCGAAGCGGAGATGTTCGGCAGCTTGATGATGTTGGCTTGGGGGGCGGTGGCCAGTTGGGCAAGGTAGGCCAGGTCGTCTTCGATGGCCTTGTCGCCAAGCTTGTCGGCGAAGGAGGCCAGGATGCGGCCTGCAAGAGAGATGTCGCGGGTCTCGACGTCGATGCCGGCGGAGGCGGCAAAGGCTTTTACGATGGGAAGAAGCGAATAGGTGGCAAGGGCGGGTGCTTCGTCGGTGAAGGTGTAGGTGATCTTCGAGCGGATGGACATCTCGTTCTAACTCTCTTCTTTGCTGGGCGCGCACAGAGTCTCGAATCGCGTTGGTACACGCTGCGTTCAACGAAGCTGTTGAGCCGGCATTCGAGAATTGCCGCGGGGATATTGGGGCGCCAGTAGAGCGTTGTACGGCGGGTTCCTGGTGTGGATCCAGCCGCTGCGAGGGAGGAGAGCCTGGTCCCAGACTGCCCGGACCTCGATGACTATTAAGTCATGCCGGCCAGTATACCACCCTATCGGCAGGGTTACGCGTACGCCGTTTTAGACTAAGGAAGATGTAGTTCGATTACCGTCTTGTGGGCTACCCTAATGGGCTGCAAGAGGGTTTAACCACAACGCGGAGTTCAGCATGGGATACCAAAAGATCCAGGTGCCGGCAGGTGACAAAATCACCGTCAACGCCGATATGTCCTTGAATGTACCGAAGAACCCGATCATCCCGTTCATCGAGGGTGATGGCATTGGCGTAGACATCAGCCCGGTCATGATCAAGGTCGTCGACGCAGCCGTTGAGAAAGCCTACATGGGCGACCGCAAGATCGCGTGGATGGAAGTCTACGCTGGCGAGAAGGCTACCCAGGTCTACGATCAGGATACCTGGCTGCCCCAGGAGACCCTGGACGCCGTTCGCGACTATGTCGTTTCCATCAAAGGCCCGCTGACCACCCCTGTCGGTGGCGGCATCCGTTCCCTGAACGTCGCGTTGCGCCAGCAGCTCGATCTTTATGTCTGCCTGCGCCCGGTGCGCTGGTTCGAGGGTGTGCCCAGCCCGGTGAAGAAACCCGGCGACGTCGACATGGTGATCTTCCGCGAGAACTCCGAGGACATCTATGCCGGCGTCGAGTGGAAGGCCGGCACTCCCGAAGCTCAGAAGATCATCAAGTTCCTCACCGAGGAAATGGGTGTCAAGAAGATTCGCTTCACCGAAAACTGCGGCATCGGCATCAAGCCGGTTTCCCAGGAGGGTACCAAGCGTCTGGTGCGTAAGGCCCTGCAGTACGCCGTGGACAATGATCGTAGCTCCGTGACCATCGTTCACAAGGGCAACATCATGAAGTTCACCGAGGGTGCGTTCAAGGACTGGGGTTACGAAATCGCACGTGACGAATTCGGTGCCGAGCTGCTCGATGGTGGCCCGTGGATGCAATTCAAGAACCCCAATACCGGCAAGAACATCGTCGTGAAGGACGTGATCGCCGACGCCATGCTCCAGCAGATCCTGCTGCGTCCGGCCGAGTACGATGTGATCGCCACCCTGAACCTCAACGGTGACTATCTCTCCGATGCCCTGGCTGCAGAAGTGGGCGGCATCGGCATCGCTCCGGGTGCCAACCTGTCGGATTCCGTTGCCATGTTCGAGGCAACTCACGGTACCGCGCCCAAGTACGCGGGGCTGGACAAGGTGAACCCGGGCTCGGTGATCCTGTCCGCCGAAATGATGCTGCGGCATATGGGCTGGCCCGAGGCGGCCGACTTGATCATCAAGGGTGTGAACGGCGCGATTGCCGCAAAAACCGTTACTTACGATTTCGAGCGCCTGATGGACGGTGCGAAGCTGCTGTCCTGTTCGGAGTTTGGTGACGCAATCATCGCCAAGATGTAACGCGGTTGAGACGTCGATGAAAAAAAGGCCGGCTATAAGCCGGCCTTCTTCGTTTGACTGATCCGGAAGGATCAGGCCTCTGCCGTGATGTTCTGGAGTTCGCTGCTTGGGGCAGTCTGGGCGGAGGGTGCGGACGCGTTGGCGTTGATGGGTTGAATGTTAACCGCATGCAACCCCTTCGGACCTTGCAGGATCTCGAAGCTGACGGGTTGGCCGGCCTTGAGTGTCTTGTAGCCATCCATCTGGATTGCCGAGTAATGAGCAAACAGGTCCTCATCTCGGCCTTCAGCCAGGATGAACCCATAGCCCTTGGCGTTGTTGAACCACTTGACCTTACCGCTGAGCATGCTGATATCCCTCTGCAAAGGACTCCATTGCTGGAGTATCATCCACTACGATTCCGCTACAGCCTTTATAGAGACTGGCATCCGGAACTCCTGATACCCTCCGGGGGTATCCTTTGGTTGTAACACCCTTTTGCCGTTAGTCAAGGCGGCACCGTCTGGGCCTGAGAGGCGATTCAAACTCTGGCCGGCCCCCCTCACTCACCCACTCGCAAAGCTTTTATTCCAGCATGCATGCAAGTAGCCAGATTCGACTAACATTCAATCAGGACCGCCCGGATCCATTGGAAGACGAAGGGGCGGGGCTCGCGGTCGAGGAATCCAAGCCCGCGCTCAAGCCGCCGTCGATGTATCGGGTCATCATGTTCAACGATGATTACACTCCGATGGATTTCGTGGTCGAGGTGCTCGAGCTGTACTTCAACATGAACCGCGAACAGGCAACCAAGGTCATGTTGACCGTGCATACTCAAGGCAAGGCGAACTGCGGGACCTTTACCCGCGATGTCGCGGAAACCAAAGCCATGCAGGTCAATCAATATGCGAGGGAGAGCCAACATCCACTGTTGTGCGAAATTGAGATAGAAGGTTGATGCGGATGTTTGGGAGCGAGGTGAAGTCATGTTGAATCGAGAGCTCGAAGTCACCCTCAATCTCGCCTTCAAGGAGGCGCGGGCGAAGCGGCATGAGTTCATGACCGTTGAGCACTTGCTGTTGGCGCTTCTGGATAACGAAGCTGCCTCGACGGTCCTGAAAGCGTGCGGTGCCAATCTGGACAAGCTGCGGCGAGACCTGCAGGAGTTCATCGACTCCACCACGCCGCTGATCCCGCAGCACGATGAAGACCGCGAGACCCAGCCGACGCTGGGGTTCCAGCGCGTCCTGCAGCGGGCGGTCTTCCATGTGCAAAGCTCCGGCAAGCGCGAAGTCACCGGGGCTAACGTGCTGGTGGCCATTTTCAGCGAGCAGGAAAGTCAGGCGGTTTTCCTGCTCAAGCAGCAGAGTGTCGCTCGCATCGATGTGGTCAACTACATCGCCCACGGCATTTCCAAGGTGCCGGGTCATGCCGAGCATCAGGAAAGCGAGCAGGATATGCAGGATGAGGAGGGGGGGGAATCGTCCACTTCCAGTCATCCGCTGGATGCTTATGCCAGCAATCTGAATGACCTGGCTCGCCAGGGGCGTATCGATCCGCTGGTTGGTCGAGAGTCCGAGGTCGAGCGTGTGGCGCAGATTCTGGCTCGTCGCCGCAAGAACAACCCGCTGCTGGTCGGTGAGGCTGGTGTGGGCAAGACCGCAATCGCCGAAGGCCTGGCCAAGCGCATCGTCGACGGTCAGGTGCCGGACCTGTTGTCCGACAGCGTCGTCTATTCCCTGGATCTCGGCGCGCTGCTGGCAGGCACCAAGTATCGGGGCGACTTCGAGAAGCGCTTCAAGGCGCTGCTCAACGAGCTGCGCAAGCGCCCGCATGCGGTGCTGTTCATCGACGAGATCCATACCATCATCGGTGCCGGCGCGGCATCGGGCGGTGTGATGGATGCGTCCAACCTTCTCAAGCCTCTGTTGTCTTCCGGCGAGATCCGCTGCATCGGCTCCACGACCTTCCAGGAGTTCCGTGGCATCTTCGAGAAGGACCGGGCCCTGGCCCGTCGTTTCCAGAAGGTCGACGTTACCGAGCCGTCGGTCGAGGACACCTTCGGCATCCTGAAGGGGCTCAAGCCGCGATTCGAGCAGCACCATCACATCGAGTACAGCGATGAGGCGCTGCGTGCCGCCGCCGAGTTGGCTGCGCGTTATATCAATGACCGGCACATGCCGGACAAGGCCATCGACGTTATCGACGAGGCGGGCGCCTACCAGCGTCTGCAGCCGGAGGAGAAGCGCGTGAAGCGCATCGAGGTGGCTCAGGTCGAAGACATCGTGGCGAAGATCGCTCGGATTCCTCCCAAGCATGTGTCCAGCTCTGACAAGGAGCTGCTGCGCAATCTCGAGCGTGATCTGAAGCTGACCGTGTTCGGCCAGGCCGCAGCCATCGAGTCGCTGTCCACTGCCATCAAGCTCTCCCGTGCCGGGCTGAAGTCTCCAGACAAGCCGGTGGGCTCCTTCCTGTTCTCCGGTCCTACCGGCGTGGGCAAGACCGAAGTGGCTCGCCAGTTGGCCAAGGCGCTAGGTGTGGAGCTGGTGCGCTTCGATATGTCCGAGTACATGGAGCGGCATACCGTTTCCCGTCTGATCGGCGCGCCGCCGGGGTACGTCGGGTTCGACCAGGGTGGCTTGCTAACCGAGGCGATTACCAAAACGCCGCACTGCGTGTTGCTGCTGGATGAAATCGAGAAGGCGCACCCGGAAGTCTTCAACCTGCTGCTGCAGGTGATGGATCACGGCACCCTGACCGACAATAACGGCCGCAAGGCGGATTTCCGCAACGTCATTGTGATCATGACCACCAACGCCGGTGCGGAAACTGCGGCGCGAGCTTCCATTGGTTTCACGCAGCAGGATCACTCCACCGACGCGATGGAGGTGATCAAGAAGAGTTTCACGCCGGAGTTCCGTAACCGCCTGGACACCATCATCCAGTTCGGGCGCCTCAGTCACGAGACCATCAAGAGCATCGTCGACAAGTTCCTCACTGAACTGCAGGCGCAGTTGGAGGACAAGCACGTGCAGATCGAGGTCAGCGACTTGGCGCGTGGCTGGCTGGCTGAGAAGGGTTACGATCCCCAGATGGGCGCGCGCCCGATGGCGCGGCTGATTCAGGACAAGATCAAACGGCCGTTGGCCGAGGAGATTCTGTTCGGCGAGTTGGCTGAGCACGGCGGTGTCGCGCACGTGGATCTGAAGGATGGCGAGCTGGTCTTCGAGTTCGAAGTGGTGGCCGCAGAACCGGCGTGAGGTATCCTGCGCCGAAACGAAAACGCCCGGCGATGCCGGGCGTTTTTCTATGTGCCGGAATTGCCGGCACTACCGTCCGTCAGCGGGCGCGGTAGGTGATACGACCCTTGGACAGGTCGTAGGGCGTCAGTTCTACGCGAACCTTGTCGCCGGTCAGGATGCGGATGTAGTTCTTGCGCATCTTGCCGGAGATGTGCGCGGTAACGACGTGCCCGTTCTCCAACTCCACGCGGAACATGGTGTTGGGCAGGGTGTCGACGACAGTGCCTTCCATTTCGAAGCTGTCTTCTTTCGACATGCAGTAGAGCCCTCGGTATCTATGGTTGCCTGAAGTTTCAGGCCATTAAAAAAGGCACACATTGTGCCTGAAATCGCCCCGCAACGCCAAGGGGCGTTTGCTGGGTCAGTTGAGCACGACCCAGCGCTGGTTCACGAACAGCTCGATCGGACGGTACTGGGTCTTGTAGTTCATCTTCCGGCAGTTCTTGATCCAGTACCCCAGATAAACGGCGTGCAGCCCCAGGCGTTCGGTTTCGGCTATCTGCCAGAGAATAGCGAAGCGGCCCAGACTGCGGCGCTCCTCATCAGGGTCGTAAAAGGTATAGACCGCTGACAGGCCATTGGGCAGGACGTCCGTTACCGCGACTGCCAGCAGGCGCCCTTGCAGGCGAAATTCAAAGAAGCAACTGAATGGCAGGTCGCGCACAAGGAATGTCGCGAACTGGTCGCGGCTGGGTGGATACATGTCGCCATCGGCGTGCCGTTGCTCGATGTAGCGCATGTAGAGGGCGTAATACTCCTCGGTGAAGGTCGGCCGCTTGCGGATCACTTCAAGGTCTGCGTTTCGCTTGAGGATGCGCTTCTGCTGGCGATTTGGCTGGAACTCGGCGGCTGGAATGCGAGCGGGAATGCAGGCCGTGCAATGCTGGCAATGAGGACGGTAGAGGTGTTCGCCGCTGCGCCGGAAGCCGACCTCCGAGAGCGAGGCATATAGCTGCGCGTCCATGGGTTGGCTGGGATCGAGGAACAGAGTCGTTGCCTGCTCCTCGGGCAGATAGCTGCACGGATGCGGTTGTGTGGCGTAGAACTTCAGACGGGCGAGCTCGGTCATCTTCAACCCCTGCGAGAACCCTCTGGCAAGTTTATGCCAGGCTGGGCAGGTCCGCTTGCGAAGTCCAGTCCCGCAGCGGCGATTGATCGAGATGACGGCGCAGATAGGCGGCGAATTCCCGGCGGGAAATGGCTCGTGCGCCAAAGCTGTGCAGGTGCTGGCTCGGCATCTGGCAGTCGATCAGCTCGAAACCGGCGGCCTTCAGTCGCCGCACCAGGGTGACGAACGCCACCTTGGAGGCGTTGTCTGCGCGGCTGAACATCGATTCTCCGAAGAACAGGCGACCGATGGCCAGGCCGTACAGGCCGCCGACCAGTTCGCTGCCGTCCCAGGCTTCCGCTGAGTGTGCGACCCCCTGGTTGTGCAGCTCGCAGTACGCCTGTTGCATCGGTGTGGTGATCCAGGTGCCGTCGGTATATGCGCGCGGTCCGGCGCAGCCCTGGATGACGCGCTCGAATGCCTGGTCGATGGTGACGTGATAGCGCTGTTGGCGCAGGAGCTTGGCGAGGCTGCGGGAGACGTGCAGTTCGCTCGGGAGCAACACGGTGCGCGGGTCTGGGGACCACCAGAGAATGGGCTGGCCGTCCTGGAACCAGGGGAAGCAGCCGTGACGATAGGCCGCCAACAGTCGTTGCGGGTCGAGATCGCCGCCAGCCGCGAGCAGGCCGTTGGGCTCGTGCAGGGCCTTATCCAGAGGAGGAAAGTCGAAGTTGTTGCGGGAAAGCCAGGTCAGCATGGTGGGGGAGGGGAGGGCACGCCTCCCCGGGCCTGTCAGTTGTCGTCGAGGAACTTTTCGGCGTCCAGCGCGGCCATGCAGCCGGCTCCGGCGGAGGTGATCGCCTGGCGGTAGACGTGGTCGGCCACGTCGCCAGCGGCGAACACGCCTTCGATGCTGGTCAGGGTTGCGTTACCTTCCGCGCCACCCTTGATCTTCAGGTAGCCGTCGTTCATCTCCAACTGGCCCTTGAACAGGTCTGTGTTGGGCTTGTGGCCAATGGCGATGAATACGCCCGCCAGGTCCAGTTGACGGGTTTCCCCGCTTTCGGTGTCTTTCAGGCGCACGCCGACCACGCCCATGTCGTCGCCCAGGACCTCATCCAGCGTGGTATTCCAGTGCAGGCGTACGTTGCCGTTCCTGGCTTTTTCGAACAGCTTGTCTTGCAGGATCTTCTCCGAGCGCAGCTTGTCTCGGCGGTGGATCAGGTGGACTTCCTTGGCGATGTTGGATAGGTACAGCGCCTCCTCAACGGCAGTGTTGCCGCCGCCGACGACGCAGACCACCTGATTGCGATAGAAGAAGCCATCGCAGGTGGCGCAGGCGGAAACGCCCTTGCCCATGAACGCTTCTTCGGACGACATGCCCAGGTACTGGGCGGAGGCGCCGGTGGCAATGATCAGGGCATCGCAGGTATAAGTGCCGCTATCGCCCTTAAGCGTGAAAGGCTTCTGTTGCAACTCGGCGGTATGGATGTGGTCGTAGACGATCTCGGTATCGAAACGCTGGGCGTGCTGCTGCATGCGCTCCATCAGGGCCGGGCCGGTGAGGCCTTCGACGTCGCCCGGCCAGTTGTCGACTTCAGTGGTGGTGGTGAGCTGGCCGCCGGGCTGGATCCCAGTGATGACAACAGGCTTGAGATTGGCGCGTGCGGCATATACGGCCGCCGTGTAACCGGCGGGGCCGGAGCCCAGGATGATCAGGCGCGAATGCTTGACTTCACTCATAAAAAGACTCCATAAGCCTTTGTCACGTAAGAGAATGCGTGCTCCAATTGAGCAGCCACAAAGCGATGTTGGGCTATGCTACACCGAACCTCGGAAAGCCGGCAAAAGCACTGTCGGAGGCTTCCGGCCTCGCTGGCGTCGGCCGCCTAAAGCCGTACAATAGGCCTGCTTTGAGGCTCAACGAATCTCGGACGCGCGTACAGCGCAGGAATAGACGCGTTTTGAAGGACACCACCACAGCAAGTCATGCCGCCGCCTGGCGTCAGCAACTGCATTATCGCCTGAAGGAAGGGGCGCTGATCGCGCTTGGCGCGCTATGCCTCTACCTGTGGATGGCTCTGCTCACCTATGATCCGTCCGATCCGGGCTGGAGCCATTCCAGTCATGTCGAGCAAGTGCAGAATGCCGCCGGTCGCCTTGGTGCCCTGTTCGCCGACATCCTGTTCATGGTGCTGGGCTACTTTGCTTACCTGTTCCCCCTGCTGTTGGCAGTCAAGACCTGGCAGGTGTTCCGCAAGCGCCACATGGCCTGGGAGTGGAGCGGCTGGCTGTTCTCCTGGCGTCTGATCGGCCTGGTGTTCCTGGTGCTCTCCGGCTCCGCGCTGGCTTATATCCACTTCCATACCAGTGGCAGCCACATGCCGGCTTCCGCGGGGGGCGCTCTTGGCGAAAGCCTGGGGCAGCTGGGCATCAATGTCCTCAACGTGCAGGGCAGTACGCTGCTGTTCCTGGCGTTGTTCCTGTTCGGCCTTACTGTCTTCGCCGACCTGTCCTGGTTCAAGGTCATGGACATTACCGGCAAGATCACCCTCGATCTCTTCGAGTTGATTCACAACGCCGCCAACCGCTGGTGGAGCGCGCGCAGCGAGCACAAGCAACTGGTCGCTCAGTTGCGCGAGGTGGATGAGCGCGTTGCCGAAGTCGCCGCGCCGATCGTCGCCGACCGCCGCGAGCAGGCCAAGGTCAAGGAACGCCTGATCGAGCGCGAGGAAGCGCTGGTCAAGAGTGTGCAGGAGCGTGAAAAGCGTCCAGCACCGAAGATCGACGTTCCGCCGCCGGCTGCCAAGCCAGCGGAGCCGAGCAAGCGCGTACTGAAGGAAAAACAGGCGCCGCTGTTTGTTGATACCGCCGTGGAAGGCACATTGCCGCCACTGTCGCTGCTCGATCCGGCTGCCGAGAAGAAGCAGAGCTTCTCTCCCGAGTCGCTGGAAGCGCTGTCGCGCCTGCTGGAGATCAAGCTCAAGGAGTTCGGCGTCGAGGTGGTCGTCGAGTCCGTGCATCCTGGTCCTGTGATCACTCGTTTCGAAATCCAGCCTGCCGCCGGTGTTAAGGTCAGCCGAATTTCCAACCTGGCCAAGGATCTGGCCCGTTCGCTGGCGGTGATCAGCGTGCGGGTGGTGGAAGTAATCCCCGGCAAGACCACCGTGGGCATCGAAATTCCCAACGAAGACCGGCAGATGGTGCGTTTCTCCGAAGTGCTGATGTCGCCGGAGTACGACGAGCACAAGTCCACGGTGCCGCTGGCCCTGGGCCACGACATCGGTGGCAA
This sequence comes from Pseudomonas triclosanedens, assembly GCF_026686735.1. Taxonomy (NCBI): domain Bacteria; kingdom Pseudomonadati; phylum Pseudomonadota; class Gammaproteobacteria; order Pseudomonadales; family Pseudomonadaceae; genus Pseudomonas; species Pseudomonas triclosanedens. The sequence goes on along the minus strand of NZ_CP113432.1, from coordinate 3,680,539 downwards.
TCCGGTCATCACAGACCTGGCGAAGATGCCGCACCTGCTGGTTGCAGGTACTACGGGTTCCGGTAAGTCAGTGGGCGTGAACGCCATGTTGCTGTCGATCCTGTTCAAGTCGACGCCGGAAGAGGCGCGGCTGATCATGATTGACCCGAAGATGCTGGAATTGTCGATCTACGAAGGCATTCCGCACCTGTTGTGCCCGGTCGTCACCGACATGAAGGAAGCCGCCAACGCCCTGCGCTGGAGCGTGGCGGAGATGGAGCGTCGCTACAAGCTGATGGCGGCGATGGGGGTGCGCAACCTCGCAGGTTTCAATCGCAAGGTGAAGGACGCAGAGGAGGCGGGGTCACCGCTGACCGATCCTCTGTATCGTCGCGAAAGCATGGAAGACGAAGCGCCGCTGCTGCAGGCCCTGCCGACCATCGTAGTTGTGGTCGACGAATTCGCCGACATGATGATGATCGTCGGCAAGAAGGTGGAAGAGCTTATCGCTCGTATCGCCCAGAAGGCGCGTGCGGCAGGCATCCACCTGATCCTGGCGACCCAGCGTCCGTCGGTCGATGTGATTACCGGCCTGATCAAGGCCAACATTCCGACCCGCATCGCCTTCCAGGTGTCCAGCAAGATCGACTCGCGCACTATTCTCGATCAGGGGGGCGCCGAGCAACTGCTGGGCCACGGCGACATGCTCTACCTGCCGCCGGGCACCGGTCTGCCGATCCGCGTTCACGGCGCGTTCGTCTCCGATGATGAGGTGCACCGGGTGGTCGAGGCGTGGAAGCTGCGTGGCGCACCGAACTACATCGAAGACATCCTTGCTGGCGCCGAAGAGGGCGGCGGTGGCTCCTTCGATGGCGGTGGTGGCGAAGGTAGCGAGGGCAGCGAGGACGATCCCCTTTACGACGAGGCCGTGCGTTTCGTGACAGAGAGTCGCCGGGCTTCGATTTCCGCCGTGCAGCGCAAGTTGAAGATCGGCTACAACCGCGCCGCGCGGATGATCGAGGCGATGGAGATGGCCGGTGTGGTCACTCCGATGAACACCAACGGCTCGCGCGAGGTAATCGCGCCGGCCCCGATCCGTGATTGATTCGATTTCGAGGATATCCATGCGTCTGATCCGCATGTTGTTCGTTGCTGCGCTGGCCTTTGCTGGCGTCCAGGCCCACGCCGACGATGCCGCCGCCCAGCGTCTGAGCGGTATGCTCAGCAAGGCCCAGACCATGACCGCGCGCTTTTCCCAGTTGACCCTGGATGGCGGCGGCACCCGGCTGCAGGAAACCGCTGGCCAGCTCGCGCTGAAGCGTCCGGGCCTGTTCCGCTGGCACACCGATGCGCCGCAGGAGCAGTTGCTTATCTCCAACGGCGAGAAAATCTGGCTGTTTGACCCGGACCTCGAACAGGTGACCATTCAGAAGCTTGATCTGCGCCTGACCCAGACTCCGGCCCTGCTGCTCTCCGGCGATGTCTCGAAGATCGGCCAGAGCTTCGATATCACCGCGAAGGACGGCGGAAACGTAGTGGACTTCATCCTCAAGCCCAAGGCCAGGGACACCCTGTTCGACAGCTTGCGGATTTCCTTCCGCAATGGTGTGGTGAACGACATGCAGCTGATCGACAGCGTTGGCCAGCGCACCAATATCCTGTTCCTCGACGTCAAGATGAACGAGCCGATCGACGCCAAGCAGTTTGTCTTCGACGTGCCCAAGGGTGTCGACGTCATCCAGGAATGACCGGCGCCTGGCGCCTGCTCGATTGATAGGTAAGACCGTGGATCTGTTCCGCTCCGCCCCCGTTTCCCAGCCCCTGGCCGCGCGTTTGCGCGCGACCAGCCTGGACGAGTACGTCGGCCAGGAGCACCTGCTCGCCCGTGGCAAGCCGCTGCGCGAGGCGCTGGAGCAGGGCGCGCTGCATTCGATGATCTTCTGGGGGCCGCCGGGTGTCGGCAAGACTACCTTGGCGCGCCTGCTGGCACAGGTCACCGATGCGCACTTCGAGACCATCTCGGCGGTGCTCTCCGGAGTGAAGGAAATCCGCCAGTCGGTGGAGGTCGCCAAGCAGCATGCGGCGCAGTACGGTCGTCGCACCATTCTCTTCGTCGATGAAGTACACCGTTTCAACAAGAGTCAGCAGGATGCCTTCCTGCCCTATGTCGAAGATGGCACGCTGATCTTCATCGGTGCGACTACCGAGAACCCATCCTTCGAGCTGAACAACGCGCTGCTGTCCCGGGCTCGTGTCTATGTGCTGAAAAGCCTGGACGAGCCAGCGCTGCGTCGGCTGGTGCAGCGCGCGCTTACCGAAGAGAAAGGGCTGGGCAAGCGTAACCTGAGCCTGCCCGAAGAGAGCTTCGACATCCTGATGGCCGCTGCCGATGGCGACGGTCGGCGTCTGCTCAATCTGCTGGAGAATGCCGCCGATCTTGCCGAGGACAACGGTGAGATCAGTCCGGAGCTGCTGCAGAATCTGCTGGGCGATTCGCGCCGGCGCTTCGACAAGGGTGGTGAAGCCTTCTACGACCAGATCAGTGCCCTGCATAAGTCGGTGCGCGGCTCCAGCCCGGATGGCGCGCTCTACTGGTATGCGCGCATGCTCGATGGCGGCTGCGACCCGCTGTACATCGCCCGTCGTGTCGTGAGAATGGCCAGCGAGGATATTGGCAATGCCGACCCGCGCGCGCTGACCCTTTGCCTGAACGCATGGGATGTCCAGGAGCGACTGGGTAGCCCCGAAGGGGAGCTGGCGGTGGCCCAGGCCATCGTCTACCTGGCCTGTGCGCCGAAGAGCAATGCCGTATACAACGCCTACAACATGGCGCGCCGTGATGTGGCGGAGAACGGTTCACTGGAGGTGCCGCTGCATTTGCGCAACGCACCGACCAAGCTGATGAAGAATCTGGGCTACGGTGACGAATATCGTTATGCCCACGATGAGCCGGATGCCTTCGCGGCTGGAGAGGACTACTTTCCCGAGCCCATGCAGCCGCGTCAGTATTACCAACCCGTGCCGCGCGGGCTGGAGTTGAAGATCGGCGAGAAGCTGCGTCATCTGGCGAATCTCGACCAGGCCAGCCCCCGCAAACGTAGAAAATCCTGAAGCGACGCACGCGAGCGCCGCCCGACCCTAGACACGAGAAGACACCATGCTCGATTCCAAACTGGTCCGTACCCAGCCACAAGAAGTGGCCGAACGCCTGGCCGCTCGCGGCTTCACCCTGGATGTGGCGCGCATCGAAGCGCTGGAGAGCCAGCGCAAGTCCGTCCAGACCCGCACCGAAGCGCTGCAGGCCGAGCGTAACGCGCGTTCCAAGGCAATCGGCCAGGCCATGAAGAATGGCGAGGACGTCGAGCCGCTGAAGGCTGAGGTCAATCGCATGGCCGAGGAACTGGAGTCCGGCAAGCGAGAGCTGGATGCCATCCAGGCTGAGCTGGACGCTCTGCTGCTGACTATCCCGAACCTGCCGCACGAATCGGTTCCGGTCGGAGCCGATGAGGAGCAGAACGTCGAAGTCCGTCGCTGGGGCACCCCGCGCATCTTCGACTTCGAGATCAAGGATCATGTCGCTTTGGGCGAACAGCATGGCTGGCTGGACTTCGAGACCGCAGCCCGCCTGTCCGGCGCCCGCTTCGCGCTGATGCGCGGTCCTATCGCTCGTCTGCATCGCGCCCTGGCGCAGTTCATGATCGACCTGCATACCCGCGAGCATGGCTACGAGGAGGCCTATACTCCGTATCTGGTCCAGGCCCCGGCGCTGCAAGGCACAGGTCAGTTGCCGAAGTTCGAGGAAGATCTTTTCAAGATCCAGCGTGAGGACGAAGCGGATCTGTACCTGATCCCGACCGCCGAAGTGTCGCTGACCAACATCGTTGCCGGCCAGATTCTCGATGCGAAGGAGCTGCCGCTGAAGTTCGTCGCCCACACCCCGTGCTTCCGCAGCGAAGCCGGTGCTTCGGGGCGCGATACCCGCGGCATGATCCGCCAGCACCAATTCGACAAGGTCGAGATGGTGCAGATCGTCGAGCCGTCCAAGTCCTGGGAAGCGCTGGAAAGCCTGGTCGGCAACGCTGAGAAAGTCCTCCAGGCCCTTGAGTTGCCGTATCGTGCCCTGGCGTTGTGTACCGGTGACATGGGGTTCAGCGCGGCCAAGACCTACGATCTGGAAGTCTGGGTGCCGAGCCAGGACAAGTACCGCGAGATTTCTTCCTGCTCCAACTGTGGCGACTTCCAGGCGCGCCGCATGCAGGCGCGCTACCGTAACCCGGAAACCGGCAAGCCTGAGCTGCTGCACACCCTCAACGGCTCCGGCCTCGCCGTAGGCCGTACCCTCGTCGCCGTGCTGGAGAACTACCAGCAGGCCGATGGCTCGATCCGCGTTCCGGAAGTCCTCAAGCCCTACATGGGCGGCATCGAGGTCATCGGCTGAAATGGATTGCCTGCCGCTGTTCCACATCCTGCGCGGACGTCGCGCGCTGCTGGTCGGCGGCGGTGATGTCGCGCTGCGCAAGGCGCGCCTGCTGAGCGACGCCGGCGCAGTGCTGCGCGTTGTGGCTCCGGAAGTGCATCCGGAGTTGCGCGAGCTGGTCGAAGAGGGCGAGGGCGATTTGCTCCTGCGCCCGTATGCCCAGGGTGATCTGCAGGATTGCGTGCTGGTCATCGCTGCGACGGATGACGAGCCGCTCAATGCCCAGGTGTCCCGCGACGCGCACGCGCGCGGCGTGCCGGTCAACGTGGTCGATGCGCCGGCACTGTGCAGCGTGATCTTCCCGGCTATCGTCGATCGTTCGCCACTGGTGGTGGCGGTCTCCAGCGGTGGCGATGCGCCGGTGCTGGCACGCCTGTTGCGGTCCCGGCTGGAAACCTGGATTCCCGCTACCTACGGTCAATTGGCTGGCCTGGCCAGCCGTTTTCGTGAGCGAGTCAAGCAACGCCTCCCGAATTTGCAGCAGCGGCGCAAGTTCTGGGAAGAGGTGTTCCAGGGGCCGGTCGCCGAACGCATGCTCGCCGGCCAGCCAGGCGAGGCGGAGCGGCTTCTGGCGCACAAGCTGGAATCGCCGCAGCCCGAACCGCGGGGCGAGGTGTATCTGGTCGGTGCGGGGCCGGGAGATCCGGATCTGCTCACCTTCCGCGCCCTGCGTCTGATGCAGCAGGCCGATGTGGTGCTCTACGACCGTCTCGTCGCGCCGGCCATTCTCGAGCTATGCCGTCGCGATGCCGACCGTCTCTATGTCGGCAAGCGCCGCGCCGATCACGCCGTGCCCCAGGACGAGATCAATCGCCAGCTGGTGGAACTGGCCCGGCAAGGCAAGCGCGTGCTACGCCTCAAGGGCGGCGATCCCTTCATCTTCGGTAGGGGTGGCGAAGAGATCGACGAATTGGCGGCCAATGGCATCCCGTTCCAGGTCGTGCCGGGTATTACCGCCGCCAGCGGCTGCGCAGCCTATGCGGGAATTCCGCTGACCCATCGCGATTTCGCGCAGTCGGTGCGCTTCGTGACCGGTCACCTCAAGGATGGCAGCACCGATCTGCCCTGGAACGACCTGGTCGCGCCGGGCCAGACGCTGGTGTTCTACATGGGGCTGGTTGGCCTGCCAACGATCTGCGAGCAGTTGGTTCAACACGGTCGTGCGCCCGATACGCCTGCTGCGCTGATCCAGCAGGGTACCACTGTGCATCAGCGGGTGTTCACCGGCACGCTGGCGAGCCTGCCTCGGCTCGTTGCGGAGCACGAAGTACATGCGCCGACCCTGGTAATCGTGGGTGAGGTCGTGCAATTGCGCGACAAGCTCGCCTGGTTCGAAGGCCGGCAATGATCGGATGCCGCCGCGTGGCGTTGAGCGCAGCCTGTGTGGCGGTTTGCACTGCACTGCCCGCCGCGGCTGCCAGTTTCGATTGCACCAAGGTACTTCAGCCTGACGAGAAGGCGATCTGCGCGGATCGCCAGCTTTCCGAGCTGGATGTGCAGATGGCGACGACCTATCGTCTGCTGCGCGGCCTGTTCGCAATGGGGATGCGCGGAAACCTGGGCGATTCGCAATTGGCTTGGCTGGAGCAGCGGCGAGCTTGTGGCGCCAGCAAGGCCTGTCTGACGAAGCGTTACCACGAACGCCTCGACGCGTTGCAGAAAGTCTACGACAGCATCGACAAACCGATCTGATCACACGCACCATCGGCAGCGAACCCCCGTCCGCTCAAGGCTTGCGTGCAATCCCCTTGCCTGGCAGGTGTTCGCGCCCGTGTGGCCCGCCGAAGTCCTGCTGCGGCCCTAGCGGCACGATGCCGGTCGGGTTGATGGTACGGTGGCTGCCGTAATAGTGCTTCTTGATGTGCTCGAAGTTCACCGTGCCAGCGACTCCCTCCCACTGATACACCTCGCGTAGCCAGCCAGACAGGTTGGGATAGTCCGCCAGACGCCGCAGATTGCACTTGAAATGTCCGTGATAGACGGCATCGAAACGAATCAGTGTGGTGAACAAGCGGATGTCGGCCTCGGTAAGGTATTCGCCCGTCAGATAACGTTGCGTACCCAGCCGCTCCTCAATGCAGTCGAGTTCGGCGAAGAGGATGTTGAATGCCTCTTCGTACGCGCTCTGGCTGGTGGCGAAGCCTGCGCGGTACACGCCGTTGTTGATCGCCGGGTAGATTCGCTCGTTCAGCGCGTCGATTTCTCCGTGCAGCGGTTCCGGATAGAGGTCGAAGCGGTTGCCTGTAATGCCGTCGAAGGCCGAGTTGAACATGCGGATGATCTCCGCCGACTCGTTGCTGACGATGCGCTGCTCACGTTTATCCCACAAGACCGGTACGGTGACGCGCCCTGTATAGTGCGGATCGTCGCGGGTGTAGCGCTGGTGGAGGAAGTCCAGGCCATCCAGCTTGTCGCCGGTGGAGCCCAGCGCGCGATCGAAGGTCCAGCCGTTCTCCAGCATCAGCCAACTCACGACCGACACGTCGATCAATGATTCCAGGCCCTTGAGCTGGCGATAGATCAGTGTGCGATGAGCCCACGGGCACGCCAGTGAAACGTACAGGTGGTAGCGACCGGCTTCTGCGGCAAAACCACCCTCGCCGCTGGGGCCGGGTTGGCCGTCCGTGGTGATCCAGTTGCGCCGCTGGGCGCTTTCACGCTGGAAGCGGCCGTCCTTGCTGGTGTCGTACCACTGGTCATGCCAGCGCCCATCGATCAACTGTCCCATCTCGTTGCTCCAGAAATAGGGGAGATGGGATGAGTCTATCGGGTATTGATCGATTGGTTGGCGCAAAAATGGGATGCAATAAATCGACTAAATCGATTTGTCTCGGTCGAGCCAGCGTCTTTCGGCCTCTGCGAACGCTTCGTTTCTCGGTAAGCCGGTGGCTCGCAGGGCGAGGGCCATCGTTGCTCGAACCGCGAGCTCACCGTAGGCGTCCTGCGCTTCGCCGCGCCAGAAGGCGACCAGCTGCGTGGGGTCGAGCGTTTCCGGCTTGACGTGGCGCAACGCGGACAGCGCAGGCCATTCCTCGTCCCAGGCGACTCCATCGCGACAGCCGTATAGGTGTGAGGTGGTGTCAGGGTTCACTTCCATTTCGCCACCTTCACCCTTGATGACGATGGCGTAATCGCCAAGCAAGCGGCTTCCTTCGCGGTGTATTGCCTGGTAGCCCGGGTGGAAGATGCTTTGCAGTACGCAGGTGGCGCCCAGCGGATTGAGCAGACGCACTGCGGAGTGGATCGGTGAGCGCAGGCCGAGGATGTTGCGCAGGTCGATCATTCGCTGCAGGCGCGGCATCCAGTCCACCAGTGGAGCGAAGGCGATGCCCTGGGCGTCCAGCGCGACGCTTACCGCACTCCAGTCGCGGCACAGCGGAAGGCCGAGCTGTTCCAGCAGTTGCTCGCTATAGAGGCGTCCGGCGGTATGGGCGCCGCCGCCGTGCAGAAGGATGCGCGTACCGCTGCCGGCCAGGCACTTGGCAGCCAGCAAATACCAGGGTAGGTGGCGCTTCTTGCCGGCATAGCTGGGCCAATCCAGGTCTACGGCGATTTTCGGGGCCTGCAGGCGCTCGCGTACGGCCTCAGTGAAGCCAGCCAGTTCCTCTGCGCTTTCTTCCTTGTGCCGCAGGAGCATCAGGAAGGCACCCAGTTGGGCCTCCTCGACCTGGCCGTCGAGAATCATGCCCAGCGCCTCACGGGCTTCCTCCCGGGTCAGGCCGCGCGCGCCGCGCTTGCCTTTGCCAAGAATGCGGACGAACTGGGCGAAGGGGTGTTCGGCAGGCGTCTGCAGGACGAGGGCAGCGTTGATCATAGGCAATTGGTTGGTTTAGGCAGGCCGGCAAGCTTGGCGGCGAGCTTGGCTGGGGTGCCCTTGAATAGAAGGTTGAGATGCAGACTGTTGCCTTTTTCCGGCCCCAGGCGCTGTGCGACGTACTTGATCAGTGGTCGATTGGCTGGGGAGAGCTGGAACTCGCCATAGAACTCCCTCAACAGCAGCAGGACTTCCCAGTGCTCGGGCGTCAGATGGATGCCTTCGTTCTGCGCCAGTGCCTCGGCGGCGGCATCGCTCCAGTCGCGGAGATCGGCCAGGTAGCCATCCTTGTCCAGGGCGAGAGGGTGCCCGTTGACCAGTAGTGTGCTCATAACCAGGCGTTGACCTTGTCGAAGCGGGTGCACAGCTCGACGAAACCGGGGTAGTCGACAGCGATGACGCGTGCGGGAACGTCGTCCAGGCCGCGCGCCTGCAGATCTTCGAGTAGCGCGAAGAGGCCGTTGGCGGTCGGCATTAGCTCCAGTGCCTGGCAGGGTGCGGTGCCATCGCGCAGGGCATAGACAGCGTCGCCGGTCAGCAACAGGCCGTCGTTCGCGCCGAGCAGATGCAGGCAACTGGCGAGCCGGCCGTCTTGGAAGGGGGAGTGCGAGAGCAGGTGGAGAGTAGCCATCAGATCGTGATCACCTGGTCGTGGGTTTCCAGCAGGTCGCGCAGTGCGTCGGCGTCAAGCGCCTGGACAGGCAGTGTCAGGCCGGAAGCATCCAGGCCGCGCTCGCCAAGGCTGCGCTGGCTGACATAGAGCGCGTCCACGCCGAACAACGGGAGAGCCTGCAGATTGGCTTGGAGGTCCTTTTGTTCGAGTGTTTGCGGTCGCTGGTCGGGAGCCAACTGAAAGACGCCGTCGTCGAGGAAGAGCATCGAGATTGGCAAGTCGAAAGCGCCGCCGGCCAGGGCTATGTCCAGTGCCTCGCGGGCGGCGGGCCCGGCCCAGGGGGCGTGGCGGCTGATGATCAGCAGGGACCGGGCCATCAGTTGCCTCCAAAACAGACCAGGCGGTCCGCCAACTGGGTGGCTTCGTGAAGCTGGCCGAGTCCGGAGAGATCCCAGCGGGCCTGCAGGTTGGCGGCTGGACGGGAGTAGCGCTGCGCCTCTTCGGCATTCAGCACTCCGCGGCGCAGGGCGGCGGCGATGCAGACGACTCCATCGAGTTGGTTGTCGGCCACGAAGCGGCTCCAGGCGGTTGCAACGTCTAGCTCGTCCTGAGCTGTCACTGTGTTCGCAGAAGCGCTGTACACGCCGTCCTGATAGAAGAACAGCCGGGTGATTTCATGGCCACCCGCCAACGCCGCCTCGGCGAAGCGCAGCGCGCGTCGGGCTGCCGGTGAGTGCGGCGGGGAAAAGAGTGCAATGACGAACTTCATGGAGCGAGCCTTGGCGGCGGATTTTCGCAGGATGATACGGCGCTATGAGCTGTTTTGCTTCGCGGAAAATGAAAAAAGCCCGTCGAGACGGGCTTTTTCCTCGATGCTGTGACGATCAGTCGTCGCTGCCCATGATGCCGAAAATCTGCAGCAGGCTGATGAACAGGTTGTAGATCGACACATACAGGCTGATGGTCGCCATGATGTAGTTGCGTTCGCCGCCGTGGATGATCGCGCTGGTCTGGAACAGGATCATCGCGGAGGAGAACAGTACGAAGCCGGCGCTGATGGCCAGTTGCAGGCCGCTGATCTGGAAGAACAGCGAAACCAGCACGGCGCCCAACAGGACGAAGAAGCCGGCAGTGATGAAGCCGGACAGGAAGCTCATGTCCTTGCGGGTGGTCAGCACATAGGCGGACAGGCCGAAGAACACCAGGGCAGTCATGAAGAAGGCGGAGGAAATGATGCTCGCGCCATTGGCCATGCCCAGATACAGGTTGAGGATCGGGCCGAGGGTGTAACCCATGAACCCGGTGAGCGCAAAGGTGCTGACCAGGCCCCAGGCACTGTTGCGCAGCTTCACGGTGAGGAAGAATAGGCCGTAGAAGCCCAGCAGCACAACGAAGATGCTTGGGTAGGGCAGGCGCATCTGCTGCGAGGCGAAGGCCACCAGGCCACTGAATGCCAGGGTCAGTGCGAGCAGCCCGTAGGTGTTGCGCAGGACGCCGCTGACCTCTTTCTGCTCCACTGCTGTGGAGTCGAGATATTGCCGTTCTTGCATGTCGAGACACTCCTGTTTAAGCGGGATACGGGTCCATGACCGTAGTGCTGTTCATCATAACAGAGGCAAAACGCTCTCGAATCACCAGAGTTTGACAGTGTGTTGCGATCCGGTACTATTGCGCCCCGCTGACGCGGAAGTGTGGCCGAGTGGTTTAAGGCAACGGTCTTGAAAACCGTCGAGTGTAACAGCTCCGTGAGTTCGAATCTCACCGCTTCCGCCATATTGAATACGCTGAAAGCCCCGTACTGCGGGGCTTTCGCGTTTCTGGCGTTTGAGTATTCGAGAAGCTGTTAGGAGATTGCATTTCCGTAATCGGCTCGGAGATTTCCGTAATGACCCCCTATCGGGTCGGGTCAACTACTTCGCCGACGCGTCGGTACACCGTTTCGGTGATACGTTTGTCGGTATGACCGAGCAGCTTCGACGCGCGCCCCAGGTCGTCAATTTCAGACGCGGCCTTGGGGCGGATGTCGCGGAATTGAAACTGCCGAATTGCCGCGGCCAGCGTCTCGTCCAGATTCTCCAGCGCCACCTTGGCTGCCGCCAGCCGTGCTTCATCGAACCGAATTCGCAGCATCGAGGCGGTGAGCCGCCGCCCATCAGGTGTGGTGACCAGGTAGGGGCCAACAACGTTACGGTCCTTACGTTGCTGAAGCAGACGGTCAATCAGGATGCCGAGATCGGTCTTGCCGGCCGCGTTGACCAGGCGGATACGCAGCTTCTTCGACGTTTTTCCCTGGGAGACGCTGAGAAAGTCGCCGTCGATATCCGGCGCGCGGGCGATTAACACATCGCTCGGTCGCTGAGCGGTCAGGTAGGCAAGGTCCATTGCATCGCGCAGCTCGATGCAGGCCTGGGCGTAAACGGCATTCCAGACCTCGTCGCGGGCGTAGAAGTCGCGGGGCGTTTCCTTGTTCTTCCGGACGCCCTTGCAGGGGTTCTCAATCGTGGTGATCCCCCACTCCCTGGCGATGTTGTAGATGTGGGACAGCAGGGTGATTTCACGATTCGCCCGGACTTTTGCGGTGCGCTTGTCGCGGTACTGGGCAATGGTTTGCGGTGTGACCGCCTCGATTGGTGCAGCGGAGAAGGCTTTCCGGATCTGCCGGAGTGACAGCAGGTTGTCCTTCTGGGTGCGTGGCGCCTTGGTCGGGACAATCTCCGCCTCATAGCGATCGAACACCTCACCCAGCAGCTTCGTAGACTTAGGCAGGGTAGTCCGTTCCAGCCTGGCCCACTCCGCCTTCGCCTCATCCAGATCACTGCCGAGCGGGATTTCCCGCTGCTTGGGCTTCCCGTCGCCTTCCTTGGTCGTCTGGTTGTAGAAGTAGCCGACCCAGACCTTTCCGGATTTCAACTTACGCACCCGGCGAATCATTCTGGGCGGCAAATCCCTGTTTCCAGGTCCCTTGGGGCGCATCTTTAGCTCACCTTCGACAAGTCCAGGGTCCACGGTTGCTCCGTGGCATTGATGCCATTCGGCTTGACGCCGGCGAGCTTCAGCCGGGCATAGATGCGGCCAACAATCGGCTTGCTCGCTGCATTCAGTTCGTATTTCCAGCCGTGATCCGCAAGCCAGCGAATCTGCTTCCTGGCCGAAGGGGCGCCGATCATGGCGGTCAGCTCCTCGCTCGAGAGGAACTCGGATGGGGTTTCCATTGGCAATACCTCATCGCGCCGGCGCTGGCCGGCGGGGTTGGGAAAGTTCGGTTGGTTGTATCGAGACTGGCGCCGCTATGGGTAATATCGGCGGCGATTGGGAAATGGAACGGAGAGGCTTCAAATGGAACTTGGAACGATGTTCGCAGTTGGGTGTGGTGTTCTCATCGTTGGATGGGCCATTTGGGACCAAGCCACAAAGCCACCTCCGGAACAGCCGACTATTAAGAGGCGACCAACTGATCGACCGAGTACAAGTTCGAGCGCTGACTACCAGTCTCGGCCGAAAACAAAGCCCTTGACACGTAGTTCAAGTGATCCCGCGCCTAAGAAGAGCTCTTACCGCCCAGAGCGTGATCCGTCGACTGAGCTCACAGGGTTCACCCTACGGCACATAAAGATAGGATCGGCCTATACCAAGCACCGATGCGCTAGCTGTGTTTATTGGACGGGCCCTCGAGTGCCTCATCCTGTAAGTCCGGACTTGTATGTAAAGCCTGATGCTCGAGGTAAATGTGTGCACAAACATCCAGGATCGCCCTACGGCATAACTAAGTACGACCAAGGCCAGTATTGCCGGGATTACCACGACATGGGGCTGTAGGAAGCGAAGCCCCCATGCTTCGCCAACTCCTTCAACAACTGACGAGGCTTTGGCCGGCTTCTACTCGAAAAAGAAACCGTCCAAGGCAAAGGCCAAGCCTCAAGAGAAGTCAGGGAAGAAGCGCAAGAAGAAACCGCGGCCTTGGTTTGTCGATGGGAGCTTCGAGAACGGCAAGCAGCGTTAGTGGCCGAGCTGGCACAGTTCGGGTAGGTTCGGATGGCCCGGTGCGAAGGATTTCAGCCATCAGGGATGGCCTGCCAAGTGCCTCGACTCAGTCCAATACTTCCCTGTAGTGGCCTTCTGCCCCTAGAATCCGCCATCATCGCACCACAACATGATGGCGCTAGCCTAAGGGATAAGGGAGTCGTATGGGTGTAGTAACGCTTGAGGGCGTGATCGAGGAAGTTGGCGGCGGGCACAACGTTGACGGTGAGGCGAACCACTATGAGTTCATCAAGATTGGTGGAAAGCGTATTCGTAGCGTTTCGTGCGACAACTACCTCGGATCGTTCCTAAGGGTTGGCAAGAACGTTCGGCTCTCACTGGCCAAGGGAATGTTCACAGGGCACTACTTGTACGCGGTCCAGCTTGTAGAAGATGGAGAGGTTTTGGTTACGAGCAAGGCCAAGATTTTTGCCGGATGGTTTGTGTATGCCTTTATTTGGGGGTGTGTGCTTGTCATTCCTGCCGCCATTTACGGCGGTTACTCCAGTAATGGCATCGGTGCGGGACTCCTCTGGGCATTCGGTAGCACTTTCCTCGCCTACATGGGAGTGCGTGATGGCTTGAAGGCGCGAAAGGTGTTCGGGGTAGGACTGGCCTAAACCGTCCGCACCTGCCTGGTTAGGTAGATGAAGACGCCACCCGATGGTGGCCGCGTCGTAGTTCTCAGGTTGATGTTTCAAGGTAGGCGCCTATGAACTGCGACGCCGCTTCAATGTTGATGGCGTTTCCGTAGGCGCGCAGGCGTCCCACTCGGGCGGGAGCTCCATGAGCCCGCGGGAATGTGCCGGGTTCGACTGGCCTCCATTGCCTTCCGCCACTGGATGAACGTCTCCGCCCGGGGCACCAGGTCGGCGGCTCGGTAAATCGGCAACCGCATTTCCTCGGCCCGCGCGATTTCTACCAGCGTGCCCTCGGAGCGCTGCCATCCCGGTGCCAGGACCACCGCGTCGCAACGCTCCATCAGCGCCATCGTGCCGCGCAGCCAGAACTCGTCGCCCAGTTTCGGCAAGTCCTGCTCCATGTTGGCGGTGTTCATGTGCGGGATGATCGGGAACCAGCCCAGGGTGCAGACGTAGGCGCCCAAGCGGCCGGCGGACTCGATGTTGCGGGCAATAGCTGCCCGATCCGGCGCCCGGTAAGGGCCGGCGACGTAGATGATGGGGTGCATGTGGTGTCCTTGCGCCTGCTGGCGCGGAACTAGTTGAGGGTGTGGGGTCTACTGAGACGGTCTGCCCGCCCCGTCGGCATCGGGCGATGCTTCATCGGCGGGGTGGGTATGCCTGAATTGCGGCTATCAGCGCCGTTCGTCGCTATTCGTGGTGCAAGTTGCCCAAATGCGACTTGAGTCGGGTGGAAGTCCACCTGCGGATCCATACAATCGCCGCGACCAAGTTCTCGCGGTGTTTGCAATGCCCCAGATCAAAAGGCTGAATGAATTACGCTCTGCCACAGAGCTAAGCCTGTCTCGGCGGCTCACCGAAACTGAAGAGAAGGCCCTGCGCGAGTTCATCTTTGGAGGCGGTGCCATTGGTGCAGCTCCATCATCCCCGGCAGATTCGTCGTGCGCCCGCCAGGCCTTGCTGCGTAGGTGACGACCACCTCAGTTGCGGAGGGTCAGGCGGCTTGCTGAGCCCGGAAGGCGTTCCAGGCTTCCTGATCTGCCTGGGCGATGTACCAATTCAGCTGGCCGTCGCCTTCATCCCGGACTGAGCCGCCGTACTTGCCGCCGGGGAACGTGTACTCCGCGCTCTGTGTGATGCGCGGCCAGCCGATGCTCCATTTCGTGAAGGTCAGGTACGGGCGCTCCTGCAGGGCCTTTGCCTTGAAGGCTTCACCTTTCGCATTGGCATTGGCGATGTCCTGCTCATGGGTATCCTTGCAGCCCTGGTCGCAGTAGGCGTGCTGCCCGTCGTAGACGAGCTCCCTGCAGTTGCCGTCGTCATCCTCGGCGTCTTCATAGAGCCGGGTTTCGCAGTGGTTGCAGAACAACCACCAGCCGTTGTCGTGGTAGGCCTTGGCGGGAATGAAACGCTGGCCAGCGAACTCATCTGCCCACGGCGCGCGACGGCAGAACTGGACTTCCTCGAACTCCAGGTTCAATTCGTTGCCGCCCTGCCGGCGCCCCGCGGCGCCACTGGTGGCGAAGACGATCACATGCTCGCCTTCGGAGCCTTCGCCTACGTGGTAGGCCTTCAGCGGTTTTTCAGACATGACTTCGTCCTCGCGCCGTAGTGGCGCTAGTAAATGTTGGGGGTATGCTGGGGCTCCGGTGATGAGGAGAGTCGGCATGGGCATGAGTCGGGCGAATCAGCAGCTACGGAGAGAGCTGCTGGACATTGCGCACATGGGTGAGGAAGCTGCCCACGTGATCTGGCAGGTGGTGAAGACGCTGCCGGAGGAGCAGGTTGAAGTGCTGATGCAGGCGGTGGGCCTGGTGCACGAGTGCGTCGACAAGGCGAATGCCCTGGCAAACAAGGTCAAGGCCGGTGAGGTCGTTGCGACCTGATGCCGTAGTGGCGCAATGGCATGGAGTGGGGTAGGTTGTGTTGACCTCAACAGCGCAAGGATGGCGCCCTTAACCGAAGGTGTCAGATGGACAAGCACGACAAGAGCAAGGCTGGCGAGATTCCGGCCGCAATAAAAATCACCGGACCTGCCAGGGATATTCATTTCACCGACTGCGGGTTCAGTTCTGATCTGCGAATCGCGGAAATCGAGGGAAATGAGTACGGAGCCCCAGAGCAGGTGCGCTTCACCGGCATCCGGCAGATCCCTACAGAGCCAGCACCTGTTACCGTTCCGGCAGAGCAGAAGAAGCCCTGGTACCGCGAAACATCCATTCAGGTGATCGCCACAGTAATCGGTGGCGTTATCCTCATTGCTATCACATGGGCGCTGAAGCACTACGGCGTCAATATCTGATCAGCTGCTCCAGAAGCCTCCGCCCAATCCACCGCACCACGGGAATAGCCTTGCTGTTCCCGATGGCCTTGTAGCGCGGCCCGTCTGGGCATTCCTCCGCCGGCTTCCCGCGCCAGGGGATCAGTGTGTAGTCGTCGGGGAAGCCCTGGAGGCGCTCGCACTCGCGTGGGGTGAGGCGACGCACTGCTGATGCTACCTGCACCGCTTGCACCTCCGCCCGCGCCTCCAGGGTGTAGGCGTGATCGGCCTGAACGCCGACGCCATCGGGACCGCTTGCCGGGTTGGTGCGCAATGCGCCGGCCTGGATTGCATGGGCGACGATTGGCTGTCCTCGTCCAGTTCCATCCTCGCTGGCGTCGAAGCCTTCCGCCTTCAAGGTGTGGGTGATCTCGCCGGTAATGCAGATTGCAACCTGCCCTCCGGCATTGGCATGGCTGCCGCCGTGGCCCATTGCTCGAAGGGTTGGCGCAATCTCGCCAGCGTCCGCTCCGTGGTCTTTGCAACTGAACGCAATTGGTGCGGCGCTGGAGGCGGGAAGGGTGTGGCAAATGCCTGGTTGTGGCCGGCTGCGATTTGACGCGCTGGTGATCTGGTTCGGATCGAAAACAGCATTCTCCTGACCGTGGTTCCTGCCCAGCGCGTGAGCGCAGTCGCTGGCCACATCAGGATCCTGCGTTCCATGCACCACCAGCAGGCCGGACTCGGCGTCCTGCTGGGTGGCGCTGCCGGCGGCCTTTCCGTTCGCCTGGAGCGTTCCGGCTACGATGTAGGTGTCGCTATCTGCGCGAAGACTGGCATTGTGCTGGGCGCGCAGGGTGGCCGCTGTCATAGGGATATCGTCCAGGCTATATCCGCCAGATTTTCTGGCACCTCCGGCCAGGGTTGGCGCAACACAGAACGTCTCAGATGCGAAGTCATTCCGGGCGCCGTGCGCGGTCAGGGCGCCGGCCTGGAACAGTGACCGGCTCTGATTCTCGCCACCGAAGGCAGGGACGCCGGCCAGCACCTCGACTGCCGGTCCTTCGTCACCCTCGCAGTTCGGGCAGCCCCAGGCTCCCAGATTCATTCCGAAGAGGTAGCCGCAGCCGCACTGGAGCGAAGGGCCGAAAGGAGCGTGTCCGGCAACGTCTTGCCCCTCGCCTCGGCGCGGCGGATGATCCCGGCGCACGCCTTCGCGCTCAAAAAGTACCGCGGCGGGATCGAATCCTGCTCGAGCACTTGCGACAACGAACACACGGCGGCGTCGTTGGGCCAGGCCGAAATATTGGGCATCCAGAACCCGCCATGCGACTGTTCGCCGGGGTCCATACACACAACCAGCGTCCTTCCATTTTCCCCCTGGCGGCTGAAGTTCTTCGGATTCGCCCACCAGGGCGCCGAGGAAGCAGCCGAACGCGTTGCCCTTGTCGGAGAGGACTCCGGGGACGTTTTCCCAGAGGCATGCCGCTGCTGGCTCGCCTCGCTGGGTTCGAACATGGTCAATTGCATCGAGCAGCTCCACGTATTTTATGGTGAGGGCGCCGCGCGGATCGGCCAGCCCTTCGCGCATGCCGGCGACGCTGAATGCCTGGCAGGGTGTTCCTCCTACCATCACCTCCGGGGCGGGGATTTTTCCGGCCAGAACCTGACGTGCGAGCATTGTCATGTCGCCCAGGTTCTGGATGTCTGGCCAACGGTGGGCGAGAACGGCACAGGGGAATGGTTCGATCTCGGCGAACCAATCGGCGCGAAATCCCAGCGGATGCCAGGCCACGCTCGCGGCCTCGATGCCGCTGCATACCGATCCGTAGCTGATCATGCTGCGGGCTCCTTGGTGTCGTTGAAGATGTCGTACTCGCCGAAGTCGAGACCCATCTGGCTAAGCGCCCGCATGCAGGCCGGGTTCAGCCAGAGGCATTCCTGGCGAACGGCCGTTCCGCGGGCGGCGCTGATGCGCGCGTTGGTGGTGTTCATCGACCAGCCATCGAGCCGGCGCTGGTAGATCTCGCTGGAGTAGCCGGAGAGCACGACCATTCCTTCTAGCTCGAGCAATTCGTCGAGGAGATCGCGGTGCTGGCCGTCGTCCATTTCGTGCCGGTAGTACTGCCGGCTGCTGGCGCTCGCGTGCCTGGTGGCGAATACGTAGGGTGGATCGACGTAGTGCAGGGTTTCCGGCCCGTCGTGCGCCTTCATGACCTCGATCGCCGGGCGGTTTTCGATCAGTACGCCCTGCAGGCGCTGGCCAATCTCTGCCACCTGCTCCGGGTACTCCTGCCATAGAGCCTGGGCTGTGCCGTATTGGCGCTTGGTGTCGATGCGGAAGCCGGTGCGTCCCTTGGTGGCGCCGGCCGAGCCAAAGCCCATCTGTGCGCGGATGATCGTGCGGCGTGCCTGCTCCACCGGGTCCGCCGTCGGCTCCCATGCACGATCGAACTCGCCACGGGCATACGGTGTGAGGACGAGTTGGCGGGTCAGTTGCTCGCGTGTCTCCTCGAGCTGGAGCACGCGGAAGAGATTCACGATGTCGCCGTCCAGGTCGTTATAGACCTTGGCGTAGGCTCGCTCCTTCTGCATCAGCACGCCGGCGGCGCCGCCGAACGATTCGACGTAGCAGGTGTGCGGCGGGAAGTGGCTGATCACCCAAGGCGCAAGCCTGAACTTCCCCCCGTGGTAGCGGATCACGGGTGACTGAATCATGGTTTCTCCAGGTAGAGCGCCGCCGCGCCGAAGCTGGCGAGATCGGCCTGTATGGTTTATTGCTGAGGGATCAAGTCGGAGCACAAAGGAGCGCGCCATGCTGCCGAACAGATCAAGCGAGGAATTGCGGGTAACGCTGGATGAGCTTTCGTTTCAGCAGGAGGCGGCTGCGCTGGTGCTTGAGGGCGCAGTGCTTGAGCTACCGTCTCGGATGGGCGGAAACGTATCGGAGGTGGTAGACCTGCTGCGTCGTCAGGCTGCGACACTTCGCTCGCTGTCCGCGCGGGTGACTGCTGGGGACATCGAGGCGCACCGCTGACAGTGGTTCACAGCTCCTGTTGATCGAGGAGCGCTGCCTCTTTCCGTCCGAGTCGTTCGAGCTGGCGCTCCACGAATTCAGACGGTGTGAAATCGTGGCGCGGAATGGCGAGAAGAGGGGCTGAGCCGTCTGGCCCGAGGTCATGCGCGTGCATGATGAGGAGCTGAATTGCCTCGGCTTGCTCCTCGATGCCGTGCCAGCGCATCAGGTTTTCCAGCATGGTGCGGGTGCCACGGCGTAACCGGTGTCGCAGCTCGGTTTCGTCCAGGCGCCGGCGCTTCGCCGCGGCTGCCGCCGAGCGCTCTGCCTGGGTCTTCGCTGGCTTCCTCATCCCTCGGCCCCGATGTCATCCCGCGCGCGGATGGTCAGTTGCTTGGCGTATGCGATGGCCTCGCCGTGGGAGCGACGGAACCCGAGCACCTTGTCCGTGGAAGTCTCAATGACGTGGTAGAAACCACGGCTCACCGCCTTCACCTGGTAGGCCGGTCGCTCGATGGTAAAGCGGCGGCGCTCCTCGAAGGCCATGCGCGCGGCAGCGGTCTGCAGGAGGAGCGATGGCAGTTCCTGGCGGATGATCAACTGTTGCATGGCGAGTTCCTCTTTCTGGGTGGCTTCCTTTGGGCAGCACTCGATCACGCGGCTGTGCGCCGGTGGGCGCCGCGGTGAGTACTCTTGGAATGAAGCAAGTGGGGGGGCTGGTGCTCTACACTGGCGGCATTAATTAATGCCGGAGGCGAACATGGAATGTCGAAGCGATACCAGGAGGCCAAGGCAGCTTTTGTGGCAAGTGTTTGCGAGTATCAAAGCCGCTGTAATGTTTACCTTGATTAGCCCGATCGTTGCCGCCCTGCTTCTTTTGGTGCAAGCACCGACCCACGAGCTCAGTACCAGGTACTTGACTGCGTTAGGGGGAGGGATATTTTTTGTGATGTTGATCGGAGGCCATATAGCGTTTCCATCGAGCTTTGCAGCTGGTTTTCTGTACCCGATCTGCCTTCGATTTTTTGGCCAGCACCACGTAGCCCCTCTGGGAGTTCGACTTTTAGCTGGCTCCTCGCTAGGTTTCACTACAACAGCTATCGTCAGCGCTCTTGTGGCGCGTAATTATCCGTCGTTGTCCATTTGCTTGATTGGAGCTCTTGCTTGTGGCGTAACAGCCGCTTTGCTGCGGCGACTGGTTGACGAGTAGGTTGAACTTGGAGTTCTGAGAAGGTGAAAGGCCGGAGTAATCCGGCCTTTCGGTGCTCACAAACGCCGCCGTATGTGAGTGCGTTTCGCGGCGCGCCCAGCGGTGCTACTGGGCTACCAGGGATGTTGGCTATTTCATGGCTGCATCCTCCGTCCGTTTTCCCGCGGGATGGCGCGGGCGCCTTCTGTCCATTCCTCGCCGGCGCGCTGGGCGGCATCGAGGCTTTCGAAGTTGTCGGTGTCGGGGGTTAGTCCGCAGCCTGGCTGCCAGCGGCTCAGCACATGCAGCGCCTTGGCGTAGCTGCTGACGGTGGCCCACCGCTGGGCGCCGGGAGTTCCGAGACGGCTGACGTTCGGGAAGGGTTGCTCCCAGGCCTGGGCGTTGGCGCTGGCTCCTTGCATGGTCATCTCCTGGTAGTCATCCCAAAGCGCCCGATTACTCAGGCGCTTCAGTGATGCTTTCCCGTCGGCGCCACTGCTGGTGGCTCCGACCTTCACACCTGCATACCGGGTCATTCGCTCGGTTTGGCTTTCGCCGCGCTCCACCCTTCAGCCCCTCAGTTGGCCTCTGGATGGGTGCGCCGGTCGCCGGTAGCGGCAGGTGCTGTATTCGTCATTGGGTGCGTTGTTAAAGAGCGAAGCCGTACAAGCGGGCTTGCATTTATAAAAGCATGCTTGTCTTTTAAATGCAAGCATGCTTGCTTTATTTGGAATTACTGTATGTGCATACAGTATCTGCAAGGAGCTACGGAAATGACAAAACAAGCGGTCTCGGCATCCACGGGTAGCGGCCTCCATGAGCTGGACAGGCTGCGCCTTCGGATTTCGGCGATGGTGGGAAGCCCGAAGGCTCAGGCCGATCGGCGCGCGGTGATATGGCGCCTGGACAGCGACACTGACGAGGCGTGGACCCAGGTGATGGATGAGCTGGCGGAGACGGATGGCCTGACGGTGACCAAGCTCGAGGACGGGACGGCGGTGCTGGAGTGGCAGCCAGCCGAAGAGGAAGGCGAGGGCGCCCAGGCAGAAGGGGAGGAGCTACCGACCGACTTCAAGGTGCAACACCTGCACGATCAGCCAGCGCCGTTCTGAAGGTACAAAATAAAAAGGCCGCATCGATCGATACGGCCTTTTGCCAGGTGGCCGCTGCTCTCCGAGCCACACGGCAAGAGGAAACTTACCAAAGACAGTACTGAATTCAAGCCTCGGTCAGGTACCCGAGGCGAATTCACCCGCCGCCCATTTCTGCTCGAATTCTCGCTTTGCCCGGCTCTTGTATTCTAGGCATTCGACCATCTGCTGGTCAGTTCGCCAGTTATTGCAGCCCCTGGGCTCTTGGTAATACTTCTCCCATGCAGCGTCGTGCTGGCGCTGCGACTCGTCAGCAGCCTTCATGACCTGGGCATCGTACTCGTCGACTGGTGCCGGCGACGGGGCCGGTCGGAACTGCTGTTGCTGCTGGCGCGTTGCCTGCTGCTGGATTTTTTCCAATGCCGCCTGAGTGCGCTCCATCTGGCGCGCGGCGAAGTAGTCGATCGCAGCAACGCGTGCGTAGTACATCACCAGGCCGGTGATGATCACGCTGATGAGGCCGAGGGACCAAGACTGGAAAGATTGGGAGCGGCGTCGTGCCATGAGGATGCTCCGTGCAGTAATGGCGTGCGAGTTTTAATCAGAAGACTTAGCTAATCCTCAAAGGGTGATCCAGTTATTAAGCAGTTTGCTTCTGGAGGTTTTCAATTAACTCTTCCCTGCTTTCCTTTTCCAATGAATCACGCTGCATTTGCAGTGTGTTCAGCAAGAAGTTATTCGCGATCCCGAACTCCTCGGTGATGGTTTTCCAAGTCTTTACATATCTTTTAATAGTGCCGCTGCCGATAAGTCCGGGTTCGTTTTTGTCGGCAAGGTCTAAAAGCCGGCTGTTTATTTCGTAATCCGCGTCGGAGATCTTTCTCCCAACGAGGACGATCTCATATTTTGTATTGATGCCGTTGAAGTCAGGATGCCTATTGAGGATCGCGGCGTACTCATCCACTTGGCGGAGATGAGTTTTGTTCAGCGCAATGCTGGGGCGCTTGATTTCAATGATCACACACTTGAAAAAAGGTTTGTTGAGCGAGTCGTATTGCATTGTCCTGCGCACGAGGAAAAGGTCAACTTGCCGGTTCGCCCCTTCTAAGCTTGCGCCGTCCTCTACGTCTTCCGCGTTAAGTTCGTTGATGCCGGTAACTCGTTCTCTCAAGCGTTCAGCGACCTTGGTGAAAGTATCTTCCTCTGCGCCGATGCTTTCATATTGATTGCCGAAAAGCCATGTATTGGCCTCGATGATGCCTTGGAGATCGGGTGTCTCCAAAGTTTCTTTAAAGTGATTTCGCATTATCTCGGAAATGCGAGCAATCGCCATTTCTCTCTTCTGAAGAGTTTCGATGGTCTTTATAATGTTGTTTAGCTTTGCCTTCTTGATTTGGTCTGAAAAAATTTGCATGGCATTTTGGTCCAGGTCTAATACGCTTTCAAGGACGTCAAGCAATGCATCATTTTCATTGGAAACAGCAATTCTGTCCAATAATCTAATTATTATCTTTCGCTGTCTCTTATTGCTATTCTTAAATAATTTTGGGTCGGAAATTATTATGGTTCTAACAATGCTCTTGAGATGGCTTAGACGCCACTCTGAGTATGCCGCGCTCAGTTCCTTGTAGTCAGGGAAGTCGCCTTGTTCAACAAATTCTTCAATTTGTTCGTCGGCTTGAGTTATTAGGAACTCCCTGTAGTGCTCTTGAGCAAAATCAACGATGCTCTTTGAAACCTGTTTCCATGTTTTCGTGGTGGTCAGTGTTTGCAGTTCTTGTGAAAGCGCTTGATCAGAAGAGTAGGCGTCGAACCACGACGATGAGATGAATAGACTAGTGTAGTAGCCTGGCTTATGATTCAGGCTGCTCGGCATGTGGAAGATAACATTGCCGTTGCTATCTAGTAGATAGTTGTAGGATTTTTCTGATTGCAGCTTTTGAGCCCAGTGGAGTAGCTCAATTTTAAATTCTTCGTTGTCAATTTTTATTGTCCTTTCCACCCGGGTATGAGCAGGCGGGACAACAGGCCGGCCGTCAACTTGTATGCGCTTTCCTGAATTGAGTGCAAGGTGCCAGCCGAATTCCAGGCTCAGTTGGGAGAGGAGGGAGTCTGTTTCGGCGATTGGCCTAAAGAAATTTAGGAGTTCAACACAGGTGCCAGAACCTTGCGTAGACAATAGTGCGTGTTGCTGGGCTGAAGGGATCGTAGTGCCTTTAATGTCGCGAAGATGAGAGCTTTCTACCTCAATGTATGCGTCTTGATTTTCGAACTTTGTGAACCAAATTGCCCGATTGCATATCTTGTGGAATGCTAAGCGTCCTCGGCCTTTCGATCCATGCATCGAATGGGATTTTCGCTTAAGCGAGTCATTGAATCGCCGAAAGTTATCTAGCGGGCGTGTAAAGTCAATGCCGTCACCATTGTCCAGTACAGATATGGATTCCACTCCGCCCATATCATTTCGGCGAACAGTTACAGAAACTTCGGTTGCATTTGCATCCAGCCCGTTCCAAATAAGTTCAGCAAGAGGCTGCCAAGCTTCCAATTCCTTTTTGAAATGGTTCTTGATACCTTCATCTGTGATGGTGTTGCTGCCTGAAAAATCAACTGCTTTGAAGTTCTGGTTCACGACTCATCCTTGTAATGGATTGGTGACGTCTCTAATTTAGAGTTTCGTCCTTTCCTTAAACCAGATGCGCATTCCAAACCAGTAGAACACGCGCATGGATATAGGTCTCATCCATCCGGATGACCCTATCCTTGTGCTGTTTGTTATCCGAGATCATCTCGAAATGCTCGGCATCGTGAACCTGTAGGCGCTTGATGTAGAGGTGCCCCTGCCAGGTAAAGATGAACACCCCATCGCCGTTGAACGCCTGAACGCTGATGTTCACGATCATCGGGTCTGCATGCTTGATGGTGGGGTACATCGAGTTACCCCAGCCGTACACCATCTTCAGGTGATTCGGATCGTCGTAGGTGACGCCGATCTTGCGGAGCTGCTCCTGGCTGACCTTCACGTCGCGGAGCATTTCCATGTAGTCGGCCGGCACCTGGCCGTTACCCATGGCGCCGCGGATGTCGTAGTGCGCAATGCTGATCTCGTCGCCTACCGGGCCAGGGCGCGGAAAGTCCCCGACGATCACGTTGCCGCCTTCCTGCTCTGGAGCCTCCGCTTCAATGGCATCAACGATGCTGCGTCTCGCTTCGTCGCTCAGGCCTTTGCCATGCTTCTCAAGCATGCGGCGCACGATCTCGGCTGAACTGCTGGCCGTCTTGGCGGGGACTGGTTCCGAGGAAGAAACCGATTTCCGACGTGGCGGCTCACCTTTTCCAGATAGAAGCCAGTCAACCGTTGTGTCGTACCCCTCAGCGAGAGCCACGAGGTTCTCGTTCTTGATGTTCTCTGTGTCGCCGGCAAACCACTGGCGCACGGCCTCGTAGCTGATCCCACAAGTGGTAGCTATATCCCTTTTCACGCTTCGGACCCCGATGGCGGGCTTCCTTGCGAGCACGAGTTTGGTAATGCGTTCAGTGGTTTTCATTGGCTGCAATCTACAAGAGCGCTTGCCAAGCATGCTTGCCTAATGGGCACAAGCATGCTTGAATTTGCGTACAGCAAAGGAGGTTGGGATGACCAAGTCGCAAGCCATCGAGCACTTCGGCTCGATTTCCAAGCTAGCCAAAGCCCTAGCCGTCTCTTATGAGGCGATTCGCCAGTGGGAAGAGGTTCCGGAGCTGCGCCAGTACCAGCTCGAGCGAATTACGAAAGGCGCGCTCAAGGCAGATCAGGTTGCGGCGCGCGCGAGCTGATCCTCGAAGCCAGGCATTACGGGCCCAGGCCACTCGGTACCGATTATGTCGACTCGAACCAAATCGGCTTGGCGCTGCAGGTGCTCCTGAACCGTTTCAAGGGTCAGCGCCGGTAGTGAAGCGAACAGCGCGTTGAGTTGAGCCTGCAGGGCGAACACCTGGCCCTGCAGATGGTGAATGGATGGCTGGCGCATGGGCGACTCCCTCGCTGGCAATGGTTCCAACGATAGGCGCGCAGTCGCCGAGGAAAAACTAGGACATGAACCACTCCGTACTAGACACCCGCCGGAAGGTGATGGCCGCCATCGTGAATGGCTATCCCGGTGGCAAGGACTGCGCCGCGGCACGCCTTGGCATCAACGAGAAGCGCCTGGAAAACCAGATCTACGAGACCGCCGGGTGCAAGCCGCTGAGTGACTCGGAACTGCACCTGCTGGAGCAGCAGAACGGTACGCACCACCTGCCGAACTACATCTGCTCGCTGTATGGAGGCGTCTTCGTTCCGCTGCCTCATGTCGAGGAGTTGGACAGCGTCGAGTTGCACCAGCGCACGGTCACCGCGGCAGCTCGGAAGGGGAAGGTGGATCTGATGATCGCCGAGGCCCTGGCGGACGGGGAGATCGATGCGAGCGAAGCCGCAATGATCCTGGCACTCCACGCCAAGTACGTGGCAGCGCGGCATGAAGAAGTCCAGGCCACGATCGTTCTGTACGCCGCGAAGGACTGAAGCCCAGAAAAAACAAACCCCGGCGAGTGTGGGGACACGGGGCCGGGGTTCGTAGCAACGAGGGAAGTATGCATATGAAGACCGGATCGAACAACAGCGCGCCACGAAATCGCGCGAAGGTGAATCGTGGCGCGGCATTCCGGGAGCTCAGCCAATGAGCACCATCATCATGTCGGCCTGCTGGCCGCTGCAGGGGCTGACGCCGGCACAGAAGGCTGTGCTGATCAGCCTGGCGGACAACGCGAACGACGAGGGCGTTTGCTGGCCTTCGGTGGCGAAGATCGCCGAACGCACCTGCCTGTCCGAACGAGCGGTGCAGCAGGCGATCAAGGTGCTGAACGAGTGCAAGGCGCTGACCATCGAAGCGCGCCAGGGGCGGTCGACGATGTTCACCGTAACCCCCGCAGCATTTGCACCCCCGCAGAAGGTTCACCCCCGCAGCATTTGCACCCCCGCAGGATCTGCACCTACCCCCGCACCTGCTGCACCCCCACCCCCGCAGCATTTGCACCCCACCCCCGCAGATGCTGCACCCAGAACCGTAATAGAACCATCAGTAGAACCATCAAAGAACATTTCGCCGGCCGATTCCGGCCAGCCCGACGAGAAGGCTGCGATTCAGGAAGGCTGTCGATCAATCTGGGCTGCATACGCTGCGGCCTACCGCAACCGCTACGGCACCGATCCTGTTCGCAACGGCAAGGTCAACACCCAGGTCCGAGACCTGCTGAAGCGCTTGGGGGCGGATGAGGCTCCGGCGGTGGCCGCCTTCTTCGTCACCATCAACGACGCCTACCTGACTCGGAACTGCCACGACCTGGGCTCGCTGCTGGCTAAGGCAGAGTCGTACCGGACCCAATGGGCCACCCAGCCGCCACCAGCTCCGCCGAAAGCCAACAAGCCATCGTTCGAGGAGGCTCAGGCGGAGTACTCCAGGCAGCAGGCGACGCTCCTTTTCCAACAGCATCGTGCCGCGAAGGCAGGGCAGCAGGGCACAACCGGAGGTGTGCAATGACCATGATCCAGGAACCCCTAAAATGGCGCGCCAAGCGCAATCGCGACGGCGACACGATCAAGGACTGCTGGGTGACAGATGCTGGCTATACCGTAGCCGTCTGCCGGCTGCCGGATACTCGCTACACAGTGACGCGGCCCGGTGATGCCGCACCATTCGCTTACCTCAGTACGCGTGATGAGGTGGTGGCGATCATCAAGGCCGACATGGCTGCCAGCGAGGTGCCGGCATGAAGGGACGCAACCCAACTGCCGAGCAGAAGCGTTGGCACGACCTGCTATCCCGCGTGGTCGGCTGCATTGCCTGTCGTGAAGGTCATGGTTCTTTCAATGACCATTGCAGCATCCACCACGTCGACGGTCGCACTAAGCCCCATGCGCACTGGTATGTCCTCCCGCTCTGCGCGGGCCACCACCAAGATGGTACTGGCCCACAGGGGTTCCCTGGAATTGCGGTCCACCCGTTCAAGGCAAGGTTCGAAGAGCGCTATGGAGCGCAATCCGGCCTCCTGAGCCGCTGCGCGCAGATCATCGCGGAGCAGGGGTACGACATACCTGTTGGGTTCCTGAGCTGGCTGGATGGTTCGGAGGTAATGGCATGACGCTGATTCTGCCTTGGCCGCCGCGTGAGCTCAGTCCGAACGCCCGTACGCATTGGTCGAAAAAAAGCCGGGTAGCGCGCAACTACCGGCGCACCTGCCAGCTCTTGGCGTTCGCGGCGAGCATGAAAGCCCCGCCCGGACAGATCAGGCTGATTCTCGAGTTTGTTCCGCCGGACCGTCGCCGACGAGATGACGACAACCTGATAGCTGCGTTCAAGGCCGGTCGCGATGGTCTTGCGGACGCGCTCAGGGTCGATGACCACCGATTCGTAACGACGTTTTCGGTATCCCCTGAGTGTACGCCTGGAGGCGCAGTGCGCGTCTCGATCGCCGGAGGTTCCCAATGCTGACGCATGACCAGGTGTCGCGGATGACCGATGCGGAGCTATCGGCAGCCCGTCGGGCTATCAGCGAGCGATTGGATCAGAACTACAGTCGCCGGCGCGCGGCCAGTGGATGCAGCTCCAGGTTTGTCAGGGGTGGGACGAAGATTCGAACAAGGCGGGTTCGAGCTACCGACTGGACGGCAATCCGGCGGCTGGAAATAGAGGCGAGCGACATTTACTACGAGAGGGGGCTGCTGGATGCAGAGATCGCGCGGAGGGCGCATGAAGAAGCGCGGACCTGACTTCGCGCGGCAGCCAATTGAGGTGCAGCGCTGCCGCAACTGTCGTGGGGCTGGGAGTGTGAAGGGGGTGTTCTATGAGCTGCCCTGCGATGACTGCAACGGTGTTGGGTGGACGGCATTCGGTGGGGCGCTGGCGCCCGCTGCGGAGATGGCGTTTGCGCTTGGTAGGCGGCTCGATATGGCCGAGCGGCAACTGACCGAGCGGATCCAGATTTCGAGGCTATCGGGCACGGCGTCGGGGCCTGCGGATGACAACACCAAAGGGCCAGGCGGCGCACACTACAGAGGGGATTGAGGTGTGAATATCGAGGCTACGGAGTTTCTGATGGAGCAGTACGGGCTCTGGGTGTGGAAAGACAATGGCGTTCCGCGATGCACCTCCCCGCTACTGGCGATCATGCTGCGCAATCCAGCGAATGAGAAGCGCATGGGGTCGCCAATTCCGCTGATCAGCGATGACCGGGCGCTTATGGTCGAGGGCTTCCTGGGACGGCTGGTGAAGACCGATCCAGCAGCAGTGGAGAGCATGACTCTCTATTTCGTTCACGGGCTCACGTACCGTGAGGTTGGAGGCAGGACAGGGGCGAGCTATGCCGATGCGCGTATGTTGGTTCGGGCCGGGCTGTCGGCTCTCGCGGCATGCTTCCTGATCCATGAAAAGATGGCAGCCTGAATGAATGTCCAGTCTGGATATATTGACAGTGATAATCTGGCCATGTAGAGTTTGTGGCACATTGCGGTTTTGCCGCTTCGGCGAACCTTCGCATGACATTAAGCCCGGCCATTGAGCTGGGTTTTTCGTTTCAGACGGTCTCCTCCACCATAAGAGGCCAAGCCTCCTTGAGGCGGTCGCGATGTTCCAGGGGCGTCATGGAAAACCATCGCCTATGTGCTCGATCAAAGGATGATGCTCGGACATAGCCGAGGAGGCGCGCGATCTCTGCGGCACTCAGATCGGAGTGGCAAAGCAGGTTTTCCGCCTGAACCCGACGCACCTCATCAACGCAGTCTTCAAAGTTCATCTCCACCGCTGCCAAGTGCCTTTGCAACGTGCGGAGATTGAGCTCCAGGGATTTGGCTACATTTGCGAGGGTGCAGCAGTGCTTTGGCAGGAACGCGAGGATCTGCACATGGACTTGGTGGACGAGAGCTGCTGAGGCTTCCATAACTCCGCTACATCGCTCCTTGTGCTGTCAGGCAATTCGGCTGGTGTGGGCCGGCTAGCCACTCATATAGATGCTTTGTGTTTAGCTTCAATTGACGCCGAGCGCCACTCCGGAGCGGCTCGTCGACATCAACCATTCTGAGCCCAGCCGTCGCGCTGGGCTTTTTCATTTGAGCCCCGCAGAGGGGATAACGAGAATGCCCCAGATGCCTGATAAACCAGAGACGTGGGCGCTTGTGCTTGCTTGGCTGAGCCAGCACTCGCCCGTGCTGTACGCCGGAGCTCTGTCCTTCCTGGTGGCACTGATCCGGGTTATCTACGGCGGCGGCACTCGGCGCCAGGCGCTGCTCGAGGCTGCACTCTGCACGCTGATCACACTGGGCCTGATCCCTGTGCTGGAGTGGCTGGGCCTGCCCCAGAGCATGGCCACCGCTGCTGGTGTGTTCACTGGCTTCCTGGGCGTGAAGAAGTTGGCCGAGATCGCTGACCGCTTCGCCGATTGGAAGCTGCCGAAGCGGGAGGGCTGATATGCCTCGTCGTCCTGCCAAGCCTTGCGCGTTCGCCGGATGCAGCGTGCTGATCAGGTCAGGTTCGCACTGCGAGAAGCACGCGGCCATCGCTGCCCAGCAGAAGGCCAAGCACATGCAGGCCATCCACGCCCGATACAACCAGGAACGTGATGAGTCGGATGGCTTCTACAAGACCGAGCGGTGGAAGAAGCTCAGCGCTCGGTTCAGGCGTCTTCATCCGATCTGCCAAGAGTGCGATGAGGCGCCGAGCCAGATCACTGACCACATCAAGGCGCGCAAGGCCCATCCCGAGCTGAGCCTGGTGTGGTCCAACCTGCGTGCGCTATGTCGGGCCTGCCACAACCGGGTCGGCGAGAGGGTGGGGAGGGTCGATGGCCAGCCGGCGGCGCAGACGTGCCCCGCGCCCCGTATTGGTGCGTTCAAACGCACGGGGGAGGGGGGTGGTTGAAAGTTCACAGCTCCATCTGCCCGAACGACGGGGGGAGCCGGATTTACGCGCCCGCGAAATTAAAAAATCAGGAGTGGCGGAATGGCAGGCGTCGCCAGAGTGACTGGCCGGGGGCGGAAGCCCAAGCCGACAGCCAAGAAAGCCCTTGCCGGCAACCCCGGAAAGCGGGCATTGAACAAGGATGAGCCAAAGTTTTCGGACGTGACAGATATCGATCCGCCTGGGCACTTGCCGAACAGAGCGGCCGGGATGTGGGCAATGATCGTCCCGGAGTTGCTCGGCGCTGGGGTGTTGGCCATCACCGACATGCACAACGTCGAAGCGTTCTGTGTGGCCTACGACAAATGGCGGATGGCCGAGGAAGAGGTACAGAGCTCGGGTATCACCGTGCTCAGCGCCCAGGGAAGTCCAATGAAGAACCCAGCCCTCACGGCAGCCAACGAAGCGATGCGCCAGATGGTGACCTTCGGATCGCTGCTCGGCCTCGACCCCTCCAGCCGGACCAGATTGATCGGCGGCAACAAGAAGCCGGAGGCGAACCCTTTCGCTGATCTACTGAGGTAAGCAATGGCAAAGGTCGCCTGCGCCAACGTCGACAAGGCGATGGCTTGGGCAAAGACCGTCCTGAAGGGGAAGGTTCCTGCCTGCCGCTATATCCACCAGGCGATTGAGCGTCACTTCGCCGACCTTAAGGCGAGCCGTCAGAAGAGCTATCCGTTCTTCTTCGATCCAGAGGCCGCCGAGAAGAAGCTAAAGCTCATCCAGCTCATGCCCCACACGAAGGGGGAGTGGGCGCGTCTGAAGCAAACGATTTCGCTTGAGCCGTGGCAACTGTTCGGCCTGGCGGTGACGTTTGGTTGGAAGCGCAAGGCTGATGGGTTTCGTCGCTTCCGCGAAAGCTACTGGGAAGTGCCGCGGAAGAACGGCAAGAGCGTGATCGCCGCCGGTACCGGCATTGCGATGTTCGTTGCTGATGGCGAGTTCGGCGCCGAGGTGTACAGCGGTGCCACCACGGAGAAACAGGCGTGGGAGGTGTTCCGCCCTGCCAGGCTGATGGTGATGCGTTCGCCGCTGCTGGTCGCAGCCGCCGGCATCGAGGTCAACGCCTCGAACCTGAACACTCCGGCAGATGGTGGCCGCTTCGAGCCCATCATCGGCGACCCTGGCGATGGCGCTTCTCCGTCGTGCTCGTTGATCGACGAGTTCCACGAGCACGACAACGCCGGCCAATACGACACCATGCTGACCGGCATGGGTGCCCGCCGACAGCCGCTGATGTTCATCATCACCACTGCGGGCTCCAACATCGAGGGTCCTTGCTACGACAAGCGCCGCCAGGCCATCGAGATGCTGGAAGGCGTGGTTCCTGATGACGAGTTGTTCGCCTGGATCTGGACCCTGGATGAGGGCGACGACTGGACCGATCCGAGGAACCTGGCCAAGGCCAACCCGAACATCGGCGTGTCGGTTTACCGGGAGTACCTGGAGAGCCAGCTAGCTCGCGCGATCCGCTCGCCACGCTTCACCAACACGTTCAAGACGAAGCACTTGAACGTATGGGTATCGGCGAAGACCGGCTTCTTCAACATGGTCCTGTGGAAGGCCTGCGAGGACAAATCGCTGACGCTGGAGCAGTTCGCCGGTGAGGAGTGTGTGCTCGGCCTTGACCTGGCGCGCAAGCTCGACCTGAACAGCATGGCCAGGCTCTTCTGGCGGGAGATCGATGGCCTACGGCACTACTACTGCGTAGCGCCGCGCTTCTGGGTCCCAGAGGATCGCGTCTACGACGAAGACAACAAGCGCATGGCCGAGCGCTTCCAGGCTTGGCTCAACTCCGGCTACCTGTACGCCACATCAGGGGCAGAAGTGGATTACCGCGAAATCCTCGCGGAGACCCTGGAGGCGAACTCAATCAGCCCGGTTCGTGAAAGCCCAATCGACCCGTTCGGTGCCACTGGCCTCAGCCACGAACTGGATGACGAGGGGCTGAACCCCGTGGTCATCACCCAGAACTACACGAACATGAGCTCCCCGATGAAGGAGCTGGAGGCGGCAATCGCCTCGGGCCGGTTCCACCACGACGGCAACCCAATCATGACCTGGTGCATGGGGAACGTGATCGGGAAGTTCTTGCCCGGAAACGACGATGTCGTGCGCCCAATCAAGCAAGGCGAAGACAACAAAATCGACGGTGCCGTGGCGCTGATCATGGCCATTGGGCGCGTGGTCGCGCAGGAGCCGCCGGAAGAAACCCTCTCCGACCACATCGTGAAGCACGGTATCAGGAAGCTCTAATGGGAATTCTCAAAAAGCTGGGCCAATGGTTCGGCAAGGGCTCCGACCCGCTGATCATCGACACGCCAGAGAAGCTCGCCCAAGTCCTTGGTGTTGCCTACGAAACCGAGTCAGGGCAGCGGGTGACCACCACCACCGCGATGCAGCAGACGGTCGTTTTCAACTGCGTTCGGGTGCTGGCGGAGTCAGTCGGGATGCTGCCGTGCCGACTGTTCAAGCAGACCGAGCGCGAGCGCCTACCGGCGTTCGCCAATCGGCTGTATGACGTGCTTGCAGTGGCGCCCAACGACTACATGACCGCCCAGGAGTTCTGGGAGCTGCTCGTGGTCTGCCTGTGCCTGCGTGGCAACTTCTACGCCTACAAGGTCATGGCATTGGGCAACGTGGTGGAGCTGCTGCCGATCAACCCGGCATCCGTCACGCCCAAGCTGAAAGATGACTGGACGGTGGAGTACCAGGTTGATTTCAAGAACGGCACCCAGACGCTGACTCAGGATGAGATCTGGCACGTTCGGCTTTTCACCCTGGATGGCCTCAACGGCCTGAATCCCATCGCCTATGCGCGCCAGGCCATCGGCCTCGGTCAGGCTATGGAGCGGCACGCATCGAAGCTCTTCTCGAACGGCGCCGTCACGTCAGGGGTGCTCAAGACTGATCAGACCCTGTCGGACGAAGCGTTTACGCGCCTATCGGAGCAGTTCCAGAGCGAGCACATGGGCACGGCCAACGCCTACAAGCCGATGATTCTGGAGATGGGGCTGGACTGGAAGCCGATCAGTCTCAACGCCCAGGACACGCAGTTCATCGAGTCGAGAAAGCTGACCGATGCGCAGCTCTGCGGTCTCTTTCGGGTGCCGCCCCACCTGGTGGCGAGTCTCGACAAGATGACCATGAACAACATGGAACAGATGGGCATGAGCTTCGTGAACTACGCGCTCGTGCCGATCCTGACCCGGATCGAATCGCGCATCCGGGTTGGTCTTCTCAGTAAGACGGACAGGAAAACGCACTTCGCGAAGTTCAATGCCGGGGCCTTGATGCGCGGCGACCTCAAGGGGCGTTACGAGTCGTACGGCAAGGGGATCCAGTGGGGAATCCTCAGCCCGAACGATTGCCGCGAGCTGGAGGACTACAACCCCCGCGAAGGCGGCGACATCTACCTGACACCAATCAACATGACCACCAATCCGGAGGCACCCGATGCTGACAAAACAACGCCTTGATGTGCCGCTCACCATCAAGTCGGTAAGCGACACGGGCGAGTTCGAAGGCTACGGGTCGGTGTTCGGCGTGGTGGACAGCTACGGCGATGTAGTGGTGCGTGGCGCTTTCGAGGCCTCGTTGGCTCGCTGGAAGGAGAAAGGTCGGCTGCCGGCCATGCTCTGGCAACACGACAGTGCCGAACCACTTGGCCCCTACACCGAGATGCGCGAAGACGAGAACGGCCTCTATGTGAAGGGCCGTTTACTGATCGACGACGACCCGTTGGCCAAGCGCGCACACGCACATATGAAGGCCGGCAGCCTGTCCGGCTTGTCGATCGGCTACATGCTCGACGACTACGAATACGACAAGGAGAAGGGCATCTGGCTGCTGAAGGCTATCGACCTCTGGGAAGTCTCTCTGGTCACCTTCCCGGCCAATGATGAGGCCCGAATCTCCGACGTGAAAAGTCTGCTGGCGCGCGGCGAGACGCCGCCGCCGAGCAAGGTGGAGCGAGCCCTGCGCGAGGTTGGGTTCTCTGGCTCCCAAGCCAAGGCATTCATGGCCAAAGGCTATAGCGCTGCCTGCCCGCGTGATGCGGATGCCGGCGCCGCGCTCGACTCCCTGAAATCCCTAATGAATCGCATGTGAGGAGAACCCCATGCCCGCTGATATCCAAGATGTGAAACAGGTAGCCGAGGAGCTCGGCGCCAAGTTCGATGAGTTCAAGCAGAAGAACGACAAGCGCGTCGAGGCCCTGGAATCCGAGAAGGCCAAATTGGTCGAGCAGGTGGAAGGCCTGAACGAAAAGCTCGGTGAGCTCGATGACCTGAAAGGCGCGCTGGAGAAGGAACTTGCCGGCATGAAGCGCCCAGATGGAACCGGCACCAAGGCCGCGAGCGAGCACAAGGCCGCGTTCATGCAGTTCGTGCGCAAGGGCGTCGACACCGGCCTGGGCGAGTTGCAGGCCAAGGCGCTCCAGATCGGCGTCGATGCGGATGGTGGTTACGCCGTCCCCGAGGAACTCGACCGCAATATTATCGAACTGCTGCGCGACGAGTCGCCGATGCGCCAGGTGTGCAACCAGATCACCGTCGGCACCCCGGATTACAAGAAGCTGGTGAACCTGGGCGGCGCTGGTGCTGGCTGGGTCGGCGAAACCTCGCCGCGCCCGGAAACCAACACCCCGACCCTGGCACAAATCGCCGCCTTCATGGGCGAACTCTACGCCAACCCGCAAGCTACCCAAACCAGTCTCGATGACATGTTCTTCGACGCTGAGGGCTGGCTGAACGGCGAAGTCGCCCGCGAGTTCTCCGAGATGGAAGGCAACGCTTTCTTGCTGGGCAACGGTACCAACAAGCCGAAAGGCGTGCTGGCATACCCGTTGGCGCTCACCACCGACAAGACCCGCCCCTACGGCACCCTGCAGAAGTTGATCAGCGGCACCGCCGGCGCCTTCAACGGCGACAAGCTGATCGATCTGGTACATGCCCTCAAGGCTGGTTACCGCATGAATGCCACGTGGATGATGAACAACCTGAGCGTGGCCTACACCCGCAAGCTGAA
Source organism: Pseudomonas triclosanedens (assembly GCF_026686735.1). Lineage (NCBI taxonomy): Bacteria > Pseudomonadati > Pseudomonadota > Gammaproteobacteria > Pseudomonadales > Pseudomonadaceae > Pseudomonas > Pseudomonas triclosanedens. The sequence goes on along the minus strand of NZ_CP113432.1, from coordinate 3,645,442 downwards.
GGACGCCGAAGGAAACTACCTGTGGCGTCCTGGCCTGGAGGTTGGCCAACCCTCCAGTCTCCTCGGCTACGGCATCACCGAGAACGAGGACATGCCGGATATCGCCGCCGACGCCAACGCGCTGTTGTTCGGCGACTTCAAGCGCGGTTACACCATCGTGGATCGCATCGGTACCCGCGTGCTCCGCGACCCCTACACCAACAAGCCCTATGTGGGCTTCTACACCACCAAGCGCGTCGGCGGCATGCTCGTCGACTCCCAGGCAATCAAGGTCCTGACCTTGTCCGCTGCCTAACACGGGGTGGCCGGCTTCGGTCGGCCACTCCCCTGGAGGAATTCGCTATGCCTTTGATTCACGTCGAGGAGGCTTTTCCCTTCTCTCCAGATGGCAATGAGGTCGTCATTGTCGAGGCCGGTGAACAGGAGGTGTCCGAGCGCTGCGCGTTGGTGGCCGTGGAGCACCTGCAGGTGGCCTGGCTGGTCGATGGTGCTGGCACCGAAACCAATCCGCTGAAGATGGGCGTTCCGGCGCTGAAGGAGTGGCTCACTGCCAAGGGCATCGCCTTTGATGCTGGCGCAAACAAGAAGGCGCTGCAGGCCCTGGTTCCGAGAAATGATTGACCTGGCGGTGGTCAAGGCGCATCTGCGGGTGCGTCACTCCGAGGATGACGCCTACATCCAAGACCTGATCACCGATGCTGTCGACGCCTTCAATGCCCGCACCAATCGGACTCTGGTGGCTGCCGACGCGCAGTTGCCGGACCCGGTCGGCAACGCCATTCACATGACTGGTTCCATTCGTCGCGGGGCATTGCTGCTCATCGCGCATTGGTACTCCAACCGTGAGTCGGTAGTGATCGGCACCATAACCTCAGAACTTCCGATGGCGACCCAGTACCTCTGGGAGCCGCATCGCTGGATCAACGTGCGCTAACGGTGACGCCATCTCTTGAAGGAGCAATCCATGAAACTCAACGCTATTCAACCCGTGTACCGCGGCGGCAAGCTGATTCAGCCCGGAGAGTCGTTCGATACCACGACGGAAGACGCCGCCGCCCTGATCGAAGAAGGAAAAGCGCGCGATCCGAATGCGAAGAAGCCCACCGCGAAGGCGGTGAGGTCGCAGGTCCTGGTCGAGAAGTCGGAGTAAGTCATGCGCGCAGGTAACCTCGATACACCGGCTAACCTGCTGAAGCTGGACGCTGACCTGGTGGCCTGCAAACTTGATTGGATCTGGTGCGGCATCCAGACCAAGGAAGAGGCCGAGCCGCCATTCCCTTCCGGTCTGCGCAGCCCTTCGAAAATCGCGATCCGCGCATGGTGGGATGCTCGCATCCAGCAGGGGCGTTACCTGCTCGCTGATGGCCGCCTGTTCCATATCGACAGCGCCCGTGACTTCACTGGCCGGCGTGCCGAGTTGGCGATCACCGCTACCGAGCTCATCGGCGAGCCGGGGGAGTACCGGCCTGATGGTGCTGCGCCGCGCGCCTGCCGGGTGTTCATGAACTATGACGCGCAGTCCAGTGACGATCTTGGCCAGGCCACCACGTACCGCATTCGCGCGGAAGTGGCGCTGATTGAAACCGGCCGCGTGCAGGTTGACGAGCATCTGGTGGTGGCCGGCGTCGACTACGTGGTGACCGATTACGCCAGCGGCACCGATGACGGGATCGTGCGCGGGGTGTGGCTGGAGCGAATGCAATGATCCGGGCTGTTCGGCTCGTTGGTCAGGAGAAGGCACGCGCCCAGCTCGCCGCTCAGGGGCGGAGCGTTGACCCAGTCATTCGAGGAGCGCTGAATGCGACTGCCACCGCAGCGCGGCGCGAGCGGTACGTGCGCCAGTTGCTCGGTACGTTCATGCGCCGGCAATTTCTCAATGACCGAATGAAGATCAAGCGGGCCAACACCAAACGCCTCAACGCGCGGGTGATTCCGTCATCGTCAGGGGTGCTGGTGCTCAACTACAAGTCGTGGGGCTTCGACCGGATAAATGACACACGGGGAGTCATCTGGGTGCGCGGTCCGCACGGAAAGAAGGTGGCTGCCGGCTTCGTGAACCCGTCGAGCAAAGGAAAGCTCCCGTGGGCTACGCGCAGCGAGAAGAGAACCACCACGCGGAGCGGGAGGCGCCGCGACTACCGCTATGAATGGGATAGGCGCCGGCTCGCTCAGGGACCGAGTATCGCCTACTGGTTCAAGCAACTGAGTGGTGCAACGACCATCAACTGGACCAACGCCTTCTTGCAGCAAGAGTTCGAGCGCCGAATGCGCCGAGAGCTCGCCAAATACCACTGAGGCCACCATGTCATCCACGAAAGCCAGCGAGGTCGCCAAGGCCTTGCGCGAGCGGCTGGGCGAGATTCGCCCGGAAAACGGTTACTTCACCGCCATCGACAGAGTTTACGGACCGACCGAGCGAGCGCGGGACAAGGCTCCCATGCCGTACCTGCTGGTCAGGACGGCCACCGACTCCCGCACGGGGGCGGCGAAGACTCAGGCCTCGCGGGTGCGCACGTTCGAGATTGAGGCCGTGTTCGGCAAGAGCGCGGAAGAGGCTGATCTGGACAACATCCATGTTGATGTCCTTCGCGCCCTCGGCTTTGGCCGCGACGATTTCGACGGACGTTTCCCTGGACTCATCGAGGACCAGGATGACGCCGTTCCACAGTACGCAGGTGAGGGCCGGGACACCCACAACATCACCATCACCATCGGCGTTGCCTACGTCGAGAACTACAACTGATCGGCCGCAGGCCACAGGAGAGACCAATGCTCTACACGCAACTGTTCCGCGGTCGCACCAGCGTCGCCCCGTACCCGTCGCATGTCTTCGAGGAGCTGTTCAAGCTGCAGACCACCAGCGCAGAACCGGACAGCACCGAGATCAACATTCCTGACCCGACACGCCTGGGCTTGCCCGAGCTGGATGGCGTGACTGCCAACTCGGCGATCAACATCACCGGCGAGGCGGTGGACTTCTCGCCGGCCGGCGCCGCCGTGCTGCTGTACGGCTCGGTTGAAAAGGTACCGTCCGGCACGGTCACCGAGCCGGAACACCACGACGCCTACGTCGACAGGACCATCCGCCTGGCGCATATCCCCTTGGTGGTCACCAGCGTCACCGGCGCCGGCGGTACGCCCGTGTACGTGAAGGGCGTCGATTACTCGGTTACCCCTGGCGGCATCCGCATCTTGAAGGGCGGCACCCTCGCTGCGGCGATCAATGCCACCGTGGCACCTGTCGGTGGCGGCCTGAAAAAGCTCCCCATCGAGATCGATTACAGCTACCCGACCGTCGACGTGGTGAAACCCTTCACCACCAGCCGGAAGTTCTACCGGGTGATGTTCGAGCAGATCAACGAAGGTGGCGACGGCGAGAAGCGCCGGATTACCTGCTTCTATGCGCGCATCAGCCTGAACGGCGGGCTGCCGCTGAACCAGGGCACCGACTTCGGCACCATCCCTGTGCAGATCCGCCTCCTGCCTGACCCCGAAATCTTCGAGCCGGGCGAGGCTGCCATGTGGACCTGGGAGGTCCAGGACACCGACGCGGCCTGACGCGCCTGTAGCTTTCGGGTACAGTCCCACCCAGCTCGAATGGGAGGGATACCGATGCAATGCCCGAAATGTGGATATGAGCCGACACTGAAAGAGACGACAGAAAGCCCAGATAAATGCACCGCCTGTGGTGTGTATTTCGCAAAGCTGCAGCCGCGAGATACTGGTGCCGCGCAGGCATTTCCTGCCGCGCCTGTAGTTCAACCGGTGAAGGCGGTGTCGGCTGGGGCAAAAATCGCCTTAGCCCTGGTAGCTGGTCTGGTAATCGGCTATTTCGCTGGCCGCGAGCACATGAAGTATGAGATTCGAAGTGCTTTCCAAGACTCCTTCAAAGGACTGGCGGGAATCTTTAGTGGCAAGACGGATGTGCCAAAATCTGCCGATCGGCCGGCGAAGCCTGTGAGCTTGCCGTCTCCGATCACCGTTTCTCTGATCTCAAAAGGTTTCGTCAAAGGCGAATATGGCGACGACAAGATTACCTTGGATCTGCTGTTCGAGAACTCCACCGGTGCGGATGTACGAGCGTTTGACGGGGTTTTGGAGTTCACCGACTTGCTTGGAAACGACATCCTTTCGTCGAAGATCGCTATAAATGACCCGGTGTCAGCCGGGACCAAGTTGTCTTGGCAGGGAACTATAAACTTCAACCAGTTCATCCAGCGGCATAAAGACTTCGCGAATGCAGAACAGCAGAACATCAAAACAAGCTTCAGGCTGACCAAAGTTCTGTTCGCTGATGGAACGATAAAAACCTACTGACTAGCACTTTCATTAAAACCCGCTTCGGCGGGTTTTTTATTGCCCGGAGAAGTTCATGAGTGATCTTCAAATCCTTTTCCCAAAGCCGGTAACGGTGACAGTTGGCGGCCGGCAAGTGTTGATCCGACCGGTAGAGCTGCGGCATTTCGATGAGTTCGGCAAGGCGGCCGGTGGGCTTCTGGCCATGCTTGGAGCTGCCTCCCCGGCGCAGATCTACGAGTACGCGAAAAGCTCCGGCGCGCTGTCCACTGTGCTCGGCGGTTGTACGAACTTGAGCGCCTGGCGTCGCCAGCGCCTGCCTGCTGTGACAGCAGTAGAACTGATGATTCATGTGATCGGCGTGAATTCATCTTTTTTCGACCAAGCCCTGGCCAGGGTGGCAACGAACGGGCCGCTGGCTGGGCAAGTGTCGTAAGCGACCTCCTTTCCGCAGGTCATCGACTGTCAGACATCCAGCGCTATTCACTTGATCAGATCGCGCTTTATCAGCGGGAGGCGCATGCCAGGCGGCTTGATGCTGCTCGGCTTGCCCTGATCGTCGCGCGGGGTGCTGGTGCCAAAACCAAAGATTACAAGCAACTGATGAAGGAGCTGGAAAATGCCGGGAAAGGTCACAACTCAGCTCGTCATTGATGGCAAGAACAACACCAATCAAGCATTTAACCAGGTTGATGGCAGGCTGAAAGGGCTGAGCAACTTGGCAAGGACTGCGGGAGCCGCCATTGCCGCTTCCTTGTCTGTTGGCGTTTTTGCCAATTGGGCGAAGAACACTGCGGCGGCCGCAACGGAGATGGCCAGGTTCGCTCAGTTGTCTGGCACTTCCGTTGAAGAGTTCCAAGCCTGGGGGTTCGCCGCAAAGAGTGCCGGCATCGAGCAGGACAAGCTCGGCGACATTTTCAAGGACGTCCAGGACAAGGTAGGCGACTTCCTTCAGACAGGCGGCGGCGAGCTGAAGGACTTCTTCACCAACGTTGCGCCACTGGCCGGTGTTACGGCCGAACAGTTCCGCAACCTGTCAGGCCCTGATGCTTTGCAGTTGTACGTGTCGACCTTGGAGAAGGCCAATCTATCGCAATCGGAGATGGTGTTTTATCTGGAGGGGATTGCCAATGATGCGGCCTTGTTGCTTCCCCTGCTGCGCAATAACGCCGAGGGGTTCAAGAGTCTGCGAGAAGAGGCTATCGAGCTTGGCCTGATTCTGGATTCCCAAGCAACCAAGAACCTGGCTGACTTCAATCAGAACCTGAATACCCTAGAGAGTGTTAGTGACGGTGCGAGTAAGCAGATAGCGGGAGAGTTGGCGCCGACGCTGAGCACACTCACCGGCCTAATGGTTGATGTGTCGACGAAATCGGGCTATGCGAGCCAGATTGCTAACGTCCTCAGTTTTGCATTGAAGGGCGTTGCGTCCGTCGCGATTGTTGCGGGTAACGCCTTCGGCACTCTGGGGCGGCTCATTGGTGGGTCGGCTGCAGCGGCATCGCTCGCTGCGAGTGGCGATTTCAAGGCCGCAGCCGACGTCATGAGGGAAGTCGTGGAGGATAACCTCAAGGAGATGAAGCTGGCTGCAGATAGGGTTACTGGCCTATGGACAGACTCTTTTGCAGAAATGGGCAAGCAAGCGTCGCAAACAGGCGCGGAGTTTCGGCAAGTTAACCAGCAGGTTTCAGCCAGCCTCAGTGCCACATCAACCAAGATGAAGGCCGACTACGACGCTCTGGCGAAAAAGGCTAAGACCGCACTTCAGGCGATGACCGCCGAGGAGCGGAAAGCCAAGTCCGACGTGGAGAAGATCCGGGGCGAGCGCCTCGAAATCGAGAGGCGCTACACGGATGCCATTGCGCAACTGAACGCCAGCGCGGGTGGCGATGCCGACTATTCCACCGCGCAGTCGTTGAAGGTAGGGGCTAGGGACGCATTGCGCTCCGGAGACCTGGAGGGGGCAAAGTCGCAGGCGCAGGCGGCTCTCAAGGTGCTGCTCGATCTGCAAGCGGCTGGACAGAACACGCTCGGGTTCGCTGGCTTCGCGAAGGAGCTGCAGGCTATCGAACTGGAGGCAAACAAGCTTCAGCAGACGGATGCCGACCAGAAGCTGGCCCAACTCACGGTTCAGATCGAAGACCTACAGGCAAAGTCGAAGATCGATATTGCGGTGAATCTTTCGCCTGAAATGGCGGCGAAGGTTGTGCAGCAGATGAAAGATCTGGCTGCAAGCATTGGGGAAAACTTCGTCATCGAGCCGAAGTTCCTATTGCCTGGCAACATCCAGGGGGCGCTGAAAGATGTCTCCACGATTGAGCCCGCTATCCCTCAGCACGCGAACGGCACCAACAGCGCGGCGCCTGGGTTGGCCCTAGTAGGCGAGCGCGGGCCTGAACTGGTGACGTTCAATGGAGGGGAGAAGGTTTTCCCAAACTCCGCAACCATGAACCTGATGTCGCGCTTACAGGGGCTGTCCATGCCTGACCCTGTTACCGCGGGGATGTCGGCAGCAGCAGCTCAGTCGGATGGCGGGACTATGCCCAACCTTGGCCGCCTGGAGTTGGGTCTGGGTGGCGAGACCGTTCCGCTGTACGGCACGCAACAGTCACTCGACCAGATCATCCGCATTCAGCGGCTGAAGCGCGGCGGCACCAAGCGCTAAGGAATCCTCAATGCAATATCCACTTGTGACCCTCGGCGGGATTCCCATTCCTGCCGAGGCGGGTGCGCCTGACTTTTCGCGCGACCCGCTCCAGGGGGCGACCGTGGTTCGGATGAGTGATGGCGCAGCGGTAAAGATGACCCATTGGAGCGGAAAAACATCTGGCCAGTTGAGCGGCTCCGGATTAGTTCCGCTGGGCTTGGATGGTATCGACTACAGCCGACCACTCGATCTGCTGCTGACGCACCCGCGGAGCATGGCTCAGGCGGCGCCGAGCTTTGTTCTGCCTGCACCGTGTCGTTCCGACCGCGAACCGTGGGGGCTGGCGCTCGTCGAAGGACGCTGGCGGCCTGTCCCCTGTACCCGTTCTGGCCTGAACGTTGATCTTGTGATCATCCCAGGCGCGACGCTCTACATGGTGCAGTGGATGCCGGCGTACCGGGTTTTCGCCGACCCACCACAGGAAACGATGGGCACCGGCCACGGCTGGACATTGAACTGGCAAGAGGTGTGACATGATCAATGGGTCGCCGCTGAATAGCGTGCCCTTGGGCTCTGCTGGCGGCCCTGCCGCTACGCCGCAGCCGGTGAATGGCGGCAACAGTTTCCGGTGGCGCCTGGTGGTGCTGGTTGGCGGCGTTGACTGGAGCGAGCGCCTCACCGGTGAGGTTGAGGTGGATCGTGAGGAGGGTGCTGCCGGCGTCGCGCAGTTCAGCCTATGCCTACCAGAAGGGCCTGTTCTTCCGGCGGCATGGAAAGGCCGGTCCGTTGTCATTGACTTCGTGTTCGAGATCGATGGGGTAGAACGGGTCAGCCGGCGCCACACTGGCCGCATTGTCGAACCGTCGTGGGATAGCGCCACGCGAACGCTCCATTGCACCAGCAGCGACCAGCTCCAGCAGCGCGTCGAGGCGCTGGATGTGGCAGCAATCGATGCCCTGACACCACAGGCGATCTGGTCGGAGGATATCTTCGAGCCAGTGAGTGGCCGCAGTCGGTGGGACTACGCGCAGGAGCGGGTAACGACCATCCAAGGCGCGTTGGAGTGCTCGGCTGCCGGCGATATTCGGCTCAACACCTGGTCGTCATCGATAGCGCCGAACTACGAGTTCAACGCCGGCGCCGTCGTCGATGCCTCCGTGTCGGTATCCCTGGCGGATCTGGACGCCCAAACCAACGTTGTCGAGATCGAGCTGGGGCACCGTTTCTCCAGGCTCTGGCAGCACACGTTCCAGTTCGGCTGGCAGCATCCAGACACTGGCGGAATCATCGGCATCCCGGGGTTCTGCATCTGGACTCATGCAGTGACCAGTGAGCTGCCTACGTTCGACATGATCCGCGAGGCAACCGAGAGCCAGGGGATGACCATGCTCACGGGCGTGCGCCTCGATCGCCTGCCACCAACCGGGGTGTATTGCGACCCTCCGCAGTCGTGGATCAACGACAGCTATGAAGAACGGCTGCTGCTGGCTGCCAGTTGGTTGGCCGCCATTCGAGAGGTACAGCAGGTAACCGAGACGTATACCTTGCGCGTCGAGGCACCGCAGAGCGTGGCGGACAGCGGCGAGATCATCGCCCGCACCAGCGCCGCGGTACAGATCGACAATGAACTGGCGAACACCTGGGAGAGCACGCCGTTCGGCATGGCCGCGCGCGGCGAGAATGCGCCTGGCTCGATCATCGATGGAACTGGTGGCGGTGGTGGTGGCAGCGATGAACCCATGACCGACCTTCGGGACGAATCGCGTCGACAGTTGGCCATACGCTGTGTGCTCGCTCAGGCGGCGGTCACCATCGTCGGCGCGCACCGTGGAACGACCGTCACATGGGATGTGCCGTCAGCCTGGGCCGCTGGAGCCGACCTTGTGCACACCCTCGCGGTTCGTGCCCAGGGCGTGCACGCCTCCGGGAAGTGCCGACAGATCGTCGACAAGTACTCATTGGAGACTGGAAGCGCGCTCACCACGCTGAGCGTGGCTGTGATGCTGGGCGGCGGCGCTGTTGCTGATCCCCTGGTACCGCCGCCTTTCGATACCAGTGCGGCCCCGCGCCCGACCGGTGGCGGAAACCTGCCCACGCAGATTGGCGGCCTCAGCACCAGCCCGCCCTACGACGACGCGCTGGATGGATTCTCCGGAAACTACGGCTCGCGCGATAACGATGTCGGGCAGGAGCTTTATCCGAGGCGCTTCGCCGTCCCGGTCCCGGAGATTCCCGAGGCCATTCGAGACGAGTGGAAAGCCTCCATCGAACGGACATACCGCATTTCCATTCGTAACGACGTGCTGGAGCTTCTCTGATGGCAACTGCGGAACAACAGCGTCGAGCCAGTGGGGCGGCGATGGAGGCGGCGCGGCGCGCCATTGGCAGTAACAACACTGCGGCACGCCGAGCAATTGGGGCGAGCATGGAGGCCCAGCGCACGGGGCGCGGCCTGATTGATGACCTGAACAGCGTTGTCACGCCAATGCAGCAGGGCAGGACGCTCCCTGTCATCGAAGCGCGCGGCGCTCGGCCGGCGGCTCGGGGGATCGCGAACTACCAGGCCCCCGCCGGCGGGCGGGGCGGGGGAATCGCCAGCCCTCTGCAGGAGCAGAACTATGCCGACCGCACCTTCCACCCGCAGCAACTGATCGAGAGCTCTGACGGGCTATTCACTCTGCGCATCGAGCCGCTCCAGCGGCTGGTGATGCGCGACGCCAACAACGCCGAGGCGGTGTTCCTGTTCCAGGCGCCGCCCGCCCAAGACCTCTGAAGGAGACTCACCCAATGGCGAATGTCCAGCACATCGTCACCGGCAACGGCGCGCCCGTAGCCGATCCGCCCAGCCAGGGCGCCCACTATGTTGATCTCGATTACGGCGAGCAGTGGCTGGCCGTTGGCGCGCCGGACGATCTCTATTGGTTCGGCCCGCTTGCCGAGGGCCGGCTGGAGCCTGTCAGTACGGAACCAACCGGCGCGCCTGAGCACCGCGGCCAGCGGAAAATTGCCGGATCGCTGCTCTGGCTCGGCGTCGGCACCAGCTCTCTCGCGGACTGGCGGAAATTTCCGTTCATCCTCGATACGGTCACCGAAACCTCCAGCCTGCTGTACGCCAATAACGGTTCGCCGCTGGCCCACTCTGTTCAGTGGACGCCGGCGACGAACGCGGCGCCGCACGTGCTGGAGGCACCCGGCTGGGCTGCAACCGTCCACGTGAACATGCGCATCCTGCTGGTCCGGCCGGACGCATCCCAGCCGCTGCGGTTGTCCGGCATGACGAGCGTGTACTGCAACCTCGCCAGCACCCACAACGCCGGCGCGGTCGATGTCACGCTGACCGCCCCAGTGAACCTGATTCACGTCACCCACGCGCCTGGTGCGCCGTGGGTCGTGCAGATCGAGCCGGTGACCGCACCGACCTAATAGGAGCCCATCATGCTGGATCGACGATCCGCGCCACTGGCGCGCGTCCCTGGGTTCGGCTGGGCCTGGCACGGCCTGATGGTGCAGCCGCAGGGTAGCGGCGTGGTAACCATCACGCTCCCCAACGGGCAGACCTACACCGGTAGCAGTGGCGGGAACAATCGGGTGCTGCGACCGTGGCCGTGGACGTACCTCTGGAATGTTGGACGCCCAGGGCTGGAGCAGACCGAGGCGGAGGCTGCCCGTGGTGCACGGTTCGACGGCGCGGCCATTCTGCGTGGGTTTGGCGGCCCGATGTACGCCTACGGGAACGCCTATTTCGGCACCTACGATCCGCTGGAAATAGCCGGCTGGCCGGTGCGATTTGCCAATGCCACTGGCCGGGCGCTGCTACGGATCAGACGCGACTCCAGCGGAGTTCCAGACCCCGACCACCTGGAGCTGTTGGTCTATCCGTCGCTGGTCCTGGGTGGCGCGCCCGTCGATCCGGTGGTATTCGCAATCGATGCTCGCCACGCTGCCATCGGGCAGTCCGCTCCCGACCTGTACGAGGGGCCGGAGCCGCTGGCGGCGATGGTCACCAGTGTGCGTTTCAATACCCTGGACATGACGCCAGACGGGCGCTCGCTGTTGCTGGGGCTGTCGCCGGTCAACTCGGGGAACCTGATCCGTGCGCGCAACGTCGCGCAATGGTGTGGTCTGCTGCGGTTGTCCATCACGGGTGATCCCGATGATCAGAACATCGGCTATCAGTTGGTCATCGAGCAGACGCGCAACCAGGCGCTGGGTGAACTGGTGGACGAGCTGACCGGCGCGGCGGCCGATGTGCAGCGCTACACGCTGCCGCCGGAAACCGTCAGCACAGTGCAGCCGTGGCCGGCGTGCGGCGTCACCGAGGTGCTCTGGCGTGGCGGGTTCACGGAGGAGCCGAACACAGCGCCGCCGGTGATCAGCATCGAGGGGACGCAGACGTATCGGCGCGGGCAGACCGGAGTGATGGCCGGCGCCTGGTTTGATGCGGCCGGTGCTGTCCAGATCGCGCGGTTCGACAGTCTGGAGGTGCAGACGGTGGAGACCGTGGTGACCGACTCGTCCGCCGGCGAGCGCCGCGAGCGGACGGAATACACTGTCGGGCCGAGCGAGTGTGTGGCCAATCCAACAACGATCACCGACGACATGGCCTATCGCCTGAATGGCCAGATCAACGCGACCAGCACCTACTCGCTGCGTCTCTACGGGACCGATGGCGGGTTGTTCGATGAGCAGGTGCTGAAAATCGAGCGCACCAACACGGAGTGGTACGACTCGACGCAGGACCCGGACAATCAATCGACGGTCCGTACCGTCCTGACGGTCGACGGCACGGTCGTTTCAGACGTGACCAGCTCGCCGGAGGGCGGGTCACTCACGCCAGGGTCTGGCACGCCGTTCGGGTTCCGCCTGACGGAACTGGTGGCGCGCTACCACGCCGAGCGCGGCGCTCTGGCTGTCGACACCCACCAGGTGCGCGTCCTCAACGGCTCGAACAAGGTCACGCTACTGGGGCGCAGTTCGATCACGGAGGCAGGCCCCGACACGCTGCTGTTCAGGCAGGCAATGACGCCGGGCGGCACCGTTGCCGGGGTGCTCACGCGCTACGCCGGACATGAAGGCGGGCTCCAGCCGCGGCGCGGGTTTGACTCGTCCCAATCAATTGCCCTCACGCGGGCCAGCTACAACCCCGTCACGCACCAGGTCGAGCGCCACCGCGCCGACCTGGCGGATTTCGGCTGGGTATAGGAGACCACATGCGCTACATCAACAACTGGCTGACCCAACTGACCGGCCAACTGCTGGCCGGCGCCGCCGCGCTGCCGGTCCACGCTGATGCGCTCGCGCGCCTCGGGCCGGCGGGCGGTGGAGAGTACCTGCTGACCATCACTAGCTCGCTCGATCCGCTGCAGCAGGGCGCGTACGAAATCGTGCGCGTGACATTCGCCAGCGGAGCGGCCGTGCTCCAGCGCGGACGCGAGGGAACCACCGATCAGAGCTGGCCTGCCGGCGCGTTCATCTACGCCTCGGTCACTGCCGGGCACCTGGCAGGGATGACGGCCGCGCTTGCCGACCTGACCTCCCGCGTCGCTGCGCTGGAGGGTGGCGGCGGAAACCTGCCGGACAACGCCCTGATGTTCGGCGCCGATGCGCTGCTCGACGAGCAAGGCCGCTACCTCACCACGTAACCCTATTGCCCCAAGGAGAGCCAGCATGCAGCCGGCCTGTACACCCCTGCGCCTCATCCGGGGCGCCACCTACCGCGATACGCGCCGGCTGATGCAGCCCACCCGGGAGTATCGCGCCGTATCGGCGATCATCGCCGCCGCGCCCCTGAGCCTGACCGTTCCAGGGCATGGCCTGGTTGGCGACTGGCTCGCCTGGGTGACCGGCACCACTGGGTTGCCTGACCTAAACCGAACGCCGGGCCGACAGAACCCGCACCGCGTCGAGGTCGTCGACGCCGACACGCTGAAAATCAACTGCGCCAACGGCGCTGGGGCGCGGCCTGAGTCTGGCGCCGGGCAACTCATCTACCAGCCGCCAATTGACCTTACAGGTGCGACGGCACGCCTAGTCATCCGCGAGAGCGAGGAGGGCGGAGATGCACTGCTGGAGCTCGCAGTCGCCGCCGGTGCGCCCGGGACGCTGGTAGTTGAGATCAGCGCGGCGGAGACAGCGGCACTCGATTGGTCTTCTGGCTGGCACCACCTGGATGTGACGTTTGCCGACGGCACGGTGGCGCGCTTCTTCCGCGGGCCGGTCACCGTCGAGCAGTGAGGTGGCCATGACTGATGCCGAGCAGGTCGAGCAGGTCGAGCCGTGGCTGGTGGTCATCGAGGGTGATGCCGCGCCGCTGGTGCTCGAACAGATCAACGAATACGCCGTGACGGTCGAGGCACCGGCTGAGCTGATGGTCGTCACCGTCTGCGAGCAGGGGCCTCCTGGCGCGCCAGGCTCTGGCCTGAGTGAGTGGCAAACCAACGATTGGTAGGAGAGGGCGCATGTCCCAGGTTCAGTTTTTCAAAGTCTCTACGCTGCCGGGCACCCTGCAGCCTGATTCGTTCTACTACGTGGCTAATGGCAGCTATGCCGAGTCGTACATCACCGATCAGGCCGGCGTAGCCAAGAGCCTGGGCAACTCGGCGATGATCAACGCGCTGATCGCCGCGGCATTGGCCAGCCTGCCCAGCAGCGGCGCTCCGGTGCTGTTCGTCGCGGATATCGCGGCCAGAGATGCTCTGGAGCCTGATCTGGAGCAGGCGGTGTTCGTGCTGGTGCAGGACGCCACAGGCGATCCGACCGTCACCGTCGGCGCTGCGCTGTACGCCTGGAACCCGGCGACGAGCACCTGGGTCAAGGTCGCGGAGTACGAGTCGATGGATGTGAGCCTGACCTGGGCGGCCATCCAGGGCAAACCGAGCAGCACGCCTGCCGCGATTGACGCGGCAGTGAGCCAGGCGCACAGCCACACCAACAAGGCCACGCTGGACAACCTTTCCGCCGATGCCGATGGTCTGCTCTATGCCGGCCAGCCGGTGAGCAGCCGCTGGAAAACCCTGAACTGGTGAGCACATGGCGAATGTTCTGCACCACAAGGTCGTGGCCAGCCTGCCGGCAGCGCTGGAGGCGAACAGCATTTACCTGGTGCGCGTCGGCAGTGGATTCGACCAGTACATCACCAACTCCAGTGGCCAGATAGTCGCGTACCCCATGAACCGACCTGCCTCTGTCCCTGTGCTGTTAGCCAGTGGGGCGCTTTCGGCCATTGCCCTGCTCGGCGGGACATCGCTCCCCATCACTCTCTCCGACGGCTCGTCGGCATTGCTACCGGTGACACTCAATGGCGAATAGCTACATTCCGGCCCGATTTCAGTACACCGGATCGGCCGTTACGGCGCTGGCCGAGTACCAGCCGGGTGATCCGTTCGTGCTGCCCGGTAGCGGGGGGACCGGCGGGCGCATTCTCGCCAATAGTGGCGCGTTCACGCTCGAGGCGTTCGGTTCTGCCTACCCGATGACGTTTGTTGTGAACGGCGTGGAGCGCATGCGCCTGGAATCCAATGGTGATCAGACGTTCGGCACCAGCAACGCCAACCCCATCCTGAACCGTGCTGCCGGGTATCGCTATTTCAACGCCGCCGGTTGGAATCAGTACAGCCCGAACGGTAGCAACCTCGGCCTGGGTTCCGGCACCACTGGCCCGGTAGTGCTGTTCTGGCATAACCCCGGCACCGCATCCCAGGTGGGGAGCATCAGCATCACGACCACCACGACGGCGTACAACACCAGCTCTGACTACCGCCTGAAGGACGAAGTGCGCCCGTTGGACCCTGTGGCCGCAACCGCGCGGATCATGGCGTACGAGCCATGCACCTGGACGTGGAAAATCGATGGATCGCCAGGTAAAGGATTTATCGCCCACAGGAACCAGATGGTCGACCCGTCGACAGCGACGGGCAAGAAGGACGAAGTTTGCCGGATAGGCAACATCCGCATGCCGGACTACACGCTGTTGGCCGAGGGCATAGAAGAGCCGACGGATATGACCAACTACCCAGCGGGTGCGGCGTGGGTGTTCACGGAGGAGCAACCGGTCTACCAGGGCCGCGATGACACGAAGATCATCCCCGACCTGGTAGCGATGATCCAGCGCATGGAGCTGCGCATCCGAGAACTGGAAGCGCGCGCCTGACGCCTGCTGCAACCAACCAACCCGCCACCTGGCGGGTTTTTCGTTTCTGGAGCTCCTATGAATCTTCGAGAAGTACGCCGCTCGATCATCGAGCCGGCGCTGTTGCTGCTGCCCGCGAAAATGGACTCGCCTCAGGCGATAGTCATGCTGCTGGCGATCACGCGACAGGAAGACCCCGAGCAGCGCCGCAGACAGTGGCCGACTGGTCCGGCCAGGTCGCTCTGGCAGGCAGAGCAGGGTGGCGGCATGATCACTGGCCTGCTGCGCTACCGCGTCGACAGCATTCGTGATTGGGCAACCGGCCTGTGCGTCGTCCGCGGCATTGCCCCGGCCGCGCCTGAAGTGTGGAAAGCAATCGAGCACGACGACATCCTCGCCGCCGGCCTGGCGCGTCTGCTGCTGTACACCGACCCGGCGCGGCTGCCGGAGCTCGGCGACGAAGTCGGTGCTTGGGATCTGTACCTGCGCACCTGGCGGCCAGGCGCATATACCCGCGGAGATGCCGCCCAGCGTGCCGGCCTGCGCGCGAAATGGTCACGCAACTACGCCGCCGCGCTGGAGGTGGCCTAGTGACGGGGCGGTGGAAACTCATCGCCCTGGTGCTGGCCATTCTGCTGCTGCTCGCCGCTGGCGCTGGCCTGGGTGGTTGGCTCGCTGCTGGGCACTACCGCCCGCAACTCGACGCCGCCAGTGATGCACGAACCCAGTGCCTGGCAGCCCGTAACAACCTGGAGGCGCTGGTGGGCGACCAGAACGCAGCCATCGCCCAGTTGGCCAACCAGGCCGAGCAGCGTCAGGCGAAGGCCGCTCAAGCAGTAGCAGCCGCCCAGCAGCAGGCCGACCGGCACTATGCCGCCGCCCAGCGCCTGCAGCAGGAGCGAGTAGGCGGAGACCAGTGCGCCGCGGCTGAGGCGATCATCGATCAGGAGTTAGGGCTATGAGGATGCTGCTGGTGGGATTGGTTGGCGCGCTGGCGGGATGTGCGGGCCAGGTCGCGCCAGAGCCGCGCACGGTGCGCGTGGAGGTGCCGGTGGTGATTCCGTGCCGAGCGCCAACGGTTGCGGTGCCATCCTGGGCTACCGCAACGCTGCATCCTAGCGACGACCTACAGACGAAAGTGCGGGCGCTGCTGGCTGAGCGCCGGCAGCGGATGGGGTATGAGGAGCAATTGCGGGCAGCGGTAGCGGCCTGCCAATAAAAAGGGCCGCCGAAGAACCAAGGTTCCAGGGCGACCCTCAAAGGAGTGCAGATGCGTGCAAGCATATGCCTTCTGATTGTAAGCCGTTGCGCCTGGCGCAAACAAGAAGCCCCGCCTGGGGTAGGGCGGGGCTTCAGGACTTCGCTATAAGGATATCGTGGATGAGCCGATCCGTCGGCTACGTCCTTTAAATTAGTCTGCCTCGGCAGTCTTTCCAGAATCGGCCTGACATCCCTGACGAAAGGTATGACTAGCTGACAGGATTGATAGAGCTAGATCGGCTCGATCAACTCTGCGCCCTGGTTGCGGGTATTCCCGACATCCGTGGAGACCCGGTAGGCCTCGAAATCGCGGCGCGCCTGGGCAATGGTGACGTAGGCCTGTTCGAGCGACGTCTCCGGCGACAGCCAGGCTGCCCACTGTTCCGGCGCCAGGATCACCGGCATGCGGTTGTGGATCACCGCCACTAGGCCCTCGGCCTCCTTCGTCAGCAGCGCGCACGATGTGATCGGCTCGCCATCCGGTGGCGACCAGGTCGACCAGATCCCGGCGATCGCCAGTACGCCGTCGCCGATGGCGTGGTGGTAGTAGGGCTGGTGGACTGTCCGGCCGGCCTTGTTCTTCACCGGCTCCTGCTCGTTCCACTCATACCAGCCGGCGGCCGGCATCAGGCACCGATGTGTGCGGATCGCTTGGCGCCACATTGGCTTCGTCGCCGCCTCTTCGCTCCGTGCGTTGAACGAGAACGTTGGCGGCGTCGGCTTTTTCCACCAGAACGGGATCAGCCCCCAGCGGGCCGCGACAACTTCCTGTTCTCCCGCCTCATTCAGGACCACCGCCGGCACCTGGCTGGTCGGCGCTACGTTGTAGACGCGATCAACCCAGCGCCCACTGTTGTGCCTGCCGATATGCCAGTACCGCTCCATCGCCGCTTCTTCAGGTGTCACGTATCGGCCGCACATAGGAGTTCTCCTGCTGTACGGAAAAGGTAGGTCATGGGGATTTTGATTGCCCAGAACGGGCGAGGAGGGACGAAAACCGTTTCCGTATCGAGAGCCGATGGCCGCGTAGGGCGCGGCTTGTACGTCATCTGTTTATCTTGATGATACGGAAACTAAAATCGAGCGCAGGCCGCGAAAACTGGGCATTTCTCGGTAGACTTGAAAACCGTCGAGTGTAACAGCTCCGTGAGTTCGAATCTCACCGCTTCCGCCATATTCAAGGCCCTGATTTTTCAGGGCCTTTTTCATTTCGGATAGCTGTCCTTCGTGCCTCCTGCGGCACTGCGGTCCGCTTGTGCCAGGCCTGATCCTTTCTCTCGGAATTGCGTGTTCTTCTCCAGGGTGGCAGATAGCAGACGGGCAATTCGCTGCCATACTGCTCAACTCCATATCATGGAAGAGGGATTGGCTGTGCTGGTCAGGGCTCTGATATTCGCAGTGGCGTGGATAGGCTTCTGGTATGTCAGTAGTTGGTTCGTCAGCAACTACATCACTTCAGCGTCCGGCCCGTATTGGTCGCTGGGGTTGGTGGCTTTCCCAATCATCTTCCCGCTTTATCTGGCGGCAGACTTCTGGATTCAGGACTCCTATGCGACTTCCTGGCCCCGATTGTCCTTGGCGTTGATCTGCCTCGCCGGCATGGTGCTGTATTACCCTGCGCTTCTTCTGCTGCTCTGGCTCATTCGAATGCTGAGAGTGGTCGCCGTTTAGCATCAGGCGGCATTGCGAGGAGATCTCGGTTTGCAGCAATGAGAACCAGATCAAATCGCGCCGCCTTCGCCTCAAGACGAAATTGTGCCCGGTCAATGAGACCTTGTATGAGCAATGCCAACCTTGTACTTCCAGTGCGGTCCGAGAACGGCAGTGCCGGTGTGATCCAACGCGACAGCGGATAGGAGAAAATCATCTTCGAACGGCACGGGCATTTGATCTCTCTAAGGCTCTGGTTTTTGTCGAAAGTGCCGTCCTAGACGCATTGCTGAGTATCTGTCAGCATTCGCCGGGGCATTGGTTGCGGTTCTCTGGCGCTTGCATTTTGACGAGCCTGCACCAAGCTAGGTCGATACGGTGCTTTCTGTTAAGGTGCGCGAACTTATAGAAGCTCTCGCTGGATCTTCACAATTCCATTTCTGTGCAAAGGGGTGCTGTGTGATCAAGGTGCTGGTGGTCGATGATCACGATCTGGTGCGCACCGGAATTACCCGCATGCTGGCCGACATTGATGGCCTGCAGGTCGTTGGTCAGGCCGACTCCGGTGAGCGTGGGCTGCAATTGGCCCGGGAGCTCAAGCCGGATGTGGTGCTGATGGATGTGAAGATGCCTGGTATCGGCGGCCTCGAAGCGACCCGCAAGCTCCTGCGCAGCCAGCCGGATGTGCGGGTGGTGGTCGTGACAGTTTGCGAAGAAGATCCCTTTCCTACCCGTCTGATGCAGGCCGGCGCTGCTGGATACCTCACCAAGGGGGCGGCGCTCGAGGAAATGGTCCAGGCGATTCGTCAGGTATTTGCGGGGCAGCGTTACATCAGCCCGCAGATCGCCCAGAGCCTGGCGTTGAAATCCTTCGAGCCGGAACGGAACGCCTCTCCCTTCGATGCCCTGTCCGAGCGCGAAATCCAGATCGCCCTGATGATCGCCAACTGCCATAAGGTCCAGAGCATCTCGGACAAGCTCTGTCTGTCGCCCAAGACCGTCAATACCTACCGTTACCGCATATTCGAGAAACTCTCGATTGCCAGCGATGTGGAGTTGGCGCTGCTGGCCGTTCGGCACGGCATGGTCGATACCAACAACTGAAGATGGCCGTGGTATTCGATTCGGCGGCTTTTCTGGCCACCTGCAGCGGGCGACCAGGTGTCTATCGCATGTTCGATGCGGACGCCAAGCTGCTCTATGTCGGCAAGGCTAAGGACCTCAAGAAGCGTCTTTCCAGCTATTTTCGCAAGTCCGGCCTGGCGCCGAAGACAGCCGCACTGGTTGCGCGAATCGCTCAGGTCGAGACCACCATCACGGCGAATGAGACCGAGGCGCTGCTGCTGGAGCAGACGCTGATCAAGGAATGGCGTCCGCCGTACAACATTCTGCTGCGTGACGACAAATCCTATCCCTACGTATTTCTCTCCAGCGAGGATCAATTCCCCAGGCTCTCGATTCACCGTGGCGCCAAGAAGCAGAAGGGCCGCTACTTCGGGCCTTATCCGAGCGCCGGCGCCATTCGCGAGAGCCTTGCATTGCTGCAGAAGGCATTTTTTGTGCGTCAATGCGAGGACAGCTACTTCCGCAATCGGACGCGTCCTTGTCTGCAGTACCAGATCAAGCGCTGCAAGGCGCCATGCGTTGGCCTGGTGAGCGAGGATGAGTACGCCGAGGATGTGCGCCACTCGACGATGTTCCTCGAGGGCCGCAGCAATGCGCTGGCGGAAGAACTTTCCACCAGCATGGAGCAGGCGGCGATGCGGCTCGACTTTGAAAAGGCGGCCGAGTTGCGCGATCAGGTGGCCATCCTGCGCCGAGTGCAGGACCAGCAGAGCATGGAGGGTGGAAGCGGCGACGTGGATGTCATTGCGGCCATCGTCACGCCTGGTGGTGCTTGTGTGCATCTGATCAGCGTGCGCGGCGGGCGTGTACTGGGGAGCAAGAATTTCTTTCCGCAGGTGGCGATCGAGGAAGAGGTTGGCGATGTGCTGCTGGCATTTCTTGGCCAGTACTACCTCAGTCATCAGGAGCGCGACCTGCCATCCGAGCTGATCGTCAATGCCGTGCATGAAGATTTTCCGGTGCTGGTAGCTGCGGTCGAAGCGTCTCGTGGAAAGACGCTCGATATCAGTCATCGCGTGCGCTCTACCCGTGCGCGCTGGCAACAACTGGCTGTGACCAACGCCGAGCAGGCTCTTGCGGCGCGGCTCGCGAATCGCCAGCACATGGCGGCGCGCTTCGATGCGTTAGGGGAAGTGCTTGATCTCGCCGAGCCGCCGCAACGTCTGGAATGCTTCGATATCAGTCATTCGAGTGGTGAGGCTACCGTCGCTTCCTGTGTAGTCTTCGGGCCTGAGGGCGCTTTGAAGTCAGATTATCGGCGCTTCAACATCGAGAGTGTGACGGCGGGTGATGACTATGCCGCAATGCACCAGGCCCTTACCCGGCGCTTCAGTCGGCTGAAGGAAGGAGAGGGCAAGATGCCGGACATCCTTCTCGTCGATGGTGGCAAGGGGCAGTTGGCGATGGCACAGGATGTGCTTCAAGAGCTGGCGGTAGTCGGTCTGACGTTGCTCGGCGTTGCCAAGGGAGTGACTCGCAAGCCCGGGCTGGAAACGCTTTACCTGAACGACGCTGACCACGAATTTACCCTGCCGGCGGACTCGCCGGCATTACATCTCATCCAGCAGATCCGCGATGAGGCCCACCGCTTTGCCATCACCGGTCATCGTGCGCGTCGCGGAAAGGCGCGCCGTACCTCGACACTCGAGGACGTTCCCGGAGTAGGGCCGAAGCGGCGCCGTGATCTGCTCAAGCATTTCGGTGGGTTGCAGGAATTGTCGCGCGCCAGTATCGATGAGATTGCCAAAGCCCCCGGTATCAGCAAAAAGCTGGCTGAGCAGATTTATGCCGTTCTGCACAGCGAGTAGAATGCCGGCTCAACTCGCAGACCTTCCGACCCGATGAATATCCCGAACCTGCTTACACTGCTCCGCGTTCTGCTCATCCCGATCTTCATCCTGCTGTTCTATCTCCCGTTCTCCGGCAGCCACCTGGCCGCTAGCGCGGTGTTTGCACTCGCTGCGGCAACCGACTGGCTGGACGGCTACCTGGCACGCAGACTGGGGCAAAGCACGCCATTCGGTGCCTTCCTTGATCCGGTGGCTGACAAGCTAATGGTGGCTACGGCACTGGTACTTCTGGTGGAAGAGCACGCAAATCTCTGGCTGACTTTGCCGGCAGTCATCATCATTGGCCGGGAGATTGTCGTATCGGCTTTACGCGAATGGATGGCTGAACTGGGGGCGAGGGCGCACGTAGCGGTCTCCAGCCTGGGCAAGTGGAAAACCGCGGCGCAAATGCTGGCCCTGGTCATTCTGCTGGCCAATCCGTCGCTGATGACTTTCTGGGTATTGTTGGGTTATGCGCTGTTGATCATTTCGGCAGCTCTGACATTGTGGTCGATGGTGCACTATCTCCTTGCCGCCTGGCCGCACCTCAGTACTACCCCGAAAGAGAAATAAGTTTTTTTGAATCAAGGAGTTGACAGGGCTTTTCGAAACGATAGAATGGCGCCCGTCAACACGACGCGGGAATAGCTCAGTTGGTAGAGCACGACCTTGCCAAGGTCGGGGTCGCGAGTTCGAGTCTCGTTTCCCGCTCCAAGTTATGATCTACAGACTTCTACTGACGTCTGTAAGTCGTTGAAAAGAGGGCCGAAAGGCCCTTTTTTCATTCCAGCGAGCGCCACGGAAATCCACCCGCAGCCAGCCTTTTTTAGGCGCCAATCTAGGCACAGGAATACGGGTGAAGCGGCTTCCGGATAGTTGCTGGGACTGAGCGGGAACCATGACGAGCATAGGCCTAAGTCATCACTTAGGAGCCTCGAAATGGCACTCTCTGATCTGATCGTCCGGCAGGCCAAGACCACCGGCAAGCGCTACACCCTCTACGACAACGACTGCCTGAACCTGATGGTCTCTGCTGCAGGCGGCAAGTCATGGATCTTCCGCTATTCTTGGCTGGGCAAGCAAAAGCGCATGTCCGTGGGCAGCTATCCCGCCCTCAGCCTGCGGGAGGCCCGCGCCGAGCGGGACAAGGCCCAAGCCCTGCTCGCCAGGGGGATCGATCCCCAAATCGAACGCGACCAGCGCCGGCACGCGGCCAAGCTGGCAGGCGAATACACCTTCAAGAACGTCTTCGATGCCTGGGTCGAGCATCGCCGCAAGGAACTCAAAGAAGGCCGTCAAAGCACGCTTTCGCAGATTCTGCGCATCTTCGATAAAGACGTGCTGCCAACCTTGGGGAAGATGTCGATCTACGACATTCGCCGGCCCCAACTCGTAGGCGTCGTGGCGGCGATTGAGAAGCGCAAGGCGTTCACTACCGCCGAGAAGGTCCGCACTTGGTTCAACCAGATGTTCCGCTATGCCCTGGTCATCGCCGAGGGGCTGGAAGTCAACCCGGCCGCGGACCTGGACGTTGTGGCCGAACCCAAGCCTCCGGTGGCGCACAACCCCTACCTGCACCTTCCCGAGCTACCCGAGTTCCTTCAGAAGCTCCGGCTTTACAACCCCCGCGGCTGGCAGACCCAGCTTGGTGTCCGTCTGCTGTTCCTGACGGGGGTGCGCACGGGCGAGTTGCGGCTGGCCGAGCCTGAGCAATTCGACCTCGACCGCGGCTTGTGGATCATCCCGCCGCAGGTCGTCAAGCAGCTCCAGGACGAAATGCGCAAGGCTGGCAAGCGGCCGCAGGACGTGCCGCCCTACATCGTGCCCCTGTCCCTGCAGGCCATCGAGATCGTGCGCTATCTCCTGGGCGTGATGCGGCCGGCGCAGAAGTACCTGCTGTCGCATCGCAGCGAACTCAAGAAGCGCATCAGCGAGAACACCCTCAACAAGGCTGTGCAGCTCATGGGGTATGAGGGACGCCTGACCGGCCACGGCATCCGCGGCACCATCTCGACCGCGCTCAACGAGATCGGATACCCGAAGATTTGGGTGGACGCACAGCTTTCGCACTCCGACCCCAATAAGGTCAGCTCGGCCTACAACCACGCCAAGTACGTGGAGCCGAGGCGCCGCATGATGCAGGATTGGGCTGATCGCCTCGACCTGCTCGAACAGGGCGAAGTGGAAGCCGCGAGCGCGCACCTGACCATCCGCATCGACGGGGTGCCGGCGATGGCGGAAGTGGAGGAAGCGGTGGGCTCGGTCCCCGCAGTGGCCGAGCCCGCTGTCGCTGGTGTGCCGCCTGTGGTGGCCACGCCCATCGTCGTGACCCCGAACAGCGGCGGGATCACCTTCCAGCGGCTGTCGCAGGTGCCGCCGCCTCCGGTGCATGCCCCGGAGCCGGAAGTGTCCGCCATCCAGCGCGAGCGCGAGGAAATGCTGGCCATCTACGAGTCGCCGAACAATCTGCCCGTGCCGCTGTTCGGCAA
This sequence comes from Pseudomonas triclosanedens, assembly GCF_026686735.1. NCBI lineage: Bacteria > Pseudomonadati > Pseudomonadota > Gammaproteobacteria > Pseudomonadales > Pseudomonadaceae > Pseudomonas > Pseudomonas triclosanedens. The sequence goes on along the minus strand of NZ_CP113432.1, from coordinate 3,622,018 downwards.
GCTGGCCGGCAAGTCCAAGGACCAGATCAACCGCGAGCTGAAAGCCGGCAAGCTGCTGTCCATCAGCCTGGGCAACCGGGGGCAGCGGGTTCCCGATTGGCAACTGGTGCCGCTCAAGCACAAGCTGGCCCAGGTGCTCATGAACCAGTGCCCGCACGCGGATTCGTGGGACCTGTACCGCATGCTGACCCAGCCACACCCCGACCTGGGGGATCGTGCGGCCATCGATGCGGTCACGCCGACCAACGTGCCCGCGATCATCCGGGTCATCATGGGCGACTACCAACGCCATGAGGATGCGCCCGAAGCCATTGCCATGCGGCCCATCCCCGAGGATGTGCGGCTGAGTGTTCGTCGGCTGGTGGATAGCGCCGCGGTACTTGAGGGGGCTTAACCCCACTTCGACCTAAGGCCGGGGTCATGGCCCCGGCCTTAGAGGCGCTATCACTTAGCGCCAGTCCCGGTGACTTGCATCGCTCTGCGCTCGAACCGCTCCGCAACGGATTCGGCTTGTGCGTGGGGCCGCTGCAGGTAGGTCACGATTTCATAGGGGCCGTCGGCGAGCGGTCGCGCGGTGATTCCCCATTCATGGGCACGCTCGATACGCGATCGCGCAGATACGCCGACGCCGTAGCCGGCCGCAACCCATAGTGCCAGCATCTCGAAAGAAGTCACCCGCTGGATGTTCTCCTGATCCGCCGGCATGAGGGAGGCGAGTCTCTCATCGAGCAGCGAGCAGGCTTCTGCCTGCCAGCGATAGACCGGATAGTCTTGGAGATCGGCGAGGGTCAGCTTCGCCTGGTCGAACAAGCGGAACCGTGGTGGCATGGCAACGGCCATGGTCTCCGTCCACAAGGGCTGTGTTTTGAGAGCCGGGGCGCTATGCCCCTGAAGCGATATTCCGACGTCGTAGCGGCCTTCAAGAAGCCCCTCAAGCAGGACGTCCCCTGCAACCTCGAAAAACGTGAGGGTGACGTCTGGCTCCTCTGCGCGTTGCCGCACGAGAAGCGCCGACAGTTGTGATGACGGTACGCCCGGTGCTACCGCAAGCCTAAGACGGGGGGGCGGACTGGTGGCATCGTGCATAAGAGCCCCCAAGAAAAGAATTGATCAAAAAACCAGTCCGACATGATACCCATGAGTTAAATTTAACGTGGTTAAATTCTAGTGACTGCTCGACGCTTCTGCTAATGCAGAAGCGTACTGTTCAACGAGGCCGTCCCCCCGGCACAACCAGATATGAAGCCGAGCCAGCCCAGGCCTTCGGCAAAGCTGTGCGCGCGTTTCGTATGGATCAGGGTATTGCACAGGAGGAACTAGCTGCACTGGCCGGAATCGAGCGTTCGCACATGGGCAAGATCGAGCGAGGGGAGCATTTGCCCTCGCTGGCCGTAATCCTGAAAATTGCCGCGGCGCTCAGAATGAGCGGCACCGAACTGATGGCTGCAACGGAACGCAATCTTCATGCCGATGCCGATGTAGGCTGATGCCGCGCCGGAAACAGACCTCTATCCGTCCCTCTGCGAACGCAAGCGAATTATGAATCGCTCCAATGCAGGGCATAAAGTGTCACTGCGAAGTCGAAGCAGGTAGGTTGTTATCACGGCCGAATCCACGGCCAATGGACGGGCAATCACGTCTGCACGTTGGCTGACCGCAAGCCTTGCGACCGTGGTGAAACCCAAGCCGTATCCAGCCCCGACCAAGGTCAGCATCATGTCCAACGAGGATGCGTGCTCGACGACATTGGGCTCTCGCTCCAACGGCCGCAGCAGCCGTGTCAACTCGCGGCAGTAACCCTCGCATACCTGCGGGTCGCATAACACGAGCGGATACGAGACGAGTTCTGAAAGCGGTACTTCCTTGTGAGCAAGCAATGGATGCCGAGCGGGCACTGCCAAGATCAGTGGGTCATGCCATATCGGCTCCGCGATGATTTCCTCGCCAACCTCCGCGGTATGGGCAAATCCGATCGTGAAGTCGCCCGACCGCAGTCCGCGCAACTGTTCAGCTAGAGGAACTTCTGTCAGCCGTATTTCAATGTCGGGCTCTTCTTCGCGGCAGTGGGCGAGAAATGCAGACAGGCGCTGGTCAACAGTGCCATCAGATATCGCGATACGCAGACTGCCTTGTAAACCCGCTGCGATGGCCTTGACGTTTTCCCGAGCCTGTTCCAAGGCAGCGAATACTCGTCGCACATCCTGTAGGAATGCTACTCCGGCCGAAGTCAGTTGGGTTCCCCGACGATCTCGATCAAAGAGAACAGCCCCCAGTTCATCCTCAAGCTCTTTAATGGCTCGGGACAGTGGGGGCTGTTCGATGTGTAAGCGCTCGGCAGCTCGTGTGAAATGCAGCTCTTCAGCCAGGATGACAAAGTAGCGGAGATGTCTCAATTCCATAAAGACCTCGAACTAATAATCCACTCTTTTGCTTGCGGAGCAGCTTTAGGCCAGTCATACAAGGCTGACCATTGATGAAAGTATGTGCATTGGCATGTGTTTATTGCTCACCTAGCGAACAAATGCGGCCCGACCGGCATAGTGGGCACGGTCACCTAATATCTCTTCAATACGCATGAGTTGGTTATACTTTTCGACACGCTCACCGCGGCAGGGAGCACCGGTCTTGAGGTGTCCGGTGTTCAATGCGACGGTTAAGTCTGCAATGAAACTATCTACTGTTTCGCCGCTGCGATGCGAAACCATCGCTCCCCAGCCAGCCGCGTAAGCCATATCTACGGCGGCGCATGTTTCGGTAAGCGTGCCCACCTGATTGGGCTTTATCAGTACGGCGTTGGCGACCTTCTCGCGGATGCCGCGCTCAATACGTTTGACATTGGTCACGAAGAGGTCATCCCCCACCAGCTCGATCTGATCGCCCAGTCGCTGATTCAGTAGTTGCCAGCCGGTCCAGTCGTCCTCTGCCAGTCCGTCCTCCAGCACCGCGATTGGGAAGCGACCAATCCAGTCTTCGTACAACTCAATCAGCTCCGATGGCGTGACTTTGCGGCTTTCGCTACGAAGGTGGTAGAGGCCGTCTTCAAAGAAACCACTGGAGGCTGGGTCGAGAGCGAGCACTACATCAATGCCAGGCCGATAGCCTGCCGCTTCGATCGCCGCCAGTATCAGCTCGATCGCATCGCTGTTGCGTTGCAGTGCAGGGGCAAACCCGCCTTCGTCACCGACTGCTGTGGAGTAGCCTCGTTCTTTCAGGATTGAGCGCAGGCGGTGGTAGATCTCTGCGCCGTAGCGGAATGCTTCAGAGAAGCTCGGAGCACCCACTGGCGCAATCATGAATTCCTGAAAATCCGGCCCCTGCCAGTTCGCATGCACGCCGCCGTTGAGGATGTTGAACATCGGCACGGGCATGCGTATATCGCGATCGCCTGCCAGATAGCGAAACAGCGGCTGACCGCAGGCCTGTGCGGCAGCACGGGCCACGGCCAAAGACACTCCGACGATTGCGTTGGCCCCGAGGCGTTCCTTGTTGGGAGTGCCATCGAATTCGATCAGCAGTTTGTCGATGTCCGCCTGATCGCAGGCATCTCTGCTGTGGAGCACTGCAGAGATCGCTTTGTTGACATGGGAAACTGCTGTGTGAACACCTTTACCGTTAAAGCGATGGACATCGCCATCTCGGATTTCGACGGCCTCGTGAATACCTGTGGACGCACCGGATGGAACGGCGGCGCGCCCCGTGGCGCCACCAGCCAGACTTACATCGACTTCGATCGTGGGGTTGCCGCGTGAGTCCAGGATTTCTCGCGCATGTATGGTCTGGATGCTGGATGCCGACATGGTCATTCTCCTTTTTGGTCGATGTCGTTTGCTTGGTGTTCGATCTGCGGCTCGCTGGTGTCCGCCGGTGGGATCGGAGGCTTCTTCTGGGCTTCGCTGCGCTGCTTGTGGAAATGCGCGAGATCGGAAATCCGAAGCTCTTCCGGAACCGTGCGCCGATGCTTGCTGTGCTTGCCGTGGCCAAGCCGTTGTGCGTGGTAGATGCCTGTATGGCCGGAGAACAGGTAAGCAGTGATGCAGCCGACCGCCGCCAGCGGGCCAATATCGGCGCCAAATAGCTCCATGGCCATCAATGTAGTGGCGATAGGCGTGTTCGCCGCACCTGCGAACACGGCAACGAAACCGATGCCAGCCAGCATCGGAAAGGGCAGGTGCAGCAATGGTGCCAGCGCGTTGCCTAGCGTCGCACCGATGTAGAACAGCGGCGTGACCTCGCCGCCCTTGAACCCAGTGCCTAGGGAGACCACTGTGAAGACGAGCTTGCCCAGCCAGTCCCAAGGCTTCATCGGCTCCTGGAACGAACGCATGATCTCGGGAATGCCGAGGCCGATGTAGTTGTAGGCGTCAAGCGCCCACACGGCGGTGGCAACGATCACTCCTCCCACGAACGGGCGGAGCGGCGCGTAGCCGATACGGCGCTTCATCGTTGCGCCCAGCTTGTGCGCGGCCTTGGCAAAGACGGCCCCTACCAGCCCAAAGATGATGCCGGCCAGTACGACGGCCAGTACGCTCCAGGCACTGATTGGCACAACTTCGGAGATGGCGTAATGCGTATGGTGGACACCGAAGGCAAGGCATACCTGGTTCGCCACGATCGCCGCTACGGCGCAAGGAAACAGCGCGTCGTAGCGCATGCGCCCGATAGCTAGTATTTCTAGCCCGAACACGGCCCCGGCCAGCGGCGTGCCAAACACTGCGGAGAAACCGGCGCTGACGCCAGTCATGAGCAGGATGCGCCGGTCTTCGTGTTTCAGCCGGAAAACATGGGTGAGCTGATCTGCAAGCGCGCCACTCATCTGCACGGCAGTGCCTTCTCGGCCGACCGATGCACCGAATAGGTGAGAGATGACGGTGCCTCCTAGCACCAAGGGCGCCATGCGTAGCGGGACAACCTTCTTGGGGTCGTGGATCTCATCGATGATGAGGTTGTTACCGCCGTCCACCTGCTTGCCCAGCAGGTGATAGACGAAGCCCACGCCCATGCCTGCAAGCGGAAGCAGCCAGATGATCCAGCGGTGCGCCTCGCGCCATTCGGTGGCGCGATCCAGAGACACTAGGAAAAATGCAGACGCGCTGCCCGCGAGAGCGGCGACAACGCTTGCGATGAGGAGCCATTTGCCAAGAGATGGCAGTAGCTCTAGCTGTTCGGGACGACGAAGATATTTACGCATTGGACCTTGGTCATGTGCTCGAAACAATCGGGCTGACCAATGCCAAGGACGTAAACGCGAACGCCTACAGCCCCCAACGAAGGTCAGGTTCTGTAGGCGTCATCAGCAGCGCATCTTCGGCTGCGGTTTCTTCAAAAGAGGAGGAACACCATCTCCTGTGTCAACTATACACAAGTTCCAGTCGTTGGTGGCCCCAATTCCAGTGCTTCACGGCGATTGACTTCTGTCGATCGAATTTCATGTCGTACAATGTTACGGTCGTTTCATATTTGGTGTTCGGATGAGCGTGGAAGGTTGGCTGTTGCTCATGTACAAGGGCCGGCGGAATTCGCGAAGAAGCGGATAATTGTGGGTTCCTCTTGGATAACTACGCGCGAAAAGCCTTCGAGACTCACGAAAGACTATTGATCGCGAGGAGCATGCCATGGCCTTGATCATCCTTACCTTCAACACGCTTTTCGTGGGCCGCGGCAGTGCTTCACGGTTCAACATATGACGGGCTATCTGATACTGCTGCGCCACGGCGAATCCGAGTGGAATCGCGAACAACGCTTTACCGGCTGGGTGGATGTGGATCTGACTAGCCTCGGGCGCACGCAGATGCGTGAAGCTGCATGCGCGATGCGCGAGGCTGGTATAGAGGTGGATATCGCGTTTGCCTCAGTGCTAAAGCGCTGTGTGTACTCGTTGTGGATAGCACTTGATGAAATGGAACGGTTCTGGATTCCCCAGAAGCTGGATTGGCGCCTCAATGAGCGCCACTATGGCGGCCTCACTGGGCTGAGTCGGCGAGACGCTGAGTGTGAATTTGGAGCAGCCCGAGTTATGCAGTGGCGACGCTCCATTGATATCGTGCCACCACCTGTTGGCGATCGTGTGAAGAGCTTAGTGGCTCTTGATGAGCGCTATCGTGGATGCCCAGTCGGTCGTGCTTTTCAGGGGGAGTCCCTACGGCAGACCATGGAGCGGGTGCGTGAAGTATGGGTTGAAGAGCTAGTACCGCTTCTGTGCCAAGGGCGCAGCGTGCTGCTGGTCGGTCATGGTAACGCTTTGAGGGCGTTGATTGGTCTCGTAGAGAAGCTCGATGACGATAAACTTTCTCAGGTGGAAATAGCCAATGGCACACCGATTATTTATGGCTTCGATGAAACGCTAGCACCAAAATCCAAGAGGGTGTTCGATGCCGGGAGTCGAACACCCTCCGAAATCCTTTGAGGCTGGATGGCCAGTTGACGCCAATCCATGCTGCACCAGCCGGCGTTGGGTTGCGTGGTTTCTTTCAATCTGCGACCCAAAAGTCCAGTGAATCGACCGCACCTGCCGGCGACCAGGCTCGCCAGGGAGGAATTTGGGTGCTGTTATCCATTCATTCCATTCAGATACCGGACTTTGATTTCATCGAAAAGCAATGTCGCGGCACATACGGCAACGAAGATGCCGGCAATGACGGCTGGCGAAAGTGCAGCGCCGATCAGGCCGAACGCAGCGACCACGGTGGCAATCACTGCATTTCCCCCCGTCGCAAGTGCAACATAAAGGCTGGGACGGAAAGACCAGCAGCGGTCACGCACACGCGTGAGGTAAATGGTTGTTTGCGCCGAATAGATCAGGAAGACGAAGATCGCCATCTGGATTTCCGGGACTGGTAGTGCCAGCACATCCTTGGTAACCCATAGCAGCACAAAACCCAGTACAACCCAGCCGATAGCAAAAATAGCCGCCAGGCGCCCAATTTGCCTGATGCTCCATTTCTCCGGCTCGGGCGAAACCCACGCACGATCCGTCGCGAGCGTAATCGTGACGACATCGTTCAGCACCACCAGCAGCGCTATCAGTGGCAAGGACGTCGCAAAGAAGCCCGTCGCGATGTAGCCGATGGCGAGCAGGGCCGCCAGTTCGATCGTCCTGGCGATCTTTGTGATCGTCCACGTGAGCATCCGTCGATAGACGCGCCGGCCGCTTTCGATGACGGCCACCAGGTCCTGCAGGCCCGGATGCGTCAGAACCACCTGCGCGCACGCCTTGGCCACATCGGTGGCATCGCTCACGGCGATGCCCACTTCCGCTTGCTTGAGAGCCGGTGCGTCGTTGACGCCATCGCCCGTCATACCCACGACGTGGCCGGTGCGTTGGAGTGACTGGATGAGGCGGAACTTGTCTTGCGGGAAACAGTGTGCGAATCCGTCGTAGTCGAGCGGATCGCCCGCGTCCGGGACGGAACTGGCAAAGCGCTCGCCTAATCCGACCTTCCGTGCAATGGTGCGTGCCGTCGCTTCCATGTCGCCGCTGACCATCAAAACGCGCACCCCGAGCGCACGCAGTGATTTCACCAGTGCTGGAGCGTCATCGCGCAGCGTGTCAGCCATCGCGATCAGCCCGCGAATGGTGAGCGTGTCGGATGTGCCTGCCGCAACCGCCATGACACGTGCGCCGGTGGATGCCAAGGCGTCAACCAGTTGCGTCAACCCCTTGAAGGCCACCGCCATGTTTTGCACCACAGCAGGGGAGCCGAACACCACACGAAGGGTTTGATCTCCGTGCCGAACCAAGGCTTCCGAATGTTTGGTGGCAGGTTCAAAGGGTGTGGCCTGCAGACATTCCAGTGGAGCTGCCTGCTGTTGGCGCGCGGCTTCCCAGATGGCCTTTTCGACGGACCCTTGCGAGGCTTGGTTGCATGTGGCGGCGGCCAGCGCCAGCACATCGGCCTCGTTCTGTCCGCTTTGCTCGGGCAAAGGGATGACTGCTGTCACGACCTGCCGGTTTTGGGTCAGCGTGCCGGTCTTGTCGATGCACAGCACATCCATCGTCGCCGCTTCTTGAACGGCGGACAGGCCAGTGACGAGTACGCCGCGCCGTGCCAGCAGCCGTGCCTCAACGGCGTTGGCCACGGTGAACGCGGCTGGCATCGTCACTGGGACGGTGGCGATGATCAGCACCAGCAAGAACGGAACGAGCGTGAGCAAGTCGATTCCGCGCCACAGCGCAAAGGCCAGCAGCGCCACGGCTAGCACTGCGTCGATTGCAACCAGATGGCGCACGACCGCATACAGCAGCCGATCCAGGTGCCCACCGGCGGTCTTCGACTGCACCAACTCGGCTGTGCGTCCGAAGAAGCTGGCGGTGCCGGTCGCGGTAACCCGAGCGGTGGCCTGGCCGCTTTTGACGGTTGAGGCTGAATAAAGAGTTTCGCCTGTGGTGCGGGTTACGGTAGCGGACTCACCCGTCAAGGCCGCTTGATCGACCTCTACTGCTCCATTCGAGACACTGGCGTCGGCGGCCACCAGATCGCCGGGCCCGAGGTGGATCAGGTCCCCTGGCACCAATTCCCGTGCGGGGATGGTGCGCCACTCGCCGTTTCGGCGTGCGCTGGCGTTGACGCTCAGGCGGCTGCGCAGCAGATCCAGCACGCGCTGCGAGCGCCGCTCCTGCACGGCACCTACGACGGCGCTGAACACCAGCCACAAGGCGATCATGACCGGTTCGCGAACCTTGCCAATGACCAGCTCCATTGCCAGTGCAAACTCTAGGAGCCAGGGAATAGGTCCCCACAAGCGGCCAAGAATGCTACGAACCAAGCTCGGACGTTTCGTCGCGATTTCGTTGTAGCCATACTCTTCTCGGGCGGCATGAACCTGTTCTTCAGTGAGACCTGCATCCATCTGTTCTTCTTTTTCCATGCGTTCGTTCCCTATGGACTGACCGGCGTTGCCACCGGCATTCGTTCGAGGCCCTGCGCTTTCATTCCTCCAGCCTTGAATGACACAGACACAACCCAATGCACATTGCACTTGACTGCGCTAGAGGACGTAGAGGTTCACGCCCCCACTAGGTGATGTGTCTCATTGATCCGGTGGATCGTGAAAACCCCATCGTCAATGGCGATCTCGTTGATGCAGCATGGCTCTTGCTTGATGCGCCAATAGCGCGACAGTGACAGGCCGAGGGCATGCATTAGGATCACTCGGTTCGTGCTGTCATGCCCTACCAGTACGATGGTCTGGTCTGCGTGCTTCTTGAGTACAAACTGGAGAACATGAACGCTGCGCACTAAAACGGCCGCCAGAGTCTCCCCGTTGGGAATCGCAGCCAGCTCGGGTGTGTGAAACCAGTCATGGAACTCGGACGGCCAGCGAGAGCGCACTTCCTCGTGTGTGAGTCCCTGCCACTGGCCGTAGTCCGTGTCCATGAGGTCGGCAAGCGGCTCCGCCCTAGCGCCCGTGGCCTGAGAGATCGCCGCGCCGGTATGCACGCAGCGCGACAGCGGGCTTGTGTAGATCATGTCCGGCTTCCAACTGCTAGCGATGCGCTCGCTAAGCATCTTGGCCTGCCGTTCACCAAGATTGGATAGCGCTAGGTCGGCACGGCCCCGAAACCGCTCGGGCGCGATCCAGTCCACATGGCCGTGCCGGGTCAGGATGAGTTTTGTTGTCATAGAACCCCTTTAGGTAAATCTTGGTCAGACAGCCTGTTTGCCTACTCGGCCAAATTCGACAGGCACCATGACGTAGGCCAGATTGATATCTTCCTGAGCCAAGGCATCCATTAGTGGCTGATAGTTGGCCTCGGCTACGGAAACGGTAACGGCCAAGGGCTGGTCGGCCAACTCAAAAAAATGGGCAGAATGGAAGCGGCCGTGGTGATCGAACCCTTCGCCTGCGCCCACAAGAGTGCCTCCGATTGCCCCATGCTTCTGGGCGAACTCCAGCAGCCATTGGCCTATGGGTTTGGAGCCGACGTGCTTGTCTTGTCCGGTGAAAAACGTCAGTTGATAGCCTTGCATGGCAATCTCCGTTCACGAATGGTTTGTTAGTGAAACTGTAGTCATTCCCAAGGCTGTCATAATGAGCGAACCGCCCAAATGCAAGACCAACATTCCAGCAGCCAAGCTCAAGCTGCCTGCACGCAATAGAGCCAAAAGTTCGGCGGAGAACGTGGAGAACGTGGAAATGCCACCGGCAAGGCCCGTAATGATGAAAAGGCGCCAGTGAGGGGCTAGGTTGGGTGATGCTGCAAAGAATGCTATGGCTACGCCGACGATATACCCGGCGATCAGATTGCACACCAATGTACCCATCGGGATGGGTGGGAAGATTGCGTTCATCCCCAAGCTCAGTCCGTAGCGGGTAAGGCCACCGATGACAGATCCCGCGCTGATTGCGATTACGGCATAGAGCCCGTTCATCGAAGCTTTCCTTTACTGCCTCTATGTGTGGATGCGTGGTGTTGGTGCTCAAGCGGAATTTCGCACTTAAACATCACCGCATGTACTTTCTTCAATTCCTCTGCATGCTCTTGCATGAAATCGAGTAGGTGTTGCTCTGTATCCAGCAGTTCCAAGCATTGCGGATGCCGCATGTCGGTTAGTTCAGGGTGGCTATGCGATAGCTTTTCGCCTGGCAAATAGCCCGAAACGACATGGTGCAGCATGGCTTGCAAGATGTTGGCCTTTCGCGCAACTTTCAGAAGATGGTGCGCTAGTGCGGGGGCGCTGAGGTGATGCCAGAAGCGTGTTGCCTTGGCCGTGGTGCCGGTCGGAAAGTACAGCCGAAGGGCTACGAGGGGATGCTTGTCTTTGGTGCTCATTAAGCGGTTTCCTTCGATGCGGGAGACAACTCATCCGTACCCAGAGCTGCACTGAGCCATGAGGATGAATAATGCTCGTTCAGCGATGGGTATAAGCGGGGATGGCAGATACACCGAGCGCTTGGCGTGGACGACCCGGCCCGCTTGGTTGAGCGGCTGCATGGGCGCATAAAGGAGATAGAAGTTGGCTTAGACCCTGAGCGATCAGGGATGGGCACGCGGCTAGCGCATAGTGCTGCGGCACGCAGGCATGCGAGCAATCCGCCGAGAGGGGGTTGATGCTCGAACTGTGCGAGAGAAGGTAGTCTGTGCATTGGTCGTAAGGCTCGAAACAATCGGGCTGACCAACGGCAGAGGATGTGAGCGCGAACGCCTACAGCTCTGACGGTAGTCAGAAGTCTGTAGGCGTCATCAGCCACGCGAACGCGTGGCGGTTATGAGGAGGAACGCCATCTCCTATGAGGACTATACCTGAACTACGGCGCGGTTTCTAGTTGCCTGTCTCGCCCAGTTTGTGGCCGCATTGACTACAGTAGCGCGCGTCTAATGGGTGGCCGATGTGTCCGCAGCTTTGGCAGATGCGGCTATCGGGGACGCTATGTTTGGTGTCGGTTTGGTGCATCCCACGAGTAAGTTCAGCGGTATATACCCCCGTCGGGATGGCGATGATGCTGTAGCCAATCAGTATCAACGCTGAAGTGACAAGCCGTCCAAGCATCGTGTGCGGCACGATGTCGCCAAAGCCAACTGTAGCCATCGTAGCCACCGCCCAGTACATACTGGTGGGGATATTTATGAAGCCATACTTAGGCCCCTCCACTACATACAACAGCGTGCCGGCGACAATGGCAAAGGTGAGCACCATGAACAGGAATAGCGCGATCTTGCGGCGGCTACGCATGAGCGCCTGTAGCAAGACACCGCTTTCATCGACATAGCGCGTCATCTTGAGGATGCGCAGTACGCGGGGTACGCGTAACGCCCTTACCACCAGCAGGCTTTGCGCACCCGGGATGAACAAGGATAAATAGGTCGGAAGAACCGCAGCGATATCGATAATTCCCCAGAAACTGAAGGCATAGCGCCAGGGTTTAGGGGCTACGGCCAAGCGCATTAGATATTCAATCGTGAAGGCTATCGTAATGCCCCATTCGATAAGGCGAAAGCTTACTGCCCAGGTGCGATGGATGCTCTGCACGCTATCCAAGATGACCACGACCACGCTGATGATTATGAGGCAGACCAAGCTCAAATCAATCGTTCGCGCTGTTGGCGTATTGTGGTGGTAAAGCAGATTGAATCCACGTTGGCGCCAGCCATTCTTTATAGAGCTAGAGCCTGAAACAGGTGAATGAGAATGCATGGTCATGTCATCATGGAGCGGCTTGGGCGTTTAACCAGTCGTAGATCGTTTCCAATGCTAGATGCGTCCACGCCAAATCAGGTAGGCCGCCGGGGCGGAATGCAAACCCTCCATGCCCAGTCTGGCACGCCAGGATGAAGTCAATAGCGTCGAGTGCATAGTCAATGGGAATACCGAGGCTGATGCTGCAGGCTATTCCTGCGCATGTGGTTTCCAAGCACGGCGAAAGGGAGGTTTCCGTTAGCCGGAAGCCAAACCCGGCAACCGCTACGCGCCTTACAAAGTTCGCTGTTTTCTCTTCCACGCCGCAGCCGCACACTTCCAGCACCCGTAGCGCCTCGACCGTGTCGTGCAGGTTGGAAGGGCGACCAAAGCCGCCCTCGACGTTCTCCATAGCTTGCAACTCCTGCCCCAAAGAATGCCCTCCGGCCATCGGAAGACCAAAGTGCTGCCTCAGCCAAAGGCTGTAGAACAAGGCATGCAGCGATGCTTGAAGTGTTGGAGCACTCGCGTGTGGCAGCGTCAGTGGTAAAGACGCCACGGCTTCGCGTACCCGTGGAGCATCGGGGTCCTCCGCTTGCAGCTCTTGCAAGCTGCGCACCCTGTGGTACAGCGCGAAAGGCTGCGATCCGATGCCTTGAGAAAGGACGAAATCGATATGCTTTGCTCGCTCCGGTAGCAGTGCATTGGTCAGCAGCGTCCACGCGCGCGTACTGTGCCAGGTATCGGAGAGATTCGGCTCCTCTAGGTGATAGCCACGGTAGAAACAAAACCCGCCGCCTGGCGATGCCCGCTCCAGAATATAGTTGCGCGCAAGGTGGACGGCGGATTTCAAGCGTGTCTCGATGGACGGTACGAGATTAAAGGCCGATGGTGAATCCAAGGGCATGACATATCCTCCCGGAGAGCTTTGATGTTTTGCATCGATCGATATCACGTCTGCGCTCCGGTTACCGGCCTTTTGTCATCGTGCGCTACGCTTGCGCCTGTGGGCTTTTCTTTCACGTTCGCCTGGTCTGCATTGGCACCAAACACCTGTGCATATAGATCTTCGCCGAAGCTAGTGGACAAGGGCTCCCCCACTTCCAGCTTGAACGATCGGGAGCCGTCCTCGCGCCGCTGCGCACGCAGGAACAAGGCATCGGCCCGGTTGTCCGCCGCGAGCCGGTGCGCGAAGTCGAACAGGTGCGTGACGGCCATCACCCTGATCCGCCGATCGCGCAACGCTTCCACCGTCTGCCAGGCGATTTCGGAGCCTTCCCGCTCGTTGGTCGAAGCAAAGGATTCGTTGGACAGGAACAGGCATCCTGGTTGGATGGCGTCGGCAATATCGTTCAACCTGGACAGCTCTTCATCGAGCTTTCCGCTCTTGAACGAGGCATCCTCCTCGCGCTTGTAGTGCGTGAAAACGCCGTTGCAGCGTTCGCCCGCGTAGGCTTGGGCGCAGACAAACATGCCGGTCTGCATCATCAGTTGCGCCACGCCGCAAGCGCGCAGGAAACTGGACTTGCCGCCCTGGTTGGCCCCCGTGATGACGATCAACCCTTTGCCCTGGGCCTGCACCGTGTTGCCCACGACGCCGGACCCCATTTTGAGCGCCAGGCATGCGTCCCTCAAATCGTTGCAAGCCAATTGCAGCGCGCCTGTATCCGCCATTGCAGGCATGCACCAGGGCGCCTGGGCTTGGCCTAACTGCTCGTGCAGATTGAGGCAGGCCACATAGAACGCCAGCTCCGTGCGCAACATCTGGAAGAACCCCAGGACATGGTCGCAAGACTGCCCCAGCGCATTGGCCACGAGGTTGACACCGCAATCCTCGATTTCGCCGAGCATCCGCGCGCCCGCCTCGTCGCGCTCGTGCAGCCGAAAGCCGTACTGCGCAGGTCCCCGGTGCAACAGCCGCTCCCACAGGGACGGCTTCTCCGGGGGCAATCGCAGTACATGGCCCACGCCTTCTCCACCGTGCCCAAGCGAGGCGCTGATCAGCACGCCGCCATCGAATTTCAGGGTCTTCAGATGCTGGCGCACCGTGGCCAGGTAGCTGTCATCGAACTCCGTGCGCAGCATCTCGAAGAGCGCGCTGAACCCCGGCGAGCTGAAGTCTCTCCCTTTGTGTTCGGCAAATACGCGCAGCTTTTGCAGCATCTCGGTAAAAAACTGCATCAGCCCGATGGCGCTGCGCAAGACGCCACTGGGGTAATTCATGAACACGCCGAACCAGTATTTCTTGCGACCCTCGATCGCCTCAACCGCAAGGGCGTAGAGTTCGCGCACTTCCTGCGGATGCGCTATGGCATCCGCCAGCACCTGCTGCCGATGCTGCACGGTCTCAGCGTCGTTGTTGGTTGATAGCAAGATGGCCTTGCGCGCCACGTCGCGCAGGAAGGCGTCTCCTCCCGCCATCGCGTCCCAGAGCGTGGACAGTTCGAGGTCCTGGGCCAGGGTCTGGGCATGCGCGGGAACGGGCTGCTCGCCGTCGAAGTCCCGGTCAGGGTGCATCAGCAAGGCTTTCATGGCGCGATCCGCTCCTTCAACCAGGTGCCGGTGACGTGGTATTTCTCGGCAATCGCCAGCGCATGCGCCAGGCCATCGGCCGCCCGCCGCTCAAGCTTGAAGCTGCGCGCCGCCGGGTCCGTTGGATCGAGCGCCGCCACCATGCTGACCACCTTGGGGGAAAACCGTGTCAGCTCATCCAGGAACGTGACGCATACGGCGATGGCGTCGAGCCGGGACAGGCGTTCCAGCATTTCACGGCCGAGGAACAGTGCGTCTTGCAAGGTCGTGGAGGAGAAAATCTCGTTGATCACCACGACGGAGTTCTGTGTTGCCTGCTCCAGAATGCGATGCATGCGCACCAGGTCGTCGTGCAGCTTGCCGCGCAGGTTACGGATGTCCTCTTCGCGCTCGAAGTGCGAGAACAGACGATCGAACAGGAAGAACCGGGCCGGCCCGGTGGCCGGCACCGGGCAGCCGAGGCTTGCCAGCCAGTGCAACTGGCCGAACATGCGCGCGAATGTCGTCTTGCCGCCCTGGTTCGGGCCGGTGACGACGATCATCCGCTCGGCGCCATGCAACTCGAAGCCGTTGCAGACGATCGCTTTTTCCTGGTTCAACAGGCGCAGCCCTAGCGCCAGGTCGAATGCGCCATAGACCTGGATGTCCTTCGTGGCATTCGACACGGAGGGATGGCAGAACGCCATGCCTGCTTTGCGGAACGGGGAGATGAAGTCCAGCCAGCCGATGTAGAAGTGGATCTCGCGGTCAAAGCGCTCGACCAGGGGCTCCATGAATACATCATGCTCGGCCCGGAACGCCGATAGCGCGCCGAACACCTGCGGGTTCAGTTGCGCGACGCAGTCGAGTACCTGCGCCTCGATGTGGTTGAGGCCCTCCTTGACCGGGAGTTGGATACGGTAGTCCTTCACTGCGCCGCGGCGGAATTTGGCGAAGGTGCGCTCGATCTCCACGGTGTAGTCCGGCTCATCCGCACAGTTGCGAACCGAGACGTTGGGGCCGTAGATCGTCACCGCATAAGTGATGCTCGCCAAGTCCCGCACCAACTGCGCTGCCTGCTCCATGAGGCGCTTGAAGGGCGCGGACTCGACATACGCCCGCACGAACTCGCGCCAGCGCTGCAAGCCTCGGGAATTGAGTGCCAGCGGAGCCAGTGCTCGATCGAGTTCAACGATGGCCTCTCCATAGCGTTGCACCGCATTCAGATGCCAGCGGTTGCGTTCGTGCTGGTCGTAGGCCTTGGTCGCCAGCGGCAATTGCTGGCGCATCACGCGCAACCGCTCGGTGAACCCGCGCACGGCAGCCATGATGTCCGGTTGTTCAAGGTCGCGCATCACTTCCTGCCGGAAGACGATCGCATCCTCCGACATGAGATTGGCATGGAAGAACCCTGCGAGGTCATACTCCTTCCAGGGCGCCACGACGGCTTGCACCACCTGATCCAGCCCGAGGTCGTGAAAACACTCGGGTTGCTGCGCAATGTGGATGCTTGGGCCTTCGCCCAGGATGCTCTGGAACGCAATCTCTCGTGCTTGGCTCTGATTGGCCTGGACGCTCTTGGGGTGAGTATCAGCGAGTGGAGTTTCCATAGCTGCTTTCTATTCCCATGGCATGTTGACGCGCCGCATGGCGCTGCAGGGGTGGGAGTCGGATTTATTCTGTCTCCAGCCGGTCATGGCGCGAAACCAAGACTTGATCACGTATAGCGACCACGCTGGCCTGACCGAGTGCATCCTCGCACCAGCGCGCACAAGCCAAACACCGGAGGGTTGGGCTCCGGTTCGATGTGCGGAGAGAAATTCTTCTATACGCATCTACGCGACCTGGGAGTGGGGTACAAACAGATCGGCGAGCGCGGTGGACGACAGCCCACAGCGTCCTCGATCAGGACCTGTAGGCATCATCAGCACTTTGAAAGTGCGGTTTTCCCAGCTCTACTTCTGGGGTGGAGGTATGCCATCTCCACGCATACAGTATAGCAATCGCGCCTATCTGATAGATCAAGCGTTGACTAATTTTCGTCTGCGGGAGTCATCGAAAACCGCGTTGTTTTGCCTCGCGAGAGGCTGCACTGACAAGGATTGCTAGACAGCCCAAGAAGAGCAGAAATCCTCCCCAAAGCGGCTCAATTTTTACGGCGAGGACAAGAGCAGACACGAGTGCGACAAGCACTAGCGTTGCCGTAGTGAGTCGCGCGTCCGCGAGGAACATTCCGAGTAGTTCCTTGGCAACATCACGAAGAATACTCATTGCGCCATCTCCATACGCACTCGCCGAAGGCGGTATGCGGTTGCAAGGCCGACGGCCAGGAACACACCTGCGAATACCACCAATGCCAAATCCTGGCCCGGCCACTCGACGCCGAGACCTTCGCCCGTCCAGAACACGCCAAAGGCCGACAGCATGACGCCAACCCCGAACTTCAAAGTGTTCTCCGGCACCCGCGCCAGCGGCTTATGAACAATGATTCCGATGGTGAGGACGACGATGCAGGCTGCCAGTGCGCCCAGGGCAGCGGGCCATAGCAGTCCTCGACCAGCACCTACGGCAATAACGATGAAAACGACTTCCAAACCCTCCAGCAATACCGCTTTGAACGCAGTCATGCCCGCTATCCAGTTGAGCGACGTGCGCTGGCGGGCACCCGCGTCAGCGAGTTGTGCAGATTCGGACGCGAAGATGGCCGCCTCGTCGTGTAACGGAATAACACCTGCCGCTCGGAGAATCGCTTTGCGGAGCCATCCCATGCCAAACAGGAGAAGCAACACCCCGATGACGAATTGGAGGAAGTGAAGCGGCACTTGGTTGAGCAATGGGCCTAGCACCACGATCACCAAGGCGAGCACAATGAGCGCCGCAGCGGTGCCAAGTGCCGCCGGTTTCCACCCGCGCAAGATGCCGACCGCTAGAACGATCGTGAACGCTTCCACAACCTCGACAAGCGACGCAAGGAAGGCGGCTCCAATAGCAGGCGCAGCGATATTCCAGGCAAGAGAGTTCATTGGGGTCCAACTGGGTTGTAGTGTTTGCTACCTATAGGATAGAATTTTCGTCGTGTTCACAACATAAGTCAAGGAGCACCCACACGTGCCGCCAACACCGTCAACTTTTGATGAGCGAATTGCGAACAGCATCGAGCGGATGAGTCCGGCAGAGCGGCGCGTCGCGGTGTTCTTTCAGGAGAACCGCGAGCAGGTTCTAATCGCATCTGCCGCCGCACTGGCGGCGAAAGCAAACACCAGTGATGCCACGATCGTGCGTACCGCCAGGGCCTTGGGCTTCGCCGGTCTTGACGATCTTCGGCGCGCACTCGCCAGCGAATTGCGTGATTCAATCTCGCCGGCCGACCGGCTCGCGCGAACGCTGGATGAAGTTGGCTCCAGTCCGGCAGTGGCCTTCGACGTGACGATGGAGATTCACCGGCAGTCTCTCGAAAGTGTTTGCCGCTCGATCAAGCCAGAGGATTTCGAGAAAGCCGTTCGCAGCATGATCGAGGCCCAGCGAGTCCTCGTTTTCGGCTTGGGGCCATCAAGCGCCATAGCAACCTATCTCGTTCTGCAACTCAAGCGATTCGGATTGGATGCCGCGAGCCTGACCAATAGCGGCCTTCTGTTTGCTGATGACCTTCGGACGCTACGCAAGGGGGATCTCGTTGTCATCCTTGCCTATGGACGAGTGTATGAAGAACTGGCCTTGCTGCTCAGTGAAATCAAACGGCAGAGGCTGGGGTCGCTGCTTCTGACGGACACACTTGCCGCCAAACTTCGGCAGCAGGTCGATCAAGTCCTCCCCGTGGCACGAGGACGTGCGGACATGCTGAGCATGCACACGGCAACGCTCGGTCTCATCGAAGCCTTGCTGGTAGGCATCGCAACCCAGCGGCCCACTGAGACGGTCGCAAGCCTAAAAACACTCAACGACCTGCGGAAGAAGTTGGCAGGCAAAGCGGTGAACCTTCCTGTACCGAAGGACGATGGCTGATTCATATGCCACTGGCAGGTGGCGGTGAATCTCGAACATTTCTAAAGATGCGCGATACGTCGCGCCAATCACCTTGGAGCAACGATGTTGGATTGGAGTGCAATCATCCTCGGCATTATTGAGGGGATAACCGAGCTCTTGCCGATTTCCAGCACCGGGCATTTGCTCATTGCAGAACACTGGCTGGGGGCGCGATCCGACACGTTCAATATTGTCATCCAGGCCGGCGCCATGCTGGCCGTGACGATCGTTTACTGGCGTCGTCTGGTCACGCTCGCCGTGAGCTGGCGCCAACCCGAGAATCGTCTCTATATCGGTAAGCTGGCACTTGCCTTTCTGATTACCGCCGTGCTCGGCTTCGTTGCCAAGGCGGCCGGCGTGGAATTGCCGACTACGCTTGCGCCCGTCGCGTGGGCACTCATCATCGGTGGCATCTGGATGATGGCTGCCGAGCGATTTTCAGAAAGGCGTAGCTCCAAGAAAGAGGTGACTTGGACTGTCGCCATTGCTGTGGGAGTTGCGCAGATCGTGGCGGGCATTTTTCCCGGCACGTCTCGCTCGGGCGCAACTATCTTTGCGGCGATGCTGACGGGAACAGGCGATCGCGGAGCCGCGACCGAATTTGCATTTCTTGTTGGCATACCGACGATGTATGCCGCAAGCGGTTATGAACTATATGGTCAGTTCAAGCATGGCGGTGGACACGAAGATTGGGTAGCTCTCGGTACTGCATTCATCGTGTCCACCATCACGGCATTTGTCGCCATCAAATGGCTGCTGTCCTACATTCAGACACATCGGTTTACAGCGTTCGCGATCTACCGAATCGCACTGGGCGCGTTGTTGCTGGTGATCGCTGGCCGAGGTTGGATGTGATCCAAACGCGGCCAGCGTGTCGCACTCGCGCAGAGCCAATGCCTGTGTACTCCGCTATCTTCAGGCGGGTCTCTTCTAACGCGAGCGACATGGCTGCTGCACCTCTGTTAACCGATCACTGGGGCGATTGGAAGGTGCTGATTCTTGGCAATTCCACCGGCACGCCGCTGGCGTCGCACAGGTGCTTTGCACAGAGCGCACCTCGCAGCCGCGGGGTGGCCTGTACGGCAAAGTGGAAGATTGCGTTTTCTTCTACGCTGCCGCGAATTGCGTCGCTGCCTGGGCCGCGTGCCCAAATGCCCACGTCCTCGCCGCTGTGCGTTTCACCAGAAAGCGGCAACGTGGCTTCCTGCATGTAGTCCGGGTCTTCCGTATCCACATGGGTCAGGTCGGGGCGACCAGTGGCAGGCTGGAAGCCGTTGCCCGTGTGTGGATACCTTTTCGATCCGGCAGGCTGCGATTTGCTGGCACCGGTATAACCAGGGCCATTGGCATAGTTGAGAGTGGTGTAAGGCAGGCCGATGCCATCAGTGGCCAAGCCGACCGTATTGTCTTCGCCACTGCTGCCATGCACCTTGCCTAGTATCGGGTTGCCGCGCACGGGATAGCCAGCGAAGGTCAACGTATGCGAATGGTCTGCGGTGACAACAATGAGGGTGTCATCGGCGGACGTGACTTCTGAGGCGACGCGCACCGCATCACTCATCGCCACCGTATCAGTCAGCGCACGGTAAGCGTTGCCGGCGTGGTTGGCGTGGTCGATGCGGCCACCTTCGACCAGCAGCACGTAGCCTTCAGGGTTGCGCGCCAGTCGGGTGATCGCAGCGCGGGTCATCTCTGCCAACGAGGGTTCACCGGCAGCATCCTTCGGGCGATCATGCTCGAACTGCATGTGCTCCGGCTCGAACAGGCCCAGCAGTGGCTTGTCGGTTGGCGCGGCTTCGAGCAACCGCTTGTTCCAGACATAGGAGCCTCCAGGGTGACGCTCTTGCCATACGGCGATGAGATCGCGGCCATCAAGTCGCCCGCCGACCTTGTCGTCATATTCAGGGTCATGTTGCGAGGCAGGCATGAAATTCTTGCGGCCACCGCCCATCAGCACATCGAACCCGCGCCAGAACGGTGTCTCGACTACTTGGCGGGCAATGTCGATGCAGCCGGCATCCTTGGCAGCCTGTGGCATATCAGCATCGCTTTCCCAGTTGCGTTCGGCTGAATGGGCAATGGTAGCGCCCGGCGTGGCGTGGGTCAGACGTGCGGTAGTCACTACGCCGGCCGACATGCCGGCGCTCGCAGCCAGTTCCCACATCGTCAGCATCGGCGATGCCAGCGCGCCGGTGCAGTCCTGACGCTTCGGGCCTTGGCCGATGCTGAGCACGCCGGCACGTGTCTTCACGCCGGTGGCGATCGCGCTCATGGTGCCGGCCGAATCGGGCGTTTGCGAATCGGTGTTGTAGGTCTTGCTAAGTGCAGTAGCAGGGAAGTTTTCCCACGATAGGCGGTTTTCCTCACCGCTGCCTTCCTTACGCTGCCCCTCGAAAATGCGCGCGGCAGTGACTGTGGTCAAGCTCATGCCATCACCGAGGAAAATGATGACGTTCTTCGCATGACCGTGCATTGCGCCCCGCGCGGCGGCCTGCGCGGCACCATCGCGGAACCACCAAGCCGGAGTCTCGCCGTCCGGGTGATGAATGATCGGCACGGTGATATGGGAGTCGGCGGTGTTTGCGGGTGGTGCCGTGGTGTGTGGGGTGCTGGCGCAAGCGGTGAGCACGAACGCACAGGCGAAGGGAGCGACATTCCGCACGCACCTGCGAGTACGGCTCAATGGCTTCTTGCACACCCTGGATTGCGGTGTTGCTGGAGCATCGACTTCATGGGGCCGCGTGTTGTTGTGCGGGACTACATACACAGGTATCTCCTAAAGCGGTGGCTTGACCGCTACGACGGGCAATAGGTTGTAAACACTACAATAGCTGCTTGAAAAATGCAGTATTTACAACATCCCCGCCATCGTTTATGACACTTGGCGGTCTTCATCTTCTTATTGCACGAGCGACAAGTAGGGGTTGTTCGGCGGCATTTCCGCGAACAACAGCCGAGCATCGTCCAACAGGTAGCCGTGGAGGCGGCGGGATTTGCGAGGCCCCGTCACCTCGCAGGTCCAGATGTTTAGGCCGTTGGGGTGCTTGCGATGGTGTTGCAGCCGCTCGAAACGCTTCTGTACCCATTGCCAATCTTGTTGGCTTTCCTGCTTCGCCAGCGTGCCGACTTGCGGGTGTTCCTGCGCGTAACGCTGGAAGACGCCGGGACTGACCAGGTAGGCGGTGTTGCCCACGGTATGCACGAGCGCCTTGGCGTCGTTGATGATGAGCCGCCGCGAGGCGACGCCCTGTTGCAGCCATGCCATGAAGTGCTCACCGGATGGCTGCGCGGCCGTGGGCGCGGGCGCTGATGATGGAGCCAGTGACGGCGCAGGCGTTTCGGGGCCTGCGGCAGGCGCTTCGACCGAGACGGCTTCTGCATCCTGCTGGACGGCAGGCAATTCACCCATTCCCACCATCGCGAGCATGTCTTCCATGACATCGGGCACGGCCTGGGCAGCGGACGGGTGAACCGGGGCAGCAGCGGCGCCAGCGTCCGTCCACGGAGCAGGATGCTGCTCTTCGGCAGGATGTGTTGTCGCGAGTGCCGGCGATTGCACCGAAGCATCGGCCTCTTTGTCGGCCGGTGTCATGTCGATCGCCACCGTCCCGGCGAACGGCGCCGGCCGCTCGCCAGGCTCCCAAATCAGTGCAGGTGCCAGCCGCAACAGGGTGAACGAGTGTGACCAGCCGGTGGAACTGGTCACGGTCGCGCGCCAGATCGCCTTGCCGTCGAGCGTCGGCTGCAACATGCCGTGATCCTGGAGCACATTGAACACTGCGGTGTTGTTCGCAGGGATGCCATCGACCCCCTGAGACA
This sequence comes from Pseudomonas triclosanedens, assembly GCF_026686735.1. Taxonomy (NCBI): domain Bacteria; kingdom Pseudomonadati; phylum Pseudomonadota; class Gammaproteobacteria; order Pseudomonadales; family Pseudomonadaceae; genus Pseudomonas; species Pseudomonas triclosanedens. The sequence continues at coordinate 3,599,549 of NZ_CP113432.1, read as the reverse complement.
GCAGGTGCGCGCGCAGCTTGTCGGAAACGGTCTTGCTCACCAGCCATAGAGCATCCTGAGTGAGCCAGCCATCGGAGGCTTCGGGCTGGTTCAGTTTCAGCTCTTCCTTGAGCAGGTAGCGCAGCCCGTTGACCAGCTTGCGTTGGAGCGAGTGCTTGGGTGCGGCCAGAGCGCGCGCAGGATCGCCGCCCAGCTCTTGGGCGACGGAGGCGCGGTCGGCCTGTACGACCAGCTCGCCCAGCACCCCGGCGTGCTCGTACTGCCCGGCGAGGACGTAAAGCAGCGGTGCCCACAGGGACGGATAGCCACTGAGCCAGTCCAACATGTCGCGATCGAGCAGTTGCCGGTAGAGCAAGCCTGTCGCGGCGCTGTGGAGCCGGTACTCGCGATCATCGCGGTAGCGAAAGCGGTACGGTTGGCGCAGCGGGCCGTGCCATGGGTGCCAGGTACTACCGTCGGCCAGCTCGACGTGCAGATCGACCGCGACCTTGCCGATGTCATGGAGCAGTGCGGCATAGGCGACGGCCGCAGTCCAGGCTTCGGCCTGCGCCGCCTGGTCTTCGGGGCTGGCGCCAATGGGTAGCAGATGGGACTGCCGCAGCTTCAGGCTGTAGGCGACGATTTCGAGGCCATGGTCGAGCATGCCGCCCGGGTAGGCGTGGTGGTGCGCTTCGGAGGCCGGGAAAGCCTGGACCAGCTCCGCGTAGCGCTCCAGCGGGACGCGGTACAGGGTGGCGAACTGCTTGCGCGAGAGCGATGTGCGCTGCCAGATGTGTTCCAGCAGCTTCTGCCGGCGCGGGGTGGCTAGCAGCGATGCGGCCGAGTCCGGCCGCATCAACCCTTTCGGGAGGTCGGCGGCGGGTGGTGGCGATGGAGCGGCGGCGACCGGGGGCCGTTTTCGCTGGAACAGGGAGAGCATGTCGGTGTCCTGATGGCGGGCCGGGCGGGAGGCCTTTTGGCCTTTTCGAGGTAGGGCCTTTCCCCTTGCACCCCATTCCCTTGCCGTTTTGACCCTTTGGCCTTTAACCGTTTCGGTATAGCGGGGCCTGGGTTGCGGCTCCAGCGTCAATGTGGAACCCGCACGAATGGATTGGGTGGCGACCCGGCGCTGGCCCCGGTCTATGCTCCCAAGACGCTACCCGCCAGGTAGGCTTTCACTCAGGCGACAAAGTTGACAAAGGCGACAAAGGAGACTAGAGTGAATCCTGTCTCAAACCTACCTGGGAGATGACCATGCCCACTGCCATCGAATTCATTGCCGATCGTCTGCCGCGCGTTACGGTGGAGGATGTGCGCCGCTTCGCGGATACCGTCGAAATCCGCAATGCTCCGGCTTTCGCGGCCGAGTTGCAGGCGTTCATTCATGAGCGCGTGGAAGCGGTGAAGCTGCCCGCCAACCTCGAAGGCGAAACGGTGGCGCAGGCCTTGCAGCGCAAGGTGGCCGCGCTGCGCGCCGACACGCGCTGGGCACCGACTGAAACCGACGTCCAGCGAGGCCGCGCCGTGCTGCTGGAAGCCTTCAACCAGCCGCACAACCTGCCGCCCGCCGAGTTCGCCAAGCTGGCGGACAAGTCGCGCCAGCAAATCTACAAGGACATCCTCGCCCGTCGGCTGCTGGCGCTGAACGTGGGGCCGCGCGGCCAGAAGCTGCCCGACTGGCAGCTCGACCCGGTGAAGCAGCAGTTGACTCAAACCGTACTTCAGGAAGTCGAGGGCATCGACCACTGGACGATCTACCGCGCGCTGTCCGAACCGCTCGAAGGCTTGGGCGGTCGCTCGCCGGTGGATGCGGTGACGCATCGCACGATCGATGACGTGGCCGAGGCCGTGTTCAACGTGCTGGGCGTCCAGGTGCATTGAAGCGAGATCACCATGAGCCACGAGCTGCCTTCGTTCCTGATCGATGCCGGTGAACTGCTCCAGCATGTGAGCCGCGTCGTCTATCGGGGCAGCCCGCTGTACTATGGCCGCAGCAGCACGAATCGCTACGATGACCCGGCGGGGGCCTACGGCGTGCTCTACCTGGGGCGCGACCTGCCCACGGCGCTGATGGAGTCGGTGTTCCACAAGCACCAGTGGCTTGAAGACACGAAGCGCTCCATTGCCCTGAAGGAAGTCCAGGCCCGGATGGTGCGCGCAGTAGGCGTGCTGGATGACGTGCTTCTGGCTGACCTCACGGCACCGGGCGTCATGGCGGGCTACTTCGGCCTGAATCTGGAGCAGTTGGCCAGCCGCGACTACACGTACACGCAGCAGGTGTCCGCCCAGGTGCATGCGATGCTCGGAGATGATGGCCAAGCGCTGTTCGACGGGGTGCTCTATCCGTCGCGCAACAACTATCCCGCCAAGAGCATCGCCCTGTTCGAGCGTGCGGGAGCCAAGGTCAGCGTTGTCGAGGACATCGAGCTGGTTGACCATGTGGACTGGCCGCGGTTCGTTGCCACCTACCGCATCGGCGTGGAACCCGATCCTGGCCCGGTGGAGCCGGATGACGAGGCGTCCTGAAGCAGCAAGAGAACACATTGAAGCCTCAAACCGAATGAAGTGGAGCAAACTGAAATAGGTATTCCTCAGCAGCAGGAGACGACCATGAACACGACGACCCGCACCAGCACCGCAGAACGCCTCGGCCGCGCCTTTGGCCGCGGATGGCGTGCCTATGCGCGCGGCGAACGGCGGGCGTCGAACTGGTTGATCTCCAAGGGAGTGCCGGTAGCTGGCGCCGTCGTGCTCGTGTGGGTGGTCAAGCTGGCCGCGCTCGGGGCGCTGCTGTACACCACCTTCTGGCTGGCTCTGTTGCTGGTGTGCGTCATGGTCGTTGCCTGGATGGCCCGCAACGCCGACTTGGGCGAGGAGTTGCCCGAGCCAGAATGGCGAAACGGGCCAGCCGGGTTCGGCCTGTACACCTACGACGGTTTTCGCATTGATCCTCATGTCGAGGACGACTAGCAGTGATCACTTCTTCGACACTGCATTGATCGCGATACTTCCTCCCTTCCCACCGGCAGCCTTGGCCTCGCCAGTGGCACCGGCGAGGCCTTGCAGCACGTTACCGGCGCGAACGCCCGCCCAAGCCAAGGCCATGATCCAGAAGGTAGGCAGCACGATGAACATCGTGCCCGTGATGAACATCAGGAGCATGTCCCCGAAGGCGTTGTTCAACCCCACCAGCGGGTCGAAGTTGGTGTGCGGCCGGTTCCAGCCGAAGCCCCAGCCATAAAGCGCGTCCAGAATCGTCGAATCGATCCAGCGTGCGAGCTGGAACCAGAAGTCCGTGAAGAACAGCGCGAACTGCACCACGCTGACGGTGACGACCGTCTTCAGGTCATAGGTGCCCACGACCAGCACGAGCGGGATGCAGATGACCAGCGCCATCTTCAGCAAGGCGAGCACCATGGGCAGGGATTGGCGCACGACGTCCATGGCAGGAAACGCAGCAATCGCGCCGACTGCCATCCCGACGTCGCCTGTGGCCCGCGTCACGATGTTCGGCAGGGTTTTGTCGATCTGACCGCCGTAGTCCGTATAAACGCTGCCCTGGTTCAGTTTCTGCTGCCGGGGTGACGCGATGGCGCGGATTACCGAATCGTCCACCTCGGCCCGGCTGAGGAACCCGGCCCAGCCCGCCAGGCGATTCAGCAGGCTCGGGTCCACCTGACCCAGCAGGCGTGCCCGCAGGCCGTTGCTGCCGTCTGACCACCACTGCCTGCAGGTCGGGTAGCCGCCACCATTGGCAACCTGCGCGAGCCCCGCATCGCGGGTATCGTCATAGGGCCATGCCTCGCGCGCTGTGCTGGAGCGGTAGTTGTCGTAGTAGCCCCCCGTGTCCGTGAAAAAGCGCGAGCCGATCCAGGTCACGTCGTGCATCTGCTGCTCATCGAGATCCGGGCGCTGCATGAACAGTTTGGCCCGCGCAGGCCCATAGCAGTCCCGCGAGAAGTCCGCGACCTCCTGAGCCAGTACCGGGTCGTCGATGCGGGTCGCGTCGATCTCCATCCTCATCTGTCGCAGGTCCGTACCGCACGGGATCGCGGCCACCGAGGCGCTCGTGACCGCGCGCGAGAGCGCGTGCATGAAGGCCCACCAGACCGGCACCTTCGCCGACTGGTTGTTGATGGTGCTGAAGGACTGCGACCAGCCGGTTTCCATGGGCTGCGGCACGCTGACTTGGCATTGTGCCGAGCGCGAGCTGTCGTACTGGATGGTGCTGAGGTCCACGTCGATGAACGGAATGCCCGCGAACATCACCACGACGATCGCGACGAACACCCGGTTCTCGATACGGGCGGCACTCAGAACGCCTTTGTTGCCCTCGTCAGCGCCTTCCGCACGGGCCTTCAGCCACTCCTGCACGACGATGGCAACGAAAGGCAGCGCGAACACCCCGCTGGACACCAGCACGGCCCAGATACCGTTGTTGACGATCCAGGACACGAGGGTGAGGTAGTACTCCAGGTAGTCCGTCGTGAAAAGCGTCATGGCCACGATCTCCCATCAAGCGGCCTGCATCAACAGGCTGGCTTCCAGCGCGACGATGGCGACGACGCCGGCGACCTCGGTGCGGATCAGGCGGCGCCGCGCCTGGCCATCCGTCCTGCTTTGGTCTTCGCGGGCCAGCACCCGGCGGCGCATCCAGAACCATCCATAGGCCGTTGCCGCGTACACGCACAGCCGCCAGATGAAGAAATACCCTGCGGAGGCCGCCAGCCACCGTTCCCAGCCTGCAACGCTGCCGACCAGGTAGATGCCCGCGACGTTGGCCCCCACGGCAGCGGCAACGATCAGCACCAGCCACAGCAGCGTCTTCGCCGCGCGCCGGCTGAACAACCAGCGCAGCGGCCACCAGGCCAGGCGTGCCGGGCTCATGGCCGACTCCCCGGATTGCCCTTCTGGAGCTGGTCGAGACGGTCCGGGACAGGATCGCCCTCGTAGATGCCGCGCGAGCCGGCCGCGCGCGCGCCGTGGCGCTGGATGATGGCCATGGGCGAGTTGTTCGCCAGCTCGCGCCGCAGTTCCAGTTCGGTCTTGAGGTTGCGAATCTCACGGTCGAGCGTGTCGCTCTCGTGGTTCACGGCCGCCACGGCAAGCTCGTTCGCCGCGACGTTGGGCTCCTTCTTGCCCGTGAGCAGCGTGCGCTGCAGCAGCAGCGCCTTCTCCAGCACGGACGCCAGCGCAACCTCGGACGCCAGGCGCTGCGACAGCAGGTGCTGGTCGGGCTCGTCGCGCAGTGCCTCGATCACGCCGCGCGTGATGGGCAGCGACGCGCTGCCGGCCTCGCGCAGGTTCTCGGGCGTCGTGTTCTTCGCCCTGGAGACGAGATCCTGGAGCGCCTGCAGCTTGGTGTCGTATTCCTCCTGAATCAGTGGCGTGAGCCCGACGCCGGGCGTCGTCTCGGTCTTTGTGCAGGCATCGCACGTGCGCTGTTCCTTCTCGCCGAGTACGCGCGTAGCCCACTCGACGGCGGCCTGCGGCGAGGTCCAGGTCTGGCATGAGAGGCTGCTGCAACTGGACGGCGCGATGGACGAGGTGTCGGTCACGCCGCGGCCGTTGACCAGGTTGTAGCCGGCGCGGGTGACATCGCCGACGACCTTGATCGCGGGCTGGCCGGAGCCGCCCGCGTTGCTGCCCCCGACCCACGGCACGCCATCATTGCCGCGGCGCGTCTCGGCCTGCTCGATGGCCGATACAGCATCCGTGCTCGACACGGCATCGCGCAACGCCAGGCCTTCGGCCATCTGGCTCCAGCCGAGCTGGCCGCCCGCCGTTTCGGCCATCTTCTCGGCCATGGCACGGCACGTCAGCTTGGAGCGGTCGAAATCGAGCCGCGCCTGCAGCACGCCATTGGTGAGCAGGTTGTACAGACCGGGATCGGCCCGCTGGATGATCAGCGCGGGCAACGATGCCACCGCACTCGTGGCACTCTGGATCACCGACGACATGATTTGCTGGAAGCCATTGGTGATGCCATTAAGTTGGTTCTTCAACGTGGTCTGGATGCTCATGTCGCCGCAGATCAAGTTGCTGTTCCAGCCCACGCCGACACCGAGAGAGCGCATGCCGGCCGCACGTCCCATCGACACGGCGTTGCCGCCACCGATCGAGTACATGACGTCATCGCCGATGACGCTGCCGCTGGTCTGGTATCCCAGTTGACCCCAGGCCACGCCGCTGCCCAACGCGAGCGCGGCGGCCAGCGCCAGGACGATCTCCGTGCGACGTACCCGGCGGGAGAACGGATTGAATGCAGGACGGAACTTCATGGCACCACCTCAGAGGAAATCGACGCTGCCCAGGAACACTTGGCCCCGGCGTTCGCAGCAGGCATACGGCCGCCACAGCGCCCATGCGTAGTCGCCTTGCTGCGCCTGGGTAAGGAAGCCGCTGCGCGGAAAGACCGTGCAGGAGGAGGACAGGACGGGCGTGAGTTCTTGCCACTTGCCGGTGGAAGCATCGCCTTCCAGCAGCGCGCCGGCCGGCCAGTAGCCGTCGCGGGAGTTGGCAAGCAAAGGCTGATAGACGTGGATCTGCCCGCGGCGCGTGACGACATCTCCCGCACGCTGGGCCACCACTGCGCCGGCCTTGAAGTCGTCGGTCTGGTGCAGGAAGCCGCCACGGGGATACACGTTGCCCCACAGGTTCATCGTGGTGCGTGCGCCGACCTCACGCCGGCCCGGAATCAGTGCTTCCGGGTAGGCCATCTCGGGCACGTTGTAGCGCCAGGCCAGCGTGTCCAGGGTGCTGAGCAAGTACGGCATGAACGCCGTGCCCGCGCCCTCGCAGAAGTAGCCCGAGGACGAGACGAACTGGTTGAACACCTCGGCGCCAGGGTGGCCGATCACGTCGGAGTTCTTGAATTTGGCGAGGTTGTTTTCGTGGTCCTCGTTCGTGGTTCCGTCGCCGCCCGCTTGGGCGGACGGGTTGGGCGTGCTCATTGCCCGGACTTCGACCCAGGGGTTTTCGCCGGTATTCGAGTACGACGACACCACTGCGTCGGGGATGTAGTGGCGCACCTTGATCGACGTGCGCACTGTGCAGCCGGTCCAGGTGCAGTAGAGCCAGTAGCAGATGCCGACGACGCGGTATTCGAGGCAGTCGGGCGACGCCACCGAGCCGACGATGGTGGCGGTGTTGAGGGCGTAGCTGCCGGTGGCACTGAGCAGTAGCACGGAAGCCACGCCGGCGCGCAGGCGGCGCATCAGGTCGAATGGGCGGGTCACGGCTGGGCCCTCCGGTGCTGCTCGATGCGCGCGACGGCGCGCGCCACGTCCGGCTCGCCATAGACCACGTAGCGCTGGTCCACCACCACGGCCGGGAGGCTGGTGATGCCGAGGCTCCATGCGTCGGTGACGCCTTGGTATGCGGAAGCGATGCGTCGCTGTAGGTCGGCACCGCCGCCATTCAGCCGGCGCTTGACGATGGCCGTCGCCTGTTCGGGGTCGGTGGGCAGTCCAGCGGAAAGCTCCGCTTCAATCCTGTGGGCTTCGTCCAGCTCGATCAGCCGCTCGCCGCCCATGGTCTTGACCGGGTGGCGGCTGTCGGTGACGACCACCACGTCGGCAGCGAAGGTGGCCGAGCTGAAAACGGCTAGGGCTGCTGGCAACGCCACGGCCAGGCCGAGGGTTCGCCAGCCCGGCGCGAACCTGGAAAGAGATGCTGGCATGTCGCGTGCCCTTGAAGTTGATCAGAGCCGTAGTCAAACGCGAAGCCGACGCGGCCCCAACAAACAATGCGCATCGCGCACTGCCCGCATACCTGCTTGTCTCGCGCCCATGAAAAAGCGGAGGCCGAAGCCTCCGCGTGGATCAGGGAGCCGATGCCGTCGCTACAGCAGGCCGGATTCCGCGAACGAGTACGGCGTGCCCTGGCCGACGATGAGGTGATCCAGCACCCTCACGTCGATCAGCGACAACGCGGCCCTCAGCGTTTGGGTCAAAGCGCGGTCCGCGCTTGACGGCTCCGTGCAGCCCGAAGGGTGTTGGTGCGAAAAAATGACTGCGGAGGCATTAAGTTCCAGGGCGCGCTGCACGATTGGGCGCGCATGCACCGTGGTCGAATGGACCGTGCCCTTGAACATCGGCTCGTAGGCCAGCACCTCGTGCATGCTGTTGAGAAACACGATGGCGAAGATTTCATTGGGCTCGGCGGCCAGTTTCAGGCGCAGGTAGTCCTTGACGGCGGCAGGCCTTTCCAGGGATAGCCCCTTCTTGAAGACCCGCTGCTCCAGCAGCGCGATGGCTTGCCGGATGATCCAGTCATCGGATTGGGACGCGGGGGCAAAACGTGGCTCCACGCAGGAGTCGTTGGCGACGAGAGACATGGCGGACCTCCAGAAAGTGAGCGGAGGGTGCCACCCTGGGAGGGCAAGCCCTCCTGGGGATGGAAACAGCGGAACAAGGTGCATCCATCACCGCGCGGCGGTGATTGTTCGCGGCCAGGATGCGAAAGCGAACGGGTAGCGGTCAGCGCGGCGAGCCGCGCCGTAGCCTCCAAGACCGAGGGCTACCTGGGCATGTCGCCGACAACGTCGGCAGGCATTTCGGGTGTGGGGGTGGCGGGCAAACCCGGCGCGTCGCTGGCCATGTCCCCGGCCGCCAGCAGGTCCATGGCCGAGAGCAAGGCATCACCTTCGATCGGCCCCTGCAGCAGGATGGCCTGGCCCGTCTGGCGATCGAGCAGTCGCAGCGACGGCGTGGCGGTCACGCCGCTCTTGGTGGCTTCCGCGGCCTGCGCGCGGATGGCCACGTTGGGGCGCTCGCTCGCCATGCACTGTTCGATGGCTGACGTTGTTTCGGGGTAACGCAAGCCATCGGGCAAGCCCTGGCCGTCGCTGCGCGTGTGGGCATAGACCCATTCGACCGCCTGCCAGAACGCCGCATGCCCGCCCGCTTCGGCGGCGCACTCGGCCAGACGTGCCTCGGCCGACGCGGCAGGCTCGTGCGCGGCCAGCGGCTGGTGATGCCATTGCAGCGCCACGTCGGTGTTGTTGCCGACCCAGCGCTTGAGCTGCGGGAAATACTCCCGGCAGAACGGGCATTCCAGGTCGGCATAGAGCGTCAGCGTGAAACGGCCTTCCGGGTTGCCCATCTGCCAGGGTGGCCCAGCGACCTGCGCCGTGCTGACCGGCGCGGGCGACGGCGCTGAGGATTCGCCGGGCGTCCGGGACACCAGCCAGATCAGCAGCAGCGCGGCCAGCGCAGCAGCCAATACCCAGGGCCAGCGAGGCCGCCAGCGGCGACGGCGGAACGCCTGGACCTGCATCGGAATGGAAGGACGTTTCTGTTCCACGGCGCTCTCCGGTTTACGACAGTTCCAGGGCCGGCGACTCGATGCCGCGGGCCTGGTCGATCTTCTCGGCCACCTTGAAAGCCGCTTCCAGTTCGGTGCAGCCGTACTGCTGCATGAGCTGGTAGCGTTCGGCCTTCTCCTCGGGTTCTGTCTGCGCGAGGGCGAGGTACAGGGACGGCGGCACGGCGCGGAACAGCACTTCCATGCTCTTGGAGAGGATGACGCCTTCGGTGAATTTCCCCGCTTCCTTGCGCGCCGAAAGCATCAGCGCCTTCTGCGCGGGCGAGAGTTCGCGGAACCGCGCGATCTTCTCGACTTCATCGGGCGGCATGCTGAGACAGATCCACCACTCGATCATGTTGAGCATGGGCTCCGCGGCGCGCGGCAGGTCGTCGATGTTCTGCGTCGCGAGCCAGAACCAGGCCCCCAACTTTCTCCACATCTTTGTAATTTTCACGACATAGGGCGCGAGCAGCGGGTTCTTCGTGATGATGTGGCCTTCGTCGGTGACGTTGATGATCGGGCGGCCCAGGTACTGGTCGCGCTCGGCGATGTTGTTCACCGTGCTGATCAGGCTGATGTAGGCGATGGAGAGCTGGGCGTTGTAGCCCTCCCGTGCATAGGTCGCCAGATCGACCAGGGTGATGTCGGCTTCGGGCCACGGCGTGCCGTCGCGGTCGAACATCTCGCCGTCCGTGCCTTGGCAGAACATATCCATCGCGTCCGCCATCTCCAGCAGCCGCACGCGCCGCATTTCGGGCAGCGTCGGGTCCTGGCCGCGGATGCGCAGCGCGTTGCGCACGTCGCGCGTGAGCACCGTGCGCTTCTCGCTACCACCCCCGCCGTGGCAGTGCTCGGCGGCGTCGAGGATGCACTGGCGGATCAGCGAGCGGTCGGCCCGCGTCATCCGGGCTTCCTCCTTGTCCTCGCCGCCCGTGATCATCAGCCGCGCCGTGATCTCCAGTTCGCCGAGCACGTCGCGCTGCTCGTCCGCCTCCATGGCCGAGGCGTCCGGGGGCAGGTCCTCGTCCAGCGCATCAGCATCGAGGGTCTGCACGTCGCTCGGCGTTTCGATCAGCCGGCGCGCATCGGCGAACGGCGCGAGGCTGATGCCCGAGCCAGGGGCCAGTTTGACCCGGTTCACGGTCAGGCCCAGGCGCTTGGCGAAATCGCTGAACAGGCCGAAACTGTTGCCGGCCTCCACGATGAACAGCCGCGGCCGATAGATGGCCGTGACCTGATTCAAGAGGTTGTTGAGCGTCGCGGACTTCCCCGAGCCCGTAGGGCCGAACAGAAACAGGTGGGCATTCATCTGCCGATCCAACCTGTTCAAGGGGTCAAACGTAATCGGGCCGCCACCGCGATTGAACATCGTGATGCCGGGGTGCCCCGTGCCCTGGGCGCGGCCCCACACCGGCGACACGTTCGCGATGTGCTGCGCGAACATCAGTTGGGTGTACCACCTACGCCGGTCCTGACCGGGGTTGTAGCAGCACGGCAGCCAGCGCAGGTAGCTGTTGAGCGGTGCCACCTCGTCGTCCTCGCGCACCGGCTGCAAGCCGGCGTTGAGCATCACGTTCGCCAGGTCCAGGCCGCGCCGGTCCAGTTCGGCTTCGTCGCGTCCGCGCAGGTAGAACGCCAGCGTCCCCCGGTAGAGCTTGTGCGCGCTGCCGATGAGGGAGCGGGCTTCCTGCACGTCCTTCAACGTCTGCTCCGACGCCAGCGTCTCGCCCACGGCCTTCTTCGCCAGGTGGTTGAGATCCGCTTCCAGGACATCCTGCGGCGTGGCGACCATCGTGAGACAAAGCAAGGTGTCTTCCGGCATCTGGTCGAACAGCGTGTTGATGGCATCCCCTTTGCGGGTCTCGCCGGTCAGGTGTCCGGTGCCGGGCGGCATGCGCAGCCGGTCGGTGATCAGCACGCGGTGCGGCATGCCATCGAAGTACCAGGTGCCACGCTCCACGTCGGAGCGTGGCTGGCCGAAGAACAACCGCTGGCTGAAATCCCGACCGCTCGCCAGTTCGATCTCGCCGTCCTCGGTCTCGTCGGGGTAGCGCGCCAGCGCGTAGAAGCGCTCCCGGTCCTCTGCATTCGGCCCGAGCATCGCGGGGCGCGGATTGAACCACCGCAGCAGCCAGTCGTGGACGTCGGCCGCGACCATGCGCCGTGCCTGGATGCCGGCGTTCGCCAGGCCGCCGCACAGGCGGTCGCAGACGATGTTCAGCATCTGCTCGGGCGTCTGGCCGCGGCGGCTCGCCTGCCCGGTGGCACGGCGATAGATCACCATGCGCACCCGCCGCGTCTGGCCGCGCCAGCGCAGCCGCGTGACCACCGTGTCCTCGAACAGGCCGCCCGGCTTGGCGACCGCGCGCAGGTGGTGGCCGAAGAAGCGCAGGTAGAACTCGGTGAATGCGGTATCGCGGGCGCGCGGCTGCACGTAGTCGCGCAGGGTCTGCATGTACTGGTCGAAGCTGGGCTCGTCCTGGGCGTAGAGCTGGAGCACCCAGGGGTTTTCGTCCAGTTCATCGAACGAGTCCTGGAGCGCGTTCTCCAAGGCATCGCGGGCATGCGCGAGCCAGCCGGGTTCCCGGCCCTCGGTGCCCAGCGGCACCAGCTCGTAGAAGGCAGCGACCGACTGCCCATCCTCCAGCAGCATGGACTTCGACTGCGGCAGGAACTCCACCCAAGGCAGCAGTTCCGCGAACGACGGTGCGACGTCGTACAGCGCCTGCTCGTCGGCTACCGTCGCCGGCCTGCGGCCCTGTACCGCTGCACCAGGTTCGGGGATGCCGGCTTGGCGCAAGGCATCCACGTGGCGCTGCCAACCGTCCGGCTGCTCGTCGTCGCTGGCGCTGGATGCGGCCAGCTTCGGCCAGGGAAGTTTCCAGCGCATCAGTAGTCCTCCACGCGCTCGCCCGGCATGGCGTACTGCACGCGCTGGTACAGGGGGAAGACCGTCGTGTAACCCGGCACGGGAACGGGGTCCGTGCCCGCCAGGTGCGGGTACACGTACATGACGAGATCGGGATTGGGCAGGCGCTGGAACTGGCGATAGACCTCGTTGCGCGCCGTGCGCGTGTAGCGCATCTGCTCGGCGGGCGCGGCCTGCACGTCGGTGTCGGTCAGCGGCCGGCGCAGGCTCTGGCGCGCGTCGAGCAACTGCCGGCGCGCGACCTGGCCGGTGCCACTGCTGGCGCCACCCGTTTCCTGCTGCCAGATGTCCATCATGGTGCGGTCGCTATGGGTCAGCAGTTCTTCCTTGCTGGTGGCGCAGCCACCGAGCACGGCGACGGCCAGGGCCAGTGCCAGGCCCTTAGTCAAGTTCGAGCGCATGGCTTTCTCCTGCACGGTGATCGACGCGCCGGCCTTCGGGGTCGTGATCGATGGCCAGCGGTTTTTCGAGGTGGACGGCGACCTTGGCGCCGGGCTGCACATAGACGGCGGCGAAGGCCTGGCCGTAGAGCTTGTTGACCCAGGCCGACATGTCCCGCACGCCGCCCGCGAGGATCTGGCCGACCGCTTCCTGGCCGCTGATCCCAACGGTGCCGATGGCGCCGTCCGAGCCGACGTAGGACATGCGGCCGCTGTCGCTCTCGATGAGCGAGGCGACGCCGGCACCGGCCGCCGTGATCAGGGCCTGCGAGCCGAGGTATTGCTGGGCGTTGCTGCGCCGCTCGCCGCTGACGCAAGGGATGCCATACGGATCGCTGATCCAGCCCAGGCCGTCGCGCTGCTGGTTGTTCTGCTGGTTGCCTTCGCGGTCTTCGGGGATGGTGCGGATCGTGCCGTCGTTGAAGACGAACGTGATGCTGCGCACCTGGCCGCGCACGCATGATAGCGTCCAGTCGCCCGAGGCGGTGCCGGAGAAGACCGCGCCGGCCACGTCGGGAATATCAATCCCGTTGGCCGTCAGGTTGTCCGGCCCGACCAAGACCTTGAAGGGGTATGGGTCGTTCACCGTCCCGTCGATCGGCACGCGCCCAATCAGCGCCGTCATCGCCACGGAGCCCATCAGCGTCGAGTTGGTCGGCACGGTATAGACCGGCTTGGCGCTCCTGACGCCTGCCGCACGTGCGCCGGCGTTCGCCACGGTTTCCGCGGTCGTTTCCAGCGTGCTTTGCGCCGGGCCGAAGCTCGTCGGGAAGCTCATGCCGCTACCCGTGCCACGGCTGCCGTTGCGTCCCTCGGCCTTCTTCGTCGCGTCGTCCGGTTCGACCCAGCGCATGCCGCCTTCCATGCCGGCCTCGTCGCCGTCGCGCAGACCCAGGCCCACCGGCAGATCAGCGTGGCCGCCGCCGCGCCCGCCGATGCTGTCCAGACGCCGCTGCAGGTCGGCGAGCAACCCTTCGGTCTGCTGGCGCGCGCTGGCCGCCTGTTCCTGGTCGCGGCGCAGGTTGGAGCGCTCGGATTCGAGGGCCGAATTGATGCGCTGGTCGATGGAGTTTTCGCGCTGGCGCAGCCGCTGGTTCTCCTCGCGCTGCGACTTGTTGTCGGTCAGCGCGGTCTGAAGCTCGGTGCGCAACTGCTTCACCTGGGCGACGAGCGTTGCCACGGTATCGCGGGGGGTATCGCCTTCGATGCCCAACGCCTTCATTTCCTCGGGCGTGAGCTTGGAGCCGGCATCTGCCGCGGGCGGTGCCGACGTGCTTCCACCGGAGAACAGCCGGATGGCAACGAACAACACCAGCAAGGCGACCGGGATCATCAGCCACTTGAGCAAGCCGTTACTGCGCATGGCGGGCCTCCTTGCCATCGTCGGCTTCAACTTCCGGCTGCGGCAGATGCACGGCCGGGTCGAAGCGGTGGATCGCCGGCAGCAGCGATTGCGCGAGGCCGTGCCCGCGCGTCACCAGGTACAGGACGGTCGTGTCCTCGGGCGTCCCGCGCGGGCCGAGCGCTTCGTGCTGGAAGGTGGCGGTGAGGAAATCGCCTTGCAGCACGCGCGGGTCGAGCGTGACCCAGCCGCCGCTGCTGTTGGTCAGACGCACGGCGGTGACCCACTGGTCTTCCAGACGCCACGACGCGAGCGCGACCGCGCGCACCGGCAGCGTCGGCATCAGCGTGCCCAGGTCGAGGTCGCGGCGCAGGTTCACCCGCATGACGCCGGGCAGCGGCTCCACGGTGCGCAGGGGCGCGTAGAGGTTCTGCGCGGCGAAGCGCGTCAGGACGACCGAAACCGGCGTCTCGCGCCGCGCTGCCCGCGTACCTGTCTCATCCTGGGAGCGTGCTGGGGCCTCATCGGCACCGCCTGCCTGATCGCCATAGCGCGCCGGGGTGCTGCTGCCCTCGACGATGCGCACCGGCTCCAGCTCGGCTTCGCCGTCCTTGGGCGGCTCGGCCGCGATGTCGAGCAGGATCAGCGCGCCCGTGTCGGCGTCCTGCAATTGCAGCCGCGTGGGCTCGATCGGTTCGCTGGCGCGCAGGTACACCGCGCCACCCGCGCTCTGCACGCGCAGGCGTTCGCCCACGCCCGCAGGCACGCCCACGCGGACGTTCCGATCGATGAACACGATGCGCTCCTGGCCGACCTTCAGCGGCACCGCGAGCGGCATGCGTTCCCAGCGCAGAATCTCCACAGCATGGGAGACGGGTGCCGCGGCCGCGGCCAGCAGCCCCAGCAGCACGAGTACAGGATGCTTCATGGGGTGTTTCCTCCTTGGGGCGCTTGCGGAGACAGGCCGCCAGGTGCCGGGCGCGTCGGCTCCGGGGCGCTGATGCGCTGGGGGGCACCGTCATAGCAGTCCAGCGCCAGGCCGAAGGGGTTGCGGGCGGGATCGACGTCCACCCGCGTGACCTTCACCGGGTAGCGCACGAGCGCGCGCTTGACCTGTTCGGCGCCGTAGTACTCGTCGGCGGTGATGTCGAGCGTCACCACCCAGTCGCGGTCGGAGACCACGCGCACGCGCGCCGTGGGGTCGTCGCCATAGCCGCGGCCGGGGATTTCATAAATTCCGCGCACGCGCTGGCGCAGTTCGCCCGTGCTGCGGCGGTAGTCGTAGTCCGCGCGCAGGAAGGCCTGGCAGGACGGGGTGAGATACGGCGAGAGCGTATGGAGGTTGCGCGGGTAGTCCTCTTCGCCGTTCGTCGGCCAGCGGTTGAGGGTCTGGAACACGTAGAACGTGAACGCATAGACCGATTCGGGCGGCACTTCCCACCACTTGCGGGTACTGCCGGAGCGCAGGTCGGGCGGGACGTGGATGGTCAGGTCGCGCGGCGCGCTCCACCAGCCACCGCCCATGACCAGGGCGACGATGACCAGCGCGCCAGCACCCAGGCGAAGCGTCTTGATGTGCGCCTGCAGATGGGTGATCTCGTTCTTGAAGCGGCTCATCGTGCCCCCCTTGAGGCAGACCTTCGGGTGGACCAGAAGCCAGAGCGCGAGATCAGCACGTGGCCGCCCACCCATCCCGCCATCAGCGGATGGCGCGTGGCGATGCGCCATTGCAGTTGCCGGTACAGCCAGGTATCGGGACGCCCGCGCTTGAGCCGGCGCAGGATGCCGCCGCCGATGAAGACGCCCAGGGCCACGCCCAGGACGACGAACGTCGGCGCGATGGCGATCGTGCGGAACACCCAGGACAGCGGCGCACCGACCAGCAGGCCGGCGGCGCCGGACAGGCCGCAGCAGATCCACAGTTCGTCGGCGGTGAGGCCGCGCACGACAACGGGATGGCGGTTGAGCCGGTGCGGAAGGAACGTGACCGTCCCGTCCGCACGGACGTGCTGCTGCTCGGACATACCGGCCTCGCCTTACAGGATGCCGGTGGCTTCGGTGAGCAGCCAGATGCCGATCACCAGCAGCACGGCACCGATCGCGACCGTGAGGCCGAACTGGCCCCACGTCTTGCGGCCGGTGTGGATTTCGGCGTAGGTGCCGTAGGCGTGGTAGCAGACGCCGATAAACATCGACGCCACGACCAGGAGGGCCACGAGCATGATGATGTCGTAGCCATAGTTCCTGATCGTTTCCATGATGCCGTTGCCGGTGCCGCGGGTTGGGTTCTCCAACTGCGGCAAGCCTTGCGCGAACGACAGCGCGGGCAGCGCGGCGGCGCCCAGTGCCACAGCGGCGCGCTGGGCAAGACGGGAATGGAGGATGCGGTTTTGCATGGTCGTGCCTTTCAGGTCAGGAGAGGAGGAAAAAGCTCAGGACGAGGTACATCGCGACGAAGCGGATGCAGACGCCGAGGAACTGGCGCTGGTTGAGGCGGCTCTCGGACCACCCCACGTAGGCCGTTCGGATGGCCCAGACGCCCCACACGAGCAGGACCGCGAACACGACGCCGACCAGGACGGTCGCCATCGCCGAAGGCGCGATGCCGCTGTTGGCTTGAAATGCCGAGACCTGGGCGCCGTTCATTGCTTGCCCTCCGCAGTCGCCGTCGGCGATGGCGAAGCGGACCGCTCGGTGCGGTAGTCGCCGGCCAGTTCGGAGGGGTCGCGCGGCTGGGCACGCGACGGTGTGAGATGGGCCTGGATGCCGGCGCGCACGCGCGCCAGGTCAGCCAGCAGCCGCGGGTAATCGAAGTGGTAGCGCTCGCCCGGCTGGATGGGGGCATGCGCGGCGCTGTCGGCGACGGTGCGCTCCAGGGCGTCGAGCTGGCGCAGCGCGGCGACCAGCTCCTGGCGCTGTGCGGGGGACTCGGCCAACGCCATCGGGGACTGACCCAGCAGCAGGGCCGTCACGAGAAAAATGGGCACGCCGCGATGCGCGGCGCGCTGCCAGATCGGAGCCAACATCGCGCCATTCCTGTGTGATCAGCAATGGCTCGATCGTGGGCAGCGAGGGGCTTTTAGGCCGCAAACAATAGGAACTCGCGCATGCCCGGATTGATGGCCTAGAGGTACTTCTTGAAGCTGCCTGCGGTCAGGCTCACGGCCAGTCCCAGCAAGGCGGCGCTGGGCAGCAGGATCAGCAGTGGATGCACCGAGATCGGCAAGGCCAGGTACGTGACCCACGGCAGCACGGCCAGCGGCATCAGGCTCGCCTTCGCGCGGTGGTAGATGAAGCCGGATTCCCGGCCGGCGCCGAACCGGCGCACGTCCCGCCGCACCAGGCCGTCGATCAGGCCGACGAACGCCGCGGTGAAGATCAGCGGCAACGTGAGCACCAGCACCAGCAGGCGCACCAGGAACGTGAGCGTGGTGAAGGCTGCGGCGATCAGGTAGCTTTCAGTCCAGACATAGACCTGGCTGATGTAGTAGCGGAAGTTGCGCGTCTGTCCATGGCTGGGCGTGCGGGCGCGTTCGGCGGTCTGGCTCATGCGCTCCAGCAGCCCGGAGCGAACGAATACCCATTCGTAGCCGGTATCCACCAGTTCGTGCGCGGTGCGCCCCGGCTCCTGCACGACCACGCTGCGCGTGAAGTGGCTGGACAGGTGCCCAAGTTCGTACTGCAACATCTGCTGCGAGTGCCGCCAGCCCTGGTCCTTCCAGAACAGGTGCATGCCTACGCACTCCACGACGATCGAGAACAGCAGCGAGCCGATCAGCACCCCGAGCAGCCGGAACGGCAAGGTGATGGTGCCGACGATCAGGCCCTGGCGCTGGTTCTGCTCCCGTTGTGCAGTGGAGGCGGCGTCCTTCATGGCGAGGCCTTGTTGCCGGTGTCCTCGTCGGTGGCAATGGCCACCGTGGGAGGTTCGGCCGCAGCGGCGTCATCCAGCAGGTCGTCGGGCAGGCCGGTGTCCTGCAAGGCCGGGGAGCTGGTGAACTCCCACCACTGCGTCGCTTCGCTGTAGCTCTGGCGCATGTACCCGGCCAGTTGCTGCAAGTCTGCCGGCATCACTTCGTCCGGGTCCGGTGCCGGCAACGGCATGCGCACTTTCCAAAGCTGACCGCCCTGCAGCAGCGCGAAGCACTGGCCCTTGGGCAGGCCGACGACGTGCGACGGCTCGATCATCGGCACGCTGGACATGCTGATGCGGTCCTGGGTGTTCGACGTGAAATCCGTCGCCCCGCGAATGTCGGAGCTGTCGGTCGCGCCGCTGACGATGGTGGTCGTATAGACCTCGACCTTCGGTAGTTGCCTCGTCAGCAGTTCCGCGGTCGCGGTCTCGCGCACGCGCAGCATGAACAGGTTGTTGAAATTCCCGATCACCTGGCCAGCTTTCGCGCGGTTGCCGATGCGTGCCTCGATGTCCGAGAGGGTCTGCGTGTACGCGGTGACTTGCAGGCCGGCACCGCCGCCCTTGTTGATCAGCGGAATGAACTCATCGCCCATCAACTCGTTGAATTCGTCGGCGTGGACATTGATCGGTACGCGCGCACCGGCCGATGCACCAGGAAGGCCGTCGTCGATCCCGTGCTTGTAGATATGTCCGGCGACCGACACGAGATCGCTGAACATCGAATTGCCGACTGCTGCGGCGACCTCGGCGTCGGACAGCGCATCCAGGCCCACATAAACCACGGCACGCTTTCGGATGACCTGCATCCAGTCGAAGATCGGGCGCGGGTCGGCCAGGTCGGAGTAGTTCGGGGCCAGAAGTTGCGCGATCTTGCCGCTGGTGAGCTTCTCCAGCAGCGGCAACAGCGATGCGACGATCTTGTCGAAGTACGTCTTGTCGTAGCGGACGGCAGAGCGCAGGCCGTCGAGTACCGGGTCGTAGTTACGCGCCTGCGAGAGGTACTGCTCCAGCGCCACCACGCGCTTTTCGCGCCCGATCATGTTGCGCGGGATGTTCTTCTCGTTGAGCTTGGCCTCGATCTGGACGATCACCTCCCAGGCCTTGGGCTCGGTCTTGGCAAAGAAATGCTGGGCGTACTCGATGAACAGCGCGTCGATGTTGATGACGTGCCGCTGGATCAGCATGTAGTCGGGCCGCTGTCCCAGCTCCACCAGGGCGCGGGCAATGATGTTGACGAACCGCCACGCAAACTCTCGGAAGGCGGCGGAGTTGCCTTCGCCGGAAAGCTGCCCCGCGACGCGGGTGGCCACCTCGCTGATGCGACCGAAGCGGCCCACGGCGTTGTAGCGTGCGGAGATGTCCGGCCAACCCAGGTGGAACACATAGAACTCGCCTTCGCGGCCGGCACGCAGGGCTTCGACGTACATCCGCTTGAGCAGGTCGGCGTCCCCCTTGGGGTCGATGACGATCACCACCTCGTGCTCGCCCGTGGCGTTCACGCGCCGGATGTCCTGGGTCACGAACAGTTCGGCCAGCCGGGTCTTGCCGACGCGCGTGGTGCCCAGTACCAGCGAGTGGCCGACGCGCTCGCCCAGCGGCAGGCTGACGTCCACCTCCTCGGGTTCGATGCCGTGCAGGCGTGGCAGGCCACCCACCGGCGGCAGCGGCCGCACCGGGTTGAAAGGCACGTCCCAGCCAGTGAGTTTCGACAGCCGGGACAGCGGGAACGGCGCGAACTCCAGCCGTTCTTCCAGCCGTCGCGCCAGCCGGTAGGCCGGTGTGGGCTCGACGTAGCGGCGGAACTCCGGCCGGTACGTCTGCATGAGCCTATGGGTGTGCTTCTGCTCCCACAGGAAGCCACGCCCCACGAACAGCCGTTGCTGGCTGACCGGCACGTCCTTGCTGGTCATCACGTAGCGCGGCAGGCGGCGGATGTTGCGCCGGTAGCGCAGGATGACGCGGGAATCGCGGTAGCGGATGGCACCGTAGGCACCGAACGCCAGCGCACTGCCGACGCCCATGGACGGGCTCAGCGCGAGCGACCATGGGGCCACCAGGGACAGAAACGCGGCGCCCGCGCATGCGGCAACGGTGTAAAGCTCCACCGCTGGGCGAAGCAGTACCTCGACCGGCTGTTTCCCCGACATGGCTTCATTGCTCGATGCCGGTGGCCGTGATCAGCGCCGGGTAGTGCCGCAGGCCCAGACGCTCGGCCAGGTCGTCGCCGGACACAGGCGCGAGGGGTACGCCGGGCACCAGGGCGCGCAGCCGCGCCAGGCCCTGCACGGTCTCGACGTTAACTACCAGGCCGACCGCGCCGCGCTCGCGCAGCGCTGCCGCCTGGCGGCGCAGCCAGGCCCGGGATGCCTCGTCGTCGCCGACGACCACAAAAGGCCGCAGGCCCGGTGCCTCGATGACCCGCCGCGCGACGGTGCCGGGCGTGAGCTTGGCGCTGCGTACCGGCAGCATCGCGGCCTCGTCCGCCGGCGTGGCGGGAACCTGGGGCGTCGGGATGTGCGGCCGGGCCGGTGCGTTGGCTCGCGGCTGGAGGTTCAGGGCTTCGTAGTACGGCAGCGCCGACGCGCCGCCGCGGTCTTCGACCACGATCAGCGGCTCGCCGGCGAGCGAGGCCAGCGGCAGACCCGCCAGCAGCACGAGCAGGCCCCGCAAGGCCAGATGGGATGTCGTCATGGGGAACTCTCCTGGCGCGCGGCGAGGACCGCGGCGGTTGGGCGCGCGCCCTGCACGCGGGCAAGGTGGCGGGATACGCTGCGCCGGTAGCGGGCGGCGGGCTCGCCACCCGCGGGGCGGTGGTAGCGGCCGATCGCCAGCAACCAGTCCTCGCCGGGCGTGTGCTGCTCGCGCAGGATCTCGGCAGCGATGGCGAGGTTGCGGTACGGGTCCAGCAGGTCGCACGCGCTGGCGTAGCGCTGCTGGTGGTAGCCGAGGTTGATCTGGCCCAGGCCCGCGTCGATGCGTGTGTGCGGCGTGGAGCGCATCACCTGCTGCAAGCCCGCGCAGGCATCGGCGCGGGTCGCATAGCGGCGCGACTGGCCGGCGACATTGAGCGACCACGGCCACGGGACGATGCGCCCGTTGCGGCGGATGCCACTCTCCTGCAAGGCCACGGCGTAGAGCACTGTCGAGGGGATGCCTGCGCGCTGCGCGGCGAGCTGGTAGGCCGGTGGCGGAACCTCTTGCGCATGAGCCGCGCCGGCGTACAGACCAGCGGCAAGCACCATTGCGCGCAGGGATGCGACTACGGCTGGCGCTGCCATTGGCCGTTCACCTCGCGCACGACCGCGGGCAAGTCGCCGGGCAGGCCCAGCGACAGCCAGCGGCCGCCGTCGTGGTTGAGCGTGATGCTGCCGCGGCGCACGCGCGCCGGATCGACGTTCGCGCGTTTGGCCCAGTCGCGGATGCGCGCATCGTCCTGGCGGCTGCCGACCATGTACAGGTCGAACTCGGTTCCCGAGGATTGCAGGCGCTGTACGAGCTGCCCGCAGGCTTCGCAGCCGTCCTTGACGAATACTGCCGTGCGGCCGGAGCCGCGCGTGGCTCCCGCGACCGGCTTGTCGTCCGGCAGGTTCACCCGCTGCATGCCGGGGTTCAGACGCTGCCAGGCCTCGTCGTAGGCCCTCTGGTAGGCGAGCAGCTTCTCCACGCGGCGCGCTTCGATCTGCACCTGCAGCTCGGCGTAGCGGCGCCGTTCCTCGTCGGTGCGGGCTTCGATGCCCAGGGCCGACAACGGGTCCAGGTTGGGCGAGTAGATGCCCAGCGGCCCGTCCATCAGCTCGCGGTAGCGCGCCCACTCCTGCGGTTGCAGGCCCCAGTCGCTCGCCACCCGGTCGTCCAGAACGCGGGCGGCCAGCGGGCGCTCCTGGCTCTGTGCAGTGCGGGCGGGAACCGCAGGCGGCTGCTGTGCCCACGCGGGCCACTGGGCGGACGCCAGCAGGAGCGCGGAAAGGATGATCGATGGCTTCATGCGCTGTACTCCGGTCAGGGAATCGTCACGCGACGGGTCTGGTCGCCGGCCTGGAACACTGCGGTGTTGCCCTCGACGGCCTGCAAGCGCCACGGGCCGACCGCATCACCTGGCAACAGCACCTGAAGCTGGTCGGGCGTGAGGTCGCCACTGCTCGGCGCGACAGACACGCTGCGCTCGCCGGCACGCAGTTCGGCACCGACGATGCGGAACGGGAGCGGCGATGGCTCGGGCTTGGCGGCTGACTTGCTCGGTGTGCGCGGCCGGGTGGGTGCTGCGGCGCGTGCGGCGGCCTGGCGCGTCTTGATCTGCTCGACTTCGGCGCGCAGCGCCTGAAGGTCGTCGGCAGCGGCATAGGCGTTCAGCGATTTCTCGACCTGGGCTGCGCGTGCCTCCAGGATTTGGCGGGTGTCTTTGAGGTCTGCCGCCGTGGCGACGGCCGGACGCTGCTGGATGGCCTCGACGGTCTCGGCCAGGCCTGTTGCCTGCGCTTCGAGGCGTTGCAGGCGGGAATCGAGGCGAACCTGATCGGCCTGGTCGTTCATGGCTTGGTAGCCGACGGCCACGAGGACGCTGAGGCCGATCAGCCAGAGCCACATCAGGCTCTGAACCACCACGGCGGCGGTTGAACGCTGGGCGGGCTGCGGGGCGTTCATGGCTGGCCTCCCGATGCCGCGGGCACCAGCGGGAACGTCTGCACCGCCTCGGTGGCGGGCGGCGCGGGTGCGTTGTCGGCGGTCATGCTGTCGCCGGGTCGCTCGAAGCAGATTTGCCGCGCGCGGTCATCCGCGTGCAGTTCCCAGGCCGGACCAGCCAGCGTGAGCAGCGCATCGCGCAAGGTCATGGGGCCGAGGTGCAGGTGCGCCGCCGGCAGCGGCAGCGCGTACAGCTCGATAACCGCATGCGCGGTCTCGCAGAGCTGGTAGCCACTGCGCTTGAGGACATGCCGTAGTCCGTCGCCGACCGTGGCGCGGGCATCCTCGGGCATGGAAACGTCGATGGTCTGCAACAGCAGGTCGCGCTGCGCTGCTGTCGGTGCCAGTTCCACGAGGGTGTAGCGGCCATAGCGCACGACGGGGATGTACTCGGGTGCCTCGGGTGCGGGCACGGCCGAGACTTCCTCGATGGTGTCGGGCGCAACCGGCGTGCTCGTCGTCGCGCAGCCGCCAGCCAGCACCGACCAAAGCAGGCCGAGAAAACCCGCCAGCAGGCGGCGTTCGGGATGGTGAAACCAAGGTGGAGAGGGGCACATGGCGCGTCGTCCTGAAACATCGAGCCCTCACCATCGCCGTTCGGGCCACGAGCGGCAGCAAACAATGCGAACCAGGCAGCGCCCGATTTACCGGCTGCCACCCTCCAAAGAAAAAGGCCCCCGAAGGGGCCAGTGAAAACGCATCGGGCTTCGCCCGATCAATCCCGAGCCAGCTTCAGGCCGGGATCGACCTGTGCCAGTTGGGTGTGCGACCAGCAGCGCACGAACTGCCCGTTCTCACCGAGCGGCCGGTTCGCCACCGCCGCCGAATACTCCTCGGTGTCGCTGGTGTCGTAGCAGATGACCTTGATCTCGCCGCTGTCGCAGCGGATAGAGTGGATCTGGCCGTCGGTCATATCGACCACGACGACTTGCGGAACGAGGGCCAGTTCGCGGGCGGCCGACAAGATGGGGCCATGTTCGGCGGCGTCGAAGCAGATGAACGGCCCTTCGTATCGAGCTTCTTCGGCCAAGTCCTTGGCCTTGTCGTAGTGGATACCCAGGTCGTATTCCCCCTGGGTGATCCTGACCTTGAAGACCGGCATGTCGGGACTGCCAGAAGCATCGATGCAGGCAACCGCGACTTGCATCTCGATCTCACCGCCGTCGGCAGGTTCGGTCGAGGGGATGACGGCTCGGCCCGTGGGGGCGTCGTCTCCCATGCCCATGCGCTCGCGCATTTCGTCGATGAAATCCTCGGGGGCCATCAGGCCATAGCGCGCCAGGCGCAAGGGAATGTCCTCGGCACCGAGGTTGCCGTCCTCGATGCGCTGCTGCATGAAGGCGGCGATCTCGGCTTCGAGCGTTTCGCGGTCGGCCGTCGAAGGCACCTCGGATACATCGATCGACCAGGTGTCCACTTCCGCGGCGGTCTCGCCGGTCAGCAGTCCCTCGCCGATGGCGAGTTCGCACATGCGTTCCAGCCGTGCCAGCAATTCCGGCGCGGCCTCGCCGTTGAGCAGATAGGTCACGTCCAGCGTCAGGCGCGCATTGACGGTTTCGGGCGTGTCTTGGGTATGGGTGTTCATGGAAATCTCCTTGGAATGAAAAATGCGCAGCCACGTCCACGGAGACCGTGGGCGTGGCTGCAAGGTGGGAACAATGGAAAGCCGGCGGCGCGAGGCCGGCGTTGGCGTGGGGATCAGGCGGCGACCAGTTGCCGGGCCAGCGCGACCTCGACGGAATCACCGTCTTGGTTGAGCACATCCAGGCCCGATTCGGGCACGTCGCCCGAGGTGGACTGCGAGACCATGATCTTCTTGGCCATCAGCTCCAGGCAGGTCATCTGCGAGGAACCGGCGTAGCCGAGGTAGATCACGCGCACCGGCTGTTTCTGTCCGATGCGCCAAGAACGGCGTGCCGCCTGCTGGAGCGAGTACACGTTGTAGCCCGACTGCATGAAAACGATCGTCGGGAAGTCCAACAGGTCCAAGCCCGTCTTGACCAGCTCGGGGTTGGTGATGAGCACGTCGATGCCACGGTCCAATTGCTCGGCGATCCAGTCCTCGCGGCGGCTGGCATCCACGCTTGCGCGCAGCACCGCCACCCGAAAACCTTCTTGTTCCAGCAATACCTTCAAGCGCGACGTGGTGTCGCGCGTGCCGGTATAGACCGTGTAGGCCAGAACCTTGCGGCCCTGCGCCTTCTCCTCTTTGCAGATGTCGATCAGCTCGCGCTCTTTCGGCGTTACCTCGAACTCGTTGAACTGAGCCGGGACGAACGCCAAGGTGTTGCGCGTGCGCGGATGCACCACGGTCTCCGACCGGAAGCAGCAGTCCGGCCAGGCCAGCAGCACGTTGAGGACCACACCCAGCAGCGTCGTATCGCGTCGCGCCAGAGCTTGTTTCAGCTCCGCGGTCAGCCGACCCGCCAGGTCGCGGTAGGCCGCGGCTTGCGCCGTGTCCATTGCGACTTCACGGAACTCCTCGTCATACGGCGGCAGGACGTTGCCGCCGATGTCCTTGAGCTTGAGGAAGATCGTGAACGGCAGGATGCACCGCAAGACCCCTTTCGGCCCGAAGCCGGGAGCCTTGACCGTGCGCACCGATACCTTGGTGCCCCTGGCCGTCTTGTGCGCCGTGCCTGCGCTTTCGGAGTAGATGTCCTTGAGGACCCCGTGGTCCCTCATGAACGCCATGGCCGCCGAGGTCATGCTGCCGCTCGTGGTCGGGCGGTAGCCGTCTTCGATCATCCGCCCAGGCAGGGCTCGGAACAGCAGGTAGAACAGGTCGTCCCCGTAGCCGCCCATCAGCGTGCCTGTCAGCAGCAAGGTCTTGCGAGCCTTCGCCGCCAGCACGCCCATGGCCTGGCCCTGGGCACTGCCGCCGTTCTTGTACTCGTGGGCCTCGTCCGCGATGCACAGGTCGAACGTGCCTTGCGGCAGGTAGCGCTTGATGAACTCGGACGGCTGGTAGCCGCCCTCGCCAAAGCCGAACTCCATGTTGGCCATCGCACGCTCCATGCGCGTGGCCTGACGGTCGGAAAACACCAGTTCACCGTTGCCGTCCATGAGATTGATGAACTCATGGATGTTGTCGCCCAGCATCGACGCGAGGAAGCCGTCGCCGAACTTCTGCATCAGCTTCTGCGCGGTGACTTCCCCGATGGTCGGGATGCGCTTCAAGGCTTTCAGCACGGCCGAGGACTGGTCGCTGCCGGACAGGCTGCGCGGGCGGATCAGTGTCCACAGGGGTGCGGCGCAATGGCTGCACCTCCTGCGGTATTCCTCGGCTTGGAGCGCGACCGGGTTGACCGGCTCGCCGTCGAGGTCGGTGATGACCGTGCCGCAGTCCGGGCACGCCGCCACGTTGCCGTGACGGGTACGCCGTTGGGTGAAGACGGGTTTCCAGTGGAACCCCATCCGCATCCTGACCCGGCCTAAGACAAAGAACTCCTGGCCCGTGGGCTGGACATTCAACTGCTCGCGCAGCTTGATGAGCTTGACGAGCGTATCCGGCCCGTTGAGCACCCACACCTTGGCGCCTGCCACCGTCTCTTGGATCTCTCGCCGCCACTTGTAAACAAGGTGCGGCGGCGAAAGAACCAGGGTGCGGCGGTAGCCTTCGGCGTTGAGTACGGCGGCCGTCGCGATGCCGACGGTCGTCTTGCCGCAGCCCATTTCGCCATTGACGATCGCGGCGCGTTCGCCACGGTCGATCAGCAGCTCGGCGGCGGCGTGGACGACTTCGGCCTGGGCCGGGAACAGCTTGCGCTTGAGGCTGGCGACGACGAGTTGCCGGTGCGCCTGCGGCTGGCCGTTATAGACCGGCGGATTCGCGCTGTTGAGGGCGTTGAGCAGTTCGTCGCCGAACTCGCCGACGAAATCCTGAAGGCTCAGGGTCAGAGGGGAAGATTCCGCATCCAGCAGCTCGCCCTGTACGGGGTCGGCATCGGCGGCAGTGGTTTCGAGATCGAGGGACATGGTGATGCTCCAATGAAAAATGGGGCATGCACCACCCCCAGCGGGGCGATGGCATGCCCCGTGGTGGGATGAAGAGACGGCAAGCAGCCGTCGGGTGGAGAGAATCAGTACTCGCTGGGAAGCAGCAGCGTGGTCACGCTGCGATCCCATTCGGTAATGATCCACAGTTGCAGGGAGGGGGCGATCTGGTAGGAGGAAAACAGGCGTTCCTCGCCCGACTTCAAGGCGGCATCGTTCTGCCGCTTGTCGCAGTCGTCCAGGTCGCCCCAGTCGCCATTGAGATGGCGAAGCAGGTACGGAACCGGGTTGAGCCGGCCTTGTTGAATCAGGGCATCGACGCCACAGGTCA
This sequence comes from Pseudomonas triclosanedens, assembly GCF_026686735.1. NCBI lineage: Bacteria > Pseudomonadati > Pseudomonadota > Gammaproteobacteria > Pseudomonadales > Pseudomonadaceae > Pseudomonas > Pseudomonas triclosanedens. Next base: position 3,572,627 of record NZ_CP113432.1, on the reverse strand, counting down.
TGACGGTCTGGCCGGGAGAGAAACGTCGGCTCGATGCCTGGCTGACGGGAAGTGCTTGGGCTGCCATGGAAGGCTCCTTGAAAATGGAGGGGCCACGGCACCCCATCGGGGCGACGGGACCCCGGTGGGTGGATGAAAGTGACGGCGAACCGTCGTGGGTGGAGACCCGATCAGCGGATGGTCAACACCTCGCCCCGCGTCGGGGAATCAGGCGTCATGTCCCATGCGCGGATGACCGGCACGAACTTGTCGGTGAGGATGCGGGTTTCGGCGACGGAGCCGTCTTCGCGTTCGGTGAATTCCCGCTGGAGCGTCTTGTCCTTGTGGGTATCACCTTTGACGACGAGCACACGTCCGGTCTTGGAGCGCACAACCCCCGAGATCGCGCCCGCGGCCAGGGCCAGGGCGAGATGCCAGTGGGACAAGGCACGCGCCGGTGGACGCAGCGACTGCTGCGAGGCCCCCAGGTGCGTGTCCAGCGACGGCCAGAGGCCTTGCAATCGGCCAACTTCATCGGCGAACTGTTCCGGCTCCATCGTCACGCGGAAGAAATGCTCCGGCTCGGCCGGACTGGCGGGGACGATGTACGGCAGGAATGGCCATTCGCTCGGCAGCTCCTCGGCTTCGACTTCGCCAAGCCCAACTTGCAGCAGCAGATTGCGCACGGCCTTGACGCCTTCGGAGACTTGTTCGCGTTGACGCACCCTGCGGCCGAAGATCATCACCTGCTTGAACTGCGGCTCCACCGCTCGGTAGATCCGCAGGTCCGTGTAGTGGCGCGTCAGCCAGCCGACCAGCTCGGCATCGAGCACGTAGCCGGGGACGATGAAAACCAGCACACCGCCGTATTGCAGCAGCGACACACTGCGCTGGTAGAACAGCTTTTCGAGTCGAGGGCGACCTTGGCCCTGATAGCCGATGTTGCCGTTGACGTCCTTGGACAGATCGCCATACGGCGGGTTGAGCCAGAGCAGTCCGAAGGACTGCTTGGAGATCATCGTGTCCATCAGGTCGGCGTGCAGGCAGTGATCGACGAGACCGCGGGCATGGCGTGCCCGCTCCGCGTCGAACTCGACGGCGAACGCCTTGGCCTGCTCGCGCCCGAGGGCATGAGCGGCTTCGGCGATCGCCACGCCTTCACCGGCGCAGGGATCGAGGATGCACATCGGCCCATCGCTGGGCATCAGTGCGTTGAGGGCTCTTTCGAGCGTGGATTCGTCGGTCGGGTAATACCCGTTCTTGGCGAAATTGCGGGCGAGCCGCGGGAACATGAGGGCCATGGAAGTCTCCTGGTTGGCGGGGATGAAGGGCGAAAGCACGCCTGGGCGTGCTCTCGCGGGTGGGTCAAGCCGCTACCGCTTCCGGCGTCCAAATCTTGGCCGGATAGGGATAGGCGGTGAGCACGTCACTGCGGATCAGGGAGCCCAGCGCCAGGGTCAGCGCCGGCACGTCGATGGCGAGCCGATGGCCTTCCAGTGGCCCGAGGGCGAACGGAAGACGGGCCAGCATCTCGCGGGTCTGTAACAGCTCCAGCACGGTTTCGCGCCAGTGGTCGAGCAGCGGCAGTGGGCAGGTGTCCCGTACCAGCATCCACAGGCGGTCAAGCCGGTGGGCGCTGCCCTTGGGCAGCAATGCCAGTGCGCTGGCGTTGGCCTTGTCGGGCTTGACGCAGCGGCGGTCGAACAGCCACACGTTGGACAGCGAACCGAACAGCGTTCGCCGGTAGGCGCGGGTCATGCGCTTTTCCAGGCGATCGACGTTGCTGACGAACACCGGGACGCTGCCGCCCTGGTCGGTGATGACGTGGAACTGGTCCAGGCCCTGCTCGTCGCGCCCGAGGGTCAGACGAGCGAGGAACTGCTGGACGGCGGTGTCGCGCGCCCAGATCGACAGGAAGATCAGATTGCCCTGGTCATCGCCGACGCAGGCGTCGGCCATCACGTCCGGGCATTCGTCGATGCGGTACAGCGTGGTGGAAGAAGTGTTTGCGGGCATGGTGGTGTCCTCGGATGAACGGGAACAGCACCGCCCGCTGGGGCAAGTACTGCCCCAGGGGGTGGATGAAAACCGCTCAGTCCGGCTCGAACTGCCGGGTGTGCGGGTTGAAGCGCAGCGCCTTATCTACCGAAGTGATTGGCGTGAAGCCCTCCAGGTAGATGTTGTTGAGGTACTGGTCGCGGTAGGCCAGTGCCTGTCGTGCCTGTTCCTCGGTGAGGCCGTTGCTGATGAAGTACTCCAGCATTTCCTCGTCGGAAGAAACTTCGTCGTTGGACAAACTCCCTTCAACGAGCTTCAACAGCGAGGGTGGGAGCGCAGCCAGGATCGGGTCCATGTCGGTTCCTCCTGGCTCAGGCCATCATCGCTGCGGTGGGTGCCGCAGGTGCCGTGGGTGTGCGCCGCCGCGCGTGGTAGGCGCGAACGCCTGCACGCCAGTCGGCGGACTGCTCCGGTGCGAGGTCCAGATAGGACAGCGGGCACGAGTAGTAGTACGGGTGCATGGACTCGTCCAGTGGCTTGTAGCCCCACTGGTCGCCGCTGCGTTCGAGCAGATCGCAGCGGATGTAGCGCAGGGATTGGCCCGGCGCCAGATGACGATGCACACCCTCGACCCTGGCCGTCACTTCCATGACGGACCAGAGGACGTTGCCGCGCAGCGCGTGGGCGATGACCTTGACGCTGGCGCGCTCGGTCTCTTGCGGTGCGATCAGTTCCGCGATCAGTTCAGACCGCGATTGGGGGGAGAAATACCAGCCCATGAGAGGCCTCCTGAAGAATGGAGCCGGAGGTCTCCCCGGGGGGAGAACCCCCAGCGGGTGATGGAATGCCGCGTGTACGGCGATGGAGTCTGGTGCGGACTAGGAGCCGCAACCGGCCGGGCAGTAGCCCAGTTCGATGCCATGGGAGCAATAGCCGTTTGCAGCGTTCCAGTCCTGTGTTTCCTGCCGTTCGGCAGGCGTTGCGTAGTCCCATTCCTGGGCCGCGATTTCCAGGGCCTGAGCCCGCTGGCTTTCCGGCAACCGACTGGCTTGCGCGTCGATCTCCGAACTGAAAAGCGTGACCCAGTGATCCCAGGACAGGCCGCAACCACGCTGGGCGTGCTCGGCCGCCGTCTTGCAGACAGCGTGCCAGGCGGGTTCGTCCAGCGTGGAATGAGGTGCATCGCAAGCGATGGTGGACATGATGGAGACCTCCAGAAGAAAGCCGGAGCCTCCCCCGCATGGGGAAGGAACCCCGGCGGGTGGATGAAGAACACCGCGGATGCGGCGTCTGCGATCACGCAGGTTGCAGTTCGGCCTGGTGGCTCCACTCCTGCGTCTTGAAGTCCAGCGCGTAACCCAGTTCACCCAGGCGGGCGATCTGCGCGCGTAGGGTGCGGCGGTCGATGGTCGAATCCAGTTTCACGGACTCACCCAGCGGCCAGAGCAGCCCGAACAGCGCGGTGTCGCCATCTTCGGTGCTACCAGCGGCAGCAGCCGCAGCGGGCGGCGGGGCATCCACACCAAAAGGCGTGGTATCGATCAGCGGGTCTGCCGATGCCTGCACGGGTGCGGGCTTGGCGGGCCTGGATGCCTTGGGGGGCTTGGTCGGCGTTGCCGCTGGCTGCGCGCCCAGTTCTTCATCGAGCGGATCGACTTCCTGGGTGGTGAAGCTGCGCGCCTCGTCACGGCTCAGTTTGTCGATGCCGTTGAGCGTCATCCCGTCCAGGTTGGCACGGATCTCGAACCGCATACCGTCGCCGACGGGATAGGACTTCGGGAAGATGTAGCGGATGATGAACTCCCCGTCGTACTTGCCTTCGGGGTACTGCTCCAGCTCCGCATCCTTAACCGCGAACTTGCCGATGGGAGTGACAAGTCGTCCGACGTTGAAAGGGCCGTTTCTTCCGCGGATCGTGCGCAGCGTGAGTTGGCCTGGAACGGTGATGGGCGAACCCAATTGCTCGGGCGCCGATGTGACTGCCATGATGGTTCTCCTTGGGGAATAGGAAAAAAGCAAGGCCCCGTGAGGGGCCATGCCGGATCAGAACGAAGCAGCCAATGCCGGCTCCTGCTCCTCGACTTCGCCTGCGGGCTCGCGCTCGGCGGGCTCGACAGGCTGGTCGGCAGCGGTGTCGGCGGCAACCTCGGCTTCGGGTGCGGGTGCGTCCTCGGCTTGCGGTGCCTCGGCTTGCGCCTGGCTCGTCGGATAGACCTGGGTGCCGTCGATCTTGATGAGACCGATGTGGACCAGCGTCGATTCCAGGCTCGCTCCCGGTTCCCCGGCGCGCTCGCCCTTGGTGCGGATGTACGGATCGATCTTCATGTCGTTCAGACGGAAGGCGATCAGCACCTTGCGGTCCCCTTCGATGGCCTGCACGCACCGGCGAACCAGGTGCTCGGCTTCAGGGGTGGCGACGATGGTGTCGAAGTACCGATATTCCGGTTCACCGACAGGCCCGGCCAGTGCCGCGACGCAGCACGACAGGAACGGATCGCCATCCTTGGGGGAGACGTCCTTCGGACGGCTGAGGTAGCCGATGCCGCGGGTGATCAGCTCATGCTGCTTGATCGAAGCCAGTTCGGCACGGTCAAGCGGCTCGGCCTTCAGCAGTCGCGCCTTCAGAGACGCGGCGGCCTGGCCCTTGTGCTCACCCTTGTCGCGGATGTACGCATCGCCCCAGAGGTCGCCGAGGCGGAAGCGCACCAGCGGCCGCTGCTTGGGATCGTCAACGCCGATGTAGCGCTCGACCAGTTTCTTGGCCTCGGCACCCGAGACCTTGACGTCGAAATAGCGGTAGCTGGGGTCCTTGGCGGAACCGACCAGTGCTGCGATGGTGCATGCCAGGAAGGGCTGCGCTCGGCGGCCGCCCCGGACGGGAACCTCGCGGGCACGCTGGATGTAGCCGATGCCCGAGGTGTGGAGGTCGAAATACGATTTCTCGTTGGACGTGGTACTCATGGTGAATCTCCATAGGGATGAAGCGGAGACACACCGGCCCCACGCATGCGGGGAAAGGTGCGTAACCCCGCGGTGGGTTGATAAGGCGAAAGCATCCGCCACCAGAGACTGGTGGCCGCTCGCGGACGGATGCGGTGCGAGCTGGCTCGGTCACGCAGTGGGAACTGCGCGGCAACCTCGAAGACCGATGGTTGCCTGGCATGTCGCTGACAACGTCAGCAGGCATGGGGGCAGCATGTCCGGGCCTCGCGCGCGCGGCAGCAATCAATCGGCATCCGGGTGTTTCCCTTTGTCCGGGCCACTCGGCGCCAGCCACAGGCACGTGGGGCCGCGCAGGTGGTCGGGGGGGGGGCAGCGCGGGGACGGCTCGGGCGGCACCGCCGCGCGTGCCGACTAGCCGCCAGCAGGCAGCGCGCAGGCTGGCGCCACCTTCGTCGGGCAGGAGACGAGCACGCACGCGGCGAAGGCCGCAGTGCGGAAAAAAGGAAGCCCCCAAGAAGGGGGCCGTGAGGGGATGGTGGTAGTCGTTGCGCTACACCGATGGCACCACCTCCAGCGACAGGTGCGTCGTGGTGGCGGACAGCATCAGATCGTCCGTGCCGTGCAGGATGCGTGCGAAGACGCCTTCCTTCGGGTCGAAGAACTCGCCGAAGTCGTCGCCACCCAGCTCGGCGCGTGCCAGTTCCCACCAGTCGTCAAACGGGTCGGTATCGGGGTTGCAGCCGACGGCATAGGCCAGCAGCTTCACCCGGCCATCGGGGCGGCGCTCCCCTTGTTCGGATAGGAAGTACACGCCCTGATCCTTGGCAAGGACGACGCGGCATTGGTTGGCGACGGCCTCGGCCAGCACGGGGCGCAGGTCGGAGCCTTTGAATCGAAGTGACATGGTTGATCTCCTGAAGAAAAAGGCCCTCCACCCGAACGGATGGAAGGCCTTGGGGGCAAGTTGCCGATAGGCAGAGGACTCAGCCGTAGTGGCGCTGGGCGTCCTGCCACGTGACGAAGCGTGCATCCCGGCCGACCGAGACTGGAAGCTCTGCATCCAAGGCATCTTCGAGCGAGAACTGCGTTGCTTGGTCGAGCTGCACCCAGCCGAACTCGTTGGACCAGAAGCCAGCGCTGTCGCTGATGGCCGACTCATTGGGCGAATACACCACCCAGCGGTCGCTTGCCTCGCACGTCATGCCGTAACCGCCTGGCGTCGCCGGGTGGCCTTGGCGTCGATCACGCTCACGTCGATCAGGCGCCAGCGCCCGTCGTCGATAAGCCGCTCCAGCATTTCACCGAGCATGTCGAAATACACCTCGTCGTGTCGATCGACCAGCTCGCCGTCGTGGTGCAGCTCCACCACGTAGGTGTCGCCGCCGCGGTCGTAGAGGATCGTCACCTGGCCCTCGTACTTCGTGGTCGAAACCGTGAAGCTGATCGCCGGGGGTGTTTCGATGATCTTGGACGGCTTCGGATCGACCCAGGTGAAATCGCGGGCACCCGCATCGACCAGCATGTGGGTGATGCGTCGGAACCCGTCGGGAGCCGGCATTTCCTCCAACTGCTGGATGAGCTGCCCCAGTTCCATGCACTGCGGCTCGGGGATGGGGAGCTTGGCCGGCGCGGAGCCGAGGATGTGCGTCTTGATGGTGTAGGGTCTGCCATCCGACGTGTACTCGGTGCGCTCTTCCGGCGTGTCTGCGCGCAGGCCGTCGAAACGGCGCCGTGCGTAGGGCTGGACATGCACCTTGGCACCCTCGCTGGGAACGGTGGTGACCAAGTTGGGATCGAGCACCGCGAACTCGCTGGGCTTGAGCTTGACGACGATGGCGTCGTCGTTGGCCGCGACCACCTTGCCGTCGAAGGGTTGGGGATCGATGGCGAAGCCCAGCGTCGAGGACTGCGGCTGATCATCGAACACGCGGTACTTGAACGACCGCACGTTGCGGGGTACATGGCCTGCGACAAGCGAAGGCATCATGGATTTGATGAGGGAACGGTTCATGGGAATCTCCTTGAGGAAGAACAAGGGATTCCCCGCCCACAAGGGAGAGGTCCCCTGTGGGTGGATGGACGCGGTGCGTCCGTAGGAAGAAACGACCAGCACGGTTTCCAGTGCTTGCAGCCTCGAAGGTCTTGGCTGCCTGGGCATGTGTCGGCAACGCCGACGAACATGGCGCAAGGGTGGCCCAGGGCTGGGCTACTCGCCCGCATGAAACGGCACTTCGCCGCACCCGGTTTCCTGCGCTGCGGGCAAGAAAAAGGGGGCCGAAGCCCTCAAAGATCAAAGCAGGCCGCGTTCGGCGAATGACATGGTGCGGCTCCCCGCGACGATGATGTGATCCAGCGTGCGAACGTCCACCAGCGCCAGCGCCTGTCGAAGCTGCGCAGTCATCGCCTTGTCGGCTGCGCTCGCCTCGGGGTTCCCGCTCGGATGGTTGTGCGAGACGATGACCGCCGCCGCATTGAGCCGCAGCGCCTGTTTCACCACCTCGCGCGGATGCACCTCGGCCGCGTCGATCGTGCCGTGAAACATCTCCACGTAGTCGATCAGCCGATGGCGCGTATCGAGAAACAGCACGGCAAAGACTTCGTGCTCGAAACCGGCCAGCTTGGCGCGCAGGTAGTCCTTGACCGCCGCCGGCGAACTGAACGATGCACCGCGCTGCATCTTCTGGTCGATGACCTGGCGCGCGGCTTCCAGAATCTGGTCGGCGTCCGCCGGCCGATAGCGTCCACGCCCATCGCGCACCATCAGCGGGGTGTCGAGAGAGAGGGAGAGTTGCGACATGATCGTGCTCCGGTTGCTCGGGCGGAATTGCCCGGAACCGTCGCCAGCACGGCGCAGCGCAAGCAGTCAGGGGTTGCAGACGGCCGCCAGGACGCCAGCGCGCCTAAGCGCGCGCCGCCCTTGACGGCGAGAACGCCGTGATACGGTGAAGGGAACAGCAAGCCCGCCTAGACGACATGCCCTCGGCGTACAAGCTCGCGCGCAGCCATCGCGCCGAAACCGCTCGACGCGCAGGTAATCAAGATGATCTTGGACATCTGTTTCGCCTTGTGTTTCAAGCGAAACCGCCGTTGGAGCGAATGACCTGTCCGTTGACCCAACCGCCTTCAGGCCCGGCCAGGAAGGACACCAGATTGGCAATGTCTTCGGGCTGGCCGAGACGCTCCAGTGGTGGCACCTTGGAAAGGCGCTCGATTTCTTCCTGCGTCTTGTCAGCCAAGAACAGTTCCGTGGCGACCGGGCCAGGTGCGACTGCATTGACGGCAATGTTGCGTCCACGAAGTTCGTTAGCCAGGACGTGCATCAAGCCCTCGGCGCCTGCCTTGGATGCGATGTAAGCACCATAGCCGGGAAACGATTTCGCAATCACGCTGGTCGAGAAGGTGACGATGCGGCCGCCAGCATTGACCCGCTTGGCCGCCAGGCCGAGGACGATGAACGTCCCGCGCAGATTGGTGTTGATGACCTTATCGAAGGCAGTCAAGTCTTGGTCGGCGATCTTGGACAGCGCCATGACGCCGGCGCTATGGACGACGACATCCACATGCCCAAATTGATCTTGCGTCTTATCAAAAAGCGCCTCCATCGACGCCGAATCACTGACATCTCCTTGAACGGCGAGTGCCTTACCGCCGGCAGACTCGATCAGTCGAACGACTTCATCTGCCTTGCTGGCGCTGCCTGCAAAGTTCACGACGACAGCGAAACCATCTTTGGCTAGGCGCAGAGCAACTTCGCGACCGATGCCGCGCGAGGCACCTGTGACGATTGCGACTTTCTTTTCGATCTTGCTCATGTTTTTTCCTTGGTGAATTAAGTAAATTATGGGAGGGAGATTAGGGGGCGGCAACCTTGTTTTTTAGGTTCAATATGAAAGTTCGTATTGGTTGTCTTAGGGGATCGAAAAGTGGGGTGTCCTTTTCGTGCAGAACGATTTCACTCAGTAGTTTGACCCCGCAACAAAGGTAGGAACGGAGGTCCGATCCAGACTACGGCACGAAGGCCAGGAATATGTATGCGGCGCAGATCGTCAGGTGAAGCGAGCCGCGCAATACCGAGGCGCGGCCAGACACCACCGTCACGATGCCGACTACGGTGGTCAGCACCAGCAGCACCATCTCCTTGGATTCCAGGCCGAGTGTCAGCGGGGCATGCAATATCGCCGAAGCAACGGCGACGACAGGAATGGTCAGGCCGATGCTGGCCATCGCCGAACCGAGCGCGATGTTGAAACTAACTTGAACCTGGCCGGCGTGCGCAGCCCTAGCCGCCGTCAAGGTTTCGGGCAAAGCAACGATCATTGCGATCAGCACGCCGATCGACGATGACGGCAAGTGCGCTTCTCGGATCGACTTTTCGATGAGCGGCGCAAGCGTCTCGCTTCCGTAAAAAATCGTCACCAGCGTCACGAGAAGCAAGGCCGAGCTGACGATAGCCGTCAGCCTGGACGGCTTATGCGCCTCTAGTGTCAATGCCGAAGCGGTGCGCTCGACGTGGACGTATTCGTGCAGCCAGGCGGTCGATTTGGCCGCGTGCAACACGTACAGAACTGCTGCCGCAGTGGACGCGAACGCGAGTTGCGCACCGTTGAATTGGGGGCCTGGCCCGCTGCGAGTGAATGAAGGCAAGACCATAGTGAGAGTCGCGACCGTTGCGACCGTCGCAAAGGCCGAACCCGAGATGAAAGCATCGAACCGCACTATTTCCTCGCGCCGCGTGCTTACCAGCAGCGCGAGCCCCAACATGCCGTTGCAGCACAACATCAGCGATGAAAACACCGTGTCGCGTGCGAGTGTCAATGCTGCGGAGCTTGCATAGGTCATCACCGAAACCACAAAGCCCGCTTCCACGACCGTGACGCTCAATGCCAGAATCAGGGTTCCCAGGATGGGGCCTACGCGGCTGGCGACGACCTGGGCGTGATGCACGGCAGCGAGTACCGCGGCCACAATCGTTGCGAGCAGCACCGGGAATACCAGCCCTTGCAGTACAGCGTGGCGCGTCGCAATGACGATGGCTGTTGCTAGCGCCGTGACCAGCAAAGCCCATCTGGAAAGTCTTCCTGTGCGCGTCATGGAGTGCATTTTTTAGGTGTATTCAAGTAGGTGCCACCACGTAGCGCAGAAAGTGAAGTCAGCGCGGGCAGCATAGGAACAGGTCAAGCCTCACTTCCAATCCGACTTATCAACGCTACCGTCTTCTTGCTCGATCATCTCCTTCAGAAGTCGCTTGATTCTTTGCAGCTTTCGGTACTCGATCAGTGCATGGATGATCTGTGTCCACACGAAACCCGTGAACGCCAGCCAAAACGCCAAAGTGCCCGCCCCGATGATCCGCAGTCGCTGATAGTCCTGACCATGCAGCCAGAACGCCCAAGCCACAAGATTGACGCCGACCCAGCCTAGCCACATCAGCACTACCCTGAACACCAACTTCGTGTGCTGTTCTATGGCCACCTGCATTGCGGCATCAATCCGCGGCGGCGTCTTGCCGGCCTTGCGCTTGGCTGTCATCTGAACCTCCAAGGGTTCCGCAGCAAGACTTCGGGCCAGGTGACTTCCTCACAATCAGTAGCTGGTGCGCAGCCGTTGGCCGCATTCCTGGGTTCAGTCAGAAACGGTAGGCAGATGCTGTTCGGTATGGGATGCCACCGCATGGCATTGGCACCACGGCGGGCCGTCTGCGCCTGGGCATATCTGTGGCAGGTCGCGGCAGTACCTGCGTCTGTTAGACCCGAAAAATCAAGCAGGCCCAGTCGCCTACTGCCACAGGATGGTCGTTCGTGAGGTTTGTTGTTCGATAGATATGACATGTGATCGTGTACGGAAGAAACCGAACGACCCGATCACAGTCTGCGGACGCAAAAGAAACCCACAGCCCTGGAGGATCAGGGACCTGTAGGCATCATCAGCCGCATATAAAACGACGGCGGTTAGAGGAGGAATGCCATCTCCGCGTGATGCGAGAGATATTAACCAGCGCCGGTTGGGTTGACAACGCCCGCGGACTTTTACCCCTGGAGGACAGCGGTGGCCGTGCGGGCGATCACTCCCGATGCCGCAGAACGAAGTGCGTCGCCTCGCAGAACCGGGACAACGCGCCGGATGTTGCCGCGCGATCAGTGTGTGACCATCGACTGCAACTGCTCGGTCACGCCGGGTTCGACGAGCACGCACGGCTGCTTGTCGGCGACAGGCACGTTGAACACGCGAGCGAACACCTCGCGCTTCAGCCGCGCCGTTGGCAAGCGAAGCGCACAGGCCCGCATGGGCCGAAGGCGTCAGGGGCCAAAGCCGGATGGCCGCGACTCGACACGAGGCGCGGGGCGTAGCCCGCGAACCCGCCGGCGGCACACCGGGATGCAAAAACAATATGAACATTAAAAATGTTACGGCTGTTGCTATGTTACGGTCGTTTCGTTATGATTGTACGGATGAAAGCACAAAACTGGCTGCTACTAACCTACAAGGTACCCGCCGAACCGGCGAAAAAACGCATCGCCCTCTGGCGCAAGCTCAAGGGCATGGGTGCCGTCTATCTTCAGAACGGCGTCTGCCTACTGCCGAAAAACGACGATCACACGCGCCGCCTCAAGATCATCGAGAACGAGATCGACGAAATGGCGGGCGAATCGGTGTTGCTCGAAACCGTCGCGCTGGATAAGGCGCAGGAAGACAAGGTGGTTGGGCGTTTCAAGGCCGATCGCGACGAGGAATACGTCGAGTTCATCGACAAGTGCAGCGACTTCGAGGCCGAGATTGCGAAAGAGACGGCCGCGAAGCACTTCACCTACGCCGAGCTGGAAGAAAACGACGTCGATCTGAAGAAGCTCCAGACCTGGCTGGAGAAGATCCGCAAGCTCGATTTCTACGTCGGCACGCGCGCCGCCGAGGCGACCGATCGCCTGGCGCAATGCGAGGCGCTGCTCGACGCCTACGCCCAGCGCGTGTTCGAGGCCCATGACGAAAACCGCTGATTCAAGGAGCTACGCATGTCGCTGACTGTCCTGACCTACAACACCTTATTCGCCGGTCGCGATGGCGCGAACGACGAGCGCGCCCAGGCGCAGATTGGCCTCATCAACGAAGTGCGCCCCGATGTGTTCCTGATGCAAGAGGCCAAGGGCTTCGACGCCAACGGCGGCGCCTGGTTGCACGCGCTAGAGAACGCCATCGGCATGCGTGGCTTCTTGGCAGTCGCGCCACGCACGGGTCAGAACCTCGCCATCTTCATCCGCGCGCCGCTGCGTCCGCTGGCCTTCGAGGTGGACGGCGCGCATTTTCATCATGCGCTGGCAACGCTGCGCGTCGCTGTGCCGGGTGTCGAGATGCCCGTGACCTTCATCAGCGCGCACTTGTGTCCCAATGGCCCCGACGTGCGCCGGCGCGAGGCGGCTTATCTGGCGGTACAGGCTGCGCCGGACAAACTGACGCTCATCACGGGCGACTTCAATTCCGCATCGCCGCATGATCCCGAACCGGCCGACTGGCCCGCACTCGCATCCCATCACCGTGGGCGCTATCTGGCCGATGATCTACAGGGCATCGACCGCAGCGTGCTCGCGCATCTCGAAGCAGCCGGTTGGGTCGATGTAGGCCATCACCTCGGCGGTGCGGCGACGCCGACCGTGCCGACGGCGGCCTACCGCGCCGCCGAGTTCGCCACGATGCGCTGCGATTACCTACTTGCATCCGCGGCGCTGGCCCGTACCGCGCAGCATTACGAAGTGCTGCGCACGCCTATCACCGATACGGCTTCCGATCACTACCCGGTGCTGGCGCGCTTCGATCTGCCCTGATGCGAAGCGCCATCCATGCTGCCACCGACCTTGGCCGCGCGCCTGCGCCTTCGGCCCCGCAATGACCGAGAGGCTTGCTCCATGCCCGATGCTCAACCTGACGAAGCAACTGCCGGCACCACGCCGCGCTGGCTCAACCGCACGGTGGCCGGTGCCGGCATCACCAGTGCGCTCGGCGATTTCTGCTATGAAACGACGACCGTGATTCTGCCCGGTTTCCTCGCCGTGCTGGGCGTGCCGGCTGCGGCGCTTGGATTGATCGAGGGAGCCGCCGACGCCGTAGCGAGCTTCACCAAGATGGTGTCGGGCTATGTTGCCGACAAGCTCGGCCATCGCAAGGCGCTGGTGCTGGTCGGCTATGCGCTCACGCCCATCGGCCAGGCGTTCATCGCGCTGGCGGCAGGCTGGCCGCTGCTGCTGCTTGGACGGCTGGTGTCCTGGTTCGGCAAGGGACTACGTGGGCCGTTGCGCGACGCCATCGTCATTCAGGCGGTGTCGTCGGAAACCCGCGGCCGCGCCTTCGGTTTCCACCGTGCCGCCGATACGGTCGGTGCCGTCATCGGGCCTTTGCTGGGTGTGGCCGTGTTGGGCTGGGCGCAAACGCTGCATTGGGGCGACACGGCCAGCCCGTTCCGGCTGGTGCTCTGGCTGTCCGTGATTCCGGGGGCGCTGGCCGTGTTGGCCTTCCTCGCGTTGGTCAACGACCCGCAGCAGTCGCCCAATCCCGGCTTGCGCTTCTTTGGCGCGCTGCGCGAACTGCCTGCACGATTCAAGCGTTATCTTGGCGCGGTCGGTTTGTTCGGCCTGGGCGACTTCTCGCATAGCCTGCTGATTCTGGCCGCCACGCAGTTGCTGACGCCCTCGATGGGAGTTGTGCGCGCGGCCCAAATTGCCGGACTGCTCTATGTCGGCCGCAATGTCGTGCAAGTGCTGGCGTCGTATCCGATCGGTGCCTGGGCGGATCGCATCGGCTCGCTGCCGCTACTGGTCGCCGGGTACATGCTGGGCGCGGCGACCGCCGTGCTGGCGGCGCTGGCGTTTTGGACTGGCACGGCCAGTCTGCCGCTACTCGCTGCGATCTTCGTGATTGCGGGGCTGTATGTCGCCGTGCAAGAGGCACTGGAATCGACCGTGACGGCGGACATGGTTGCGTCCGACACGCTGGCGATGAGCTATGGGGCATTAGGCACGGTCAACGGCGCAGCCAAGTTCCTGTCGAGCGCCATTGTGGGAATGGTGTGGACGGGAGTGTCGCCGGTGCTCGGATTCGGCCTTGCAGGTGCCGTAATGCTTGGCGGGGCGATCGCGTTGAAGCGTCTTGCCCGATAGCAAAAAAAGCCCCTCGAAAGGGGCTGGTAGGGTCAGGCTTGGTACACGAAGTAGTGCTCGCGCTGACGCGGGAAGAAGACATGCTTCCACGTGTCGCCGCTGGTGTTGCCACCGTCGAACACGACCATTTCGTAGTCGTCAATGTCGGTGTCCGCCAGGTCGGTGCTGGCGATATGGCGCATGTGCAGCGCGCCGTGCGTGCGCTCGAATACCAGGATCTGGCCGATGGCGTCGTCCTGGCTCATGGCGTTGAGGCAGGCTCCGAGCTGGTGCTCGAAGTCCGGTGCGCGCGAGATGAGGTCGGGGAACATGAGGTTGCTCCTATGAAAATGGACCAGCCCGACTCCTGGAGGAGACGGGCTGGCATGGGCGGACAAAGAGGAAGACTGGTGCGTTGTGCGGCTGCTAGGGCTCGGCCAGCGGCAGGCCCAGCAGCGCGGGTGCGTCGGCATCGAGGATGAGGATGCGTACATCGGCCTGGCCGGCCAGTTCAAGGATGTTCGCCAGGTCGTCCGGCATGCCCTTGTTCCGGTGCTCCTGCCGAAGCTGCTCGGCGGTAATGCCCTCGGCGTGTTCCAGGTTCTGATCCGTCCAGGGCGTGGAGATCAGCTTGACGCCGATCGCCGGGCTGTACGGCACCCGAAACGCAACGAACAGAAAGGCCTCGGGTGTGGCGAGGTCAGCCAGATTGGCGAGGTAGTGCCAAGTATCGACCGTGATGTGCTCACGGCTGATTTCCCAGCAACGGCTGTAATAGCCGGTCTCGAAACTCAGGCGCTGCACCACTTCCCGCGCGGCCTCGGCCGAATAGGCGTCGCCGACGTGGACTGGGAGGCCGTCGAAGTCGTTGCCATGAATGGCATAGACCACGGCACCGATCACGCCCTCGCCGCTGACGCCTTCACCGGCATCGCATTCGGCCAGCACCTCGGCGCTCACGGCTTCGCGGTCATTGCTGACCACGGCGAAATCGTTGGTGACGATGCAGGAGGATGAAACCAGGTCCTCGTCGGAGAGGTGTTCTTGGCTCGCGTGGATATTTCGCCAGACATGCGGGCTTCCATCGTCATAGCTGATGCACAGCGTGCGGACGATTTTCAGATTCCAGTAGCCGCGAAGAAAGGGATTGGGTTTCTGGGACATGGGAACTCTCCAGATTGAATAATGGAGCCAATTCCCGCCACCGGGAATTGGACCCGGTGGGTTGAAAATGGAAAATGCGTCAGGCGGCGCTGATCGTTGGCATCTGGGCCAGCCGTTCGGCGACGCGATGGCGCACATTGAGGCGGAACTGCTCGTCGCTGATGCCTGCGAGCAGATTGGCGGCCTCCAGCGCGATCAACGCCGAGGCCTCTTCGATGTCGGCGGCCAGGATCGTCTTGCGCAGTTGGTCGCCGAGTTGGAGCGCCTGAGAGGACGTTCTGAAGACCTGGACCTCGCGGCTCAGGTAGCAGCCGTCGCCGCCGAACTCGAACAGCCTCGGCTTGCTGCAATACCAGCAGCCCTCGAACTGGATGGCGGTCAGGCGATGACCGTCATCGAAGCAGGAGGCGATCAGAAGCAAGGTATCCAGGTCGGCGTTGTCCTCGAACTGGTGGTGTTCGATCAGGTTGCCCAGCTCCTCGTTCTCGTCGGCCCCGAAATACGAAGCCATCAGTTCAAGCAACGGGGGAATCGACAGCTCTTCATCGTCGGGCATGGGGATGCCGAGTTGCGCAGCCAGGTCTTCCAGGCCATCCAGCACATCGGACCATTGCGGATCATTGCTCTCGGCGATCTTGGCGATGTAGGCATGCCCATCGCCGGGGTAGCTTTCGTCCAGCGCGAAGGCACCGAACAACGCCTTGATGACGGGGGTAACGCGGTCGAGCACGAGAACGCCCGTGCCTTCGTAGTAGTTGTTTGCCATGGTGGCTCCTTTCGAGAAGTGAGCGGAGCCAGCCCATGCGGACGATGGCATCCGCAGGGTGATGGAGAAGAAATTGAGGGACATGGCATGGTGGGCGCATGTCCCTCATGGGGAGTGAACGAAGACGCGGTGGTTGCCGGCGACCGGATCACCAGCCGTTGTAGTTCAGCAGCAGGTCGGCGATGACCTTGCGGCGTTGCAGGTCGAGACCGTCGAAGTCCGACAGCCCGTGGAAGTGGCAGCGCTTGAGCATGGCACCGCCCTCGCGCGCGTTGTAGAAGCTGACCATGGCGGACAGGAACATGCGTTCGCCGCTGCTCAGGACGCCGAGGGCATCGTTGAGCTGCAGCATGTTGGGACGCAGATCCCACTTGCTCTTGGCCTGGTTCAGACCTTCACGGGTGCCATCGCCGAACCACTCGGGGCCAGCGATCTCGACGCCGCGCTTCCATGCCTCGAAAAAGGCTTGGGGCGCGGCAGCGAAATGCTGTTCTTCCCGCATGATCTGATCGACGACTTCCCGCGGTAGAAGCTGGTTCATGACGTGATTCCTCCAGTTGGATCAGGGAATGGCGAGCTGGGACCAGCCGCCTCTTTCGAGGGCGCGTTGAGCCGCGGCGTAGCTGCGGAAGTACTCGCGGGATTCCCGCGAAACGGGGCCTTCGGTATCGCGCGTGCCGATGTAGTGGCCGGCGGCGCTTTGCAGGACTTCGAGCGGCAGGAACTTGCCGCAGTAGGTCGAGGCCAATTGCCCGAAGGTTTGGCCGAAAGAGGCTTGCTGGGACATGGACGGGCTCCTTGGAAAAGCGGGGCCTTGTCCCTCACGGGATGGCAGCTCCCGCACGCGGTTGATAAAAAGCATCAGCGTCATGGAGACGCGCGTCCGCGGAATTGATGCGATGCGGACTGGTGGGCAACGCGGGAGAGACCCGCGGCAGCCTGGAACCCTGGCTGCTGGCATGTGCTGACCGGAATCAGCGAACATGCGGGCAGCTTCGTGCGCGGGCCGCGCCGCGTCAGTTGGAAAACGGCATCCGGCGCAGCCCCGATTGATGGGCGCGGGGAAAAGAAAAAGCCCCGCACGAGTGCAGGGCTGTCAGGAGGGAGCGATGGTGCTAGGTCAGTCGGCTTTGTCGCCCAGCACATGCTGCTTCCACAGGTCGAATGCCTGCTCGGGCGCAAGCTCGGCGAGGATGACGATGGGCTGGGCCTGCCTGGCGCGCAGCGAAGCGAAGTACGCTTTGCGGTCGGCGATGGCTTTGAGCTTGATGCCCTTGATGAACAGCAGTTTGCCGTCCTTGATGAACAGCACCTTGTTGCTGATGTCGCGGTTGAACGCGGCTCGCACCTTACGCTCGGCGTGCATGGCATCGGCCAGTTCATCGACCAGGAAGTCGAGCGTCATGTCGATGTAATGAGGGTCTTCGCCCTCCTGGCCGAGGTCGAGCGGCGCAGGCGGCAGGCCCTTGGCGAAGGCTTCGGCCTGAGCCAGCAGCGCTGCCTTGCCATTGAGCGAGCGCAGGAATGTCGAGCCGCCGTGGCCGTCGTTGTGGGCCTCGGCGATGGGAGTGCCGTCGAACACGACGGTGGCGCTGAAGCACATCGTTTCCTCGCTGGCGAAGTCTGCCACTTTGAGGTTCTTCAGCGTGATGCGGTCTTGCTTGGTGATGTTGTCCATGGGAAGTCCTGAAATCGACCGGGTGGCGACACGCCCCCGACGGGACGTGGCGGCCATCCCGTGGGTTGGAGAAAAGAGGCATCGATGCCCCGGTGGGCAGCGTTCGCCGGTGAGATGCCGAGGCGAACTGGCGGGTGGCGCGGGTGGAACCCGCGGCAGCCTTGACACCCTGGCTGCGGGCTGCTGCCGATGCGTCGGCAATGCAGGAGTGAGAATGGCGCGGCCCGCAGGCCGCGTCGCCGATCAATCCGAAGCGGTCGAGCCCGTCTTGTGCAGGTACTGCTTCAGGCGCTGGCCCAGCCATGCCATGCACGGGACAGCCATGGAGTTGCCGATCGCCTTGTAACGGGGGGCATCCGCGGCAGGCTTGCCGCGGTACGGGATCAGCGTGTAGTCGTCGGGCATGCCTTGTAGCCGCTCACACTCCAAGGGCATCAGCCGCCGCACCCGCCAGTGCGACCAGTCTCCGGGGCCGGGGTGGTTCCAGTCGTAGCGGAAATGCGCCTCGAAGTCGGGGGCCAGCACATAGGGCTTGTCCGCGCCGCCGCCGCTGGTACGCAGCGCGGCCGCTACGCTGCCGCCCAGCTCGGCAACAAGGCCCTGCTCGCGGCCGCGCAGGGACACGCAGGCCACTACCGGCACCCCGTAGCCCGGCTTGCCGTTGGACAGGATGGTCCCGGCCACCTGTCCATGGCCAGACTCGAAGCGCACTTCGCAGCGGGTGTTCTGCGCGAAGGCGATGGCGGGCATGACGCCAGCGTTCGCATGGCTGTTGCGATGGCCGCCAGCGCGCAGCGTCGGCGTCAGGTCGAGCGTGGCATCCGCACCGCTGCCCTGGGCGGTGAAGGCGATGATCGGAACACCCTTGCCGGTGCCGTCTTCGCTGCTGCCCTTGCCGTTGTTGGCGGTGTCGAGGGTGTGGGCGATGCTGCCGGCGACCGACTGCACCATGAACGTCTCGGTGCGGATGTCGTGCTTGGGGCCAGCGGCCATCAGGCATGCCGCCACATCGACGGGGCCAATGCCGCCGCTGAATCCGAACGTCGTCGTGACCTTGCCGTAGGGCTGCTTCAGTCCTGCGAATCCTGCAAGTCCTGCGCATGCGCCTGCTGCGTCAGCACCTGGTCCAGCAGCGCGGGCAGCTTCTTGCCACGGCGCGCGGCGCGCACAAGAATCCCCGAGCAGGCCTGCGCGCTCAAAAAGTACTTCGGCGGGATCGAGACCATCTCCACCACTTGCCACAAGAAACACACGCTTGCGGCGTTGGGCGACACCGAAATATTGAGCGTCGAGGACACGCCAGGCGATGCGCCGACGGGGTCCAGACACACAACCAGCGTGCGCCCATTTTCCCCCTGGCGGCTGGAGCGCACGGCTTTCTCCGGCCAGTGCGCCCAGGAAATGCCCGAAGGCATTGCTGCGGTCGTTGAGGACGCCGGGGACGTTTTCCCAGACGAGCGTGGCCGCCGGGCGGCGGTCTTGTTGGCGGGTTTGGTCGATGGCATTGGCAAGCTCCACATAGGCAAGGGAAAGGGCTCCGCGCGGGTCATCCAGCCCGCGACGGCTACCTGCAACGCTGAACGACTGGCACGGCGTGCCGCCGACCAGGATGTCGGGAGCCGGCACGGTGCCGGCGCGCACCTTGCGGGCGATCGCGGTCATGTCGCCCAGGTTGGGCACGTGGGGGTAACGGTGGGCGAGCACGGCGCTCGGGAACGGCTCGATTTCGGCGAACCACGCGGCTTCGAGGCCGAGGGGTTGCCAGGCGAGGCTCACGGCCTCGATGCCGCTGCACACGCTGCCGTACAGCAGTGGCGCGGCCTGGGGCGCACCGCGTGAGGTGCAAAGTTGCGGGTTCATGTCGGGTCTCCTGTTCGTGTGGCCCAGGGCGGGCCGGGACGTTGATCGGCAGGAGAAAGGCGCCGAAGGCCGTGTGGCCTTCGGCTCGGGAGGACAGAACCACCCGTGGGCTGTTGCAGGCCCGGTCGTCGCTAGAACCGTCTGCTGTCAGCAATCGCACCCGGCGCATGTCGTGGTTGGCGCCGGCATCTTCTGGCGCACATCCGCGCACAAAAGGAGCCCAGTTTTTCGCCGTTGGGCACGGCATCGAATACCGCTGACCGCGAAGGGTCTCCGGGTAGCTCGCGGGTTGGCAAGCCATCGGGGGACCCTTCGCAGAGGCGGAAAAATGCAGATCAGCAGAACACGCCGGGAAACCCCGGACATGGTTCGCGGAGAAGCTACCTTCAGGCCCCGCAGCCGGGGACGGCTGGGCGGGACGCGCACACGGACAGAGAAGGCGTTGCGCGCTGGGCGTCCCGCAGGGCGTGCGGGACATGGGCCACGCCGCCGATGGCGGGCACGGCTCTCGGGGAGCAGGATCGGTCAGGAGCCTTTGCGGTCGCTGCTGTTCTTGCGTGGGGGGCGCGAGGCACCACGCTTGGACGTGCCGGTTTCGACCGGCAGCGTACCTTTGCAGTCAGGGTAACGACTGCACGACCAGAAGGGGCCGGTCTTGCCGGTGCGCTGGCGCGTGGGTGCGCCGCACTGCGGGCAAGCGGGTCCCTGGGGAACCTTGATGGACAGCGAGGTGCTGCCATACTGCGCGATCAGTTGCGAAATCCATGCGGCCTGCTTGCTGATGAACACGTCCAGGGTGAGCTGTCCGGTCTCGATCATGTCGAGCGCCTGTTCCCAGACAGCGGTAGTGCCTGGGTCGGCAATCGCCGCAGGTACGGCGTCGATCACAGTAAATGCTACATCCGATGCACGGACGGCGCGCCCCTTCTTGACGAGGTAGCCGCGGACGATCAGTCCACTGATGATGTTGGCCCGTGTCGCCTCGGTGCCGATGCCGACCGTATCCTTGAGCTTCTGCTTCAGGCGCGGGTCCGTCACCAGCTTGGCGACCCCCTTCATGGCTTTGACCAGCTCGCCTTGCGTGTACGGCCTGGGCGGCAACGTCTTGAGTGCCTTCAGATCGAGGTCGGCCACCTGGCACGCCAGGCCTTCGTGCAGTGCGGGAAGCACCTGGCTGCGTGTCGTGGCATCGCCGTCCTCGTCGGGCTGATCTTCTGCGAACACCAAGCGCCAGCCCTTGACGACAACCTGCTTGCCCGTCGCAGTCAGCGTTTGCTGGCCGCAGGCGAGTTTCGCCACGGTGCGATCGAACTCGTGATGCGGCAGGAACTGAGCCAGGTAGTGCGCCCGGATAAGCCCGTACACCGCCAGTTCCTTCTCGCTCATGGCCGAGAGGTTCGCCGGTTCGAGTGTTGGGATGATGCCGTGGTGCGCCGAGACCTTGCCATCGTTCCATGCACGCGAGCGCTGGGAGGGGTCGAGTTGGCTCATGATCGGGCACAGCGAGGGATCGGTCTTGAGCAGGCTGTCGAGAACCGTGGGTACCTCTGCGAACATGCTCTCGGGCAGGTAGCCGGAGTCAGAGCGTGGGTAGGTCGTTGCCTTGTGCGTTTCGTAGAGTGCCTGGGCGATCTCAAGTGTCTCTTGCACGTCCAGCCCGAACTGCTTGGAACAAACCTCTTGGAGCGTCCCCAGGTCGAACAGCAGTGGCGGGCCTTCACGCACGCGCTCGGTCTCGACAGAAGCCACCTGGGCGCTGCCCACAGCGCGGATCTGCTGCGCAGCCTGCTGTGCAACCGGCTGCCGCAGGCAGCGGCTCGCGTCGTCGGTGCTGGATTCGGGCGGAACCCACTGTGCGGTGAAAGCTTGGCCGCTGGCCGACAGGGACACGTCGATGGCCCAGTAGGGCACGGACACGAAAGCCGCGATTTCTCGGTCGCGGTCCACCACGAGCTTCAGCGTAGGTGTCTGGACTCGACCGACCGACAACACGCCGCCATAGCCTGCCAGCCGCCCTAACACTGTGAACAGTTGAGTGAGGTTCACGCCCACGAGCCAGTCGGCGTGAGAGCGCGCTAGTGCCGCGTAGTACATCGGCAGCGTCTCGGCCGAGGGCCGTAGCTTGCCGAGCGCGGCGCGGATTGACGCATCGTTGAGCGCCGACAGCCACAGGCGTTCAATTGGGCCGCGGTAGTCGCATAGCTCGATGATCTCGCGAGCGATCAACTCGCCCTCGCGGTCGGCGTCGGTAGCGATGACAAGGTGGGTAGCCTTCGCCAGCAACGCTTGGACGACCTTGAACTGCTTGGCGGTCTTCGGTTTGACCTGGACCTGCCAGTGCTGAGGAATGATGGGTAGATTCTCGATGGCCCAGCGCTTCAACCGCTTGTCGTAGGCTTCGGGTGGAGCAGCCTCTACGAGGTGACCGATGCACCAGGTGACGGTGACACCGGAGCCGCTGAGACAGCCTTCACCGCGCTGCGTCGCGCCGAGAATCCGGCCAATGTCTTTGCCCTGGGAGGGCTTCTCGCACAAGAACAGCCGCATGTCCGTCCATCCGATTTCCGTGGTTCATTGAGTTGCTGGAATCGAGGATGCCGAGCACCGCCAGGGGCGGCAGCAAACAAGCCGCATGCGGTGGCGACCACTTTCACGGGATGGAATGGCGGGGACGGGAGTGGCGTGCGACCGGGGATGCGCGGGTCGGAAGCCGCGATTTTCGGGCGCGTGTGGAAGCCGGTGGAGGTTGATGGAGCTATCCCCTGGGGATAGCTCGCGAGGGTATGGGGCGACGGACGACTGCGGCCGCCCCATGCCGGGTCACTTCCTGCGCTTAGGTTCCTTCGGCGCGGTAGGCTCCTGGGCGGTCTGGGGTTTCGGCTGCGCGTCCTGCGCGGTCTCCTGCTGCCTCGGGCTGAGGGTCACGGATTCGATGCGGAACGGCAGGATGCCGACGCTGCGCGCGTTGATCTGCCAGGTCTCGCGCGGCTGATCTTCGTTGTCCGTCCAGGGTTCGCGCTCCATGCGGCCGACGACCAGCACGCGCATGCCTTTCTGGTACAGGTCTTTCCAGTGCGCCGCGTCGCGGTGCCAGATTTCCACTGGTGCCCAGAAGCCGCCGCGATCCTCAAAGTCCCCGCCCTTGGTGGGGACTGGGTTGTCGAAGTACACATTCAGCCGCAGCAAGCGCCGCGGCTCATCATTGCCGTTGGGAAACTCCCGGTACTCGGGGGGAGAGCCGATATTGCCCTCGCCAGAAAAATGCGTGCTCATGTTGCAATCTCCGTGGTGGTTGAAATACCCGCACCTGGTTGGCGGCGGGCGCGTGCTGGGATGCCCTTCGCGATCACCGATCGCGAAGGGTGGGCGGTGTGGACTTGAGCCGGCGCAGGTAGGCGTCTTCCGCCTCGGCGGCCTTGCTGGCGCACTCCTGCGCCTGCCTGCCCAAGGTGTGCAACAGACTGATCTGCATGTTGAGCGTGATGCGCTGAAGCTCGATGGCGTGCAGGTCGGCGAGCAGGTTGACTGGCGTGCTGGTGCTGGCCATTAGCTCCTGCCACAGCGCCACGCCCATGGCCGAGCGGTCGTGCTTGCGCCAGCGCAAAAATGCCGTTCCCGCGCCAGTGGTCTGCAGGGCCAGTTCGATGGGGAGCAGGTGGAAGGGATGCCCGACTGCCTGTTGCAGCACCTGTCGCTGTGCCAAGCCAATCAACTCGTCGCGCATGGCAAAGCACTGGCTGGCCCAGTCCTCCAGACTCCCCTTACCTTTAAAAGGAAAAGGTCTTAAAAAGCCTTTTAGAGAGCCTGCGTGTTCCAGCCGCATGAAGGCTGTCTGGTGCAGTGGGCGGAAGTAGCGGGTGTCGGGTGTCGGGTCGCTCATGTCTGCTCGTCCTCGCCAACCGCCGCTTCGGGGGCCTCGGGGGCGGCAGCCTCGTCGGTGGGCGATGCGGCTGCGGCAGGGCCGTCACCGCGCTGCTGCAGGCCACGGCGCACGATGGGCGGCGCGAACTTCGAGCGGCGCGTGCCTTCCAGCACGTCCTGCGGCAACTCGCCGAATTTCTCCAGCGCCGCCCGTGCTGCGGCATTCTTGGCGGCGAAGTCGTCGCGGGTGCAGCCCGAGTAGCGGTATTGCTGGGCCAGCGAGAACAGGCTGCGCAGCGCATGTGCGCCTTCGTTGAGCCAGCGTTCGAGCGTCGAGCGATCGATCAGCGCCGTATGGTGCGCGAGGATCAGCTTGCGGGCGATGTCGTCGTAGTCGGCGAGCAGATACACGGCGGCAAAGCCGAGCTGCGCATTGACGAACAGCGGCAGCTTGACGGGCTGTACGTTGAGGTTCTCGCCCAGTGTGAGTGCCGGCGGCACGCTCGCCAGGGCCTGGTCCACCTGCTCGCGCAGCGATTGCAGCGTGGCCTTGGTCTGGTCGAGCTTGTCTTCGATGCGCAGCATCCAGAAGTCGCTGTACGGGTCATCCTGCTCCGAGCCACGCCGCATCTTGTTCATCTGGGCGATGTAGCCGTTCAGGCCGACGATGCCGGGTCGCCCCTCGACGGCGGCGCGGCCGTGCCAGATGCGCGAGGCGTGGTGCGTGTGCAGCGTCAGCGACATCGCGCTGCGCAAGGAGCCGAGATTCAGTTGCAAGGGTTCGTTGGTCGTTGCCATGGTGTCCGCTCGTTGTTTGGAAAAAGAGCGGCCAGCATCCGCGTGCAGCGGAAGGCGGTCAGTCAACAAACCGAAACCCGCCAGTCCCCGGTTCACGGCGCGGCGGGTGCATGCGGCGCGAGCTATCCCCAGGGGATAGCTCCATGGAGCGCCAAGGAACGCTGCACGCCCGGGTCAGCGTGGATAAGGCCGATCCCGGGGCAGGCGATCGAGGCCTGGCGTGCAGCGGTTCGACGTCGTAGCTGTCAGTGGAACTATCCCCAGGGGATAGTTCTGCTGACAGCTACCTGCATCCACTTCACCGCCTTGCACACCTGATCACTTGCTGGCGAGCAGATTGCGCAGTCGCTCGATGTGCTGCTTGGCGACTTCTGGCGGCACAGGCTTGCCCTGCGGCTGGGATGGTGGCGGTGCTGGTGGTGGCCGCTCATTGGGTGGAGCAGGTGCCGACGGCGCGTCTTTCTTGGCCCAGGCGTTGAACTCACCATGGATGGCCCGCTGGATGATGCCGAACAGATACCCCGCAGGATTGCGGATGCCGTGGCTGCTGCATCGCATGGCCCATTCGTCCAGCACGGCCTGCCTCAGCGAGGCATCGACTTGCTGCAACGCCACCCTGGCACCTGTCTGCTGCTCTGCCTTCAGTTCCGCGAAGCGATTGGGCCATTGCAGATCGCCCAGCGCGCGCGCCTGCGCGGTAGTACGTACTTCATTAATACGACTACTACGTACTGTACGGGCCTGCTTCGGATTCCGAAGAGAGGCGTCTGACGCGGGTTTCGGGCCTGCTTCGGATTCCGAAGTGGGGTCATCGCGATTCCGAAGAAGGCTCGTCGGCCCTTCTTCGGAATCGTGAGTGGCATCCTCTTGTGGATAACTTTCGATCGGCGCGATGCCTTGGCTGGTGAGGCGTTCGGCCAGGACCTGCAGCCGTGACGGCAGCGTGCGGCCGGACAGCAGCGGGTCTTCCGCGATTTCCTTGAGCGTGTTCAGGCCGACCATCTGCACGGCCTTGGCCGAGTGGCCGAGGGACTGGCTGACCAGCGCCAGGTAGTCGGCGTCGAGCTGCATCGCTTCAAAGGGCATCAGCGGCTCGTCGTGCAGGACATAGAGGTTGCCGAGGATGCGGCCGGTCTTGGGGTCGCGGCGGCGCCGCACCAGGCTCAACCATCGGGTGAGGCGCAGCAGCGTCAGGGCTCGCGCCACGGTTTCGTGCGAGGCTTGCCCGGCGCACGGCATCGACGCCAGCCAGGGCCGAAGCTGTTCATACGTCGGGAACGCCGTCACGCCATCGTCGTTGAGCATCAGCCGGAAGACCTGCCAGGCGTTGCGCTCCAATGGCGTCAGGCGACGGTCGAGGAAGAGCCGCCGCGGTACGGTCTCGTGCCGGTTGCCGCTGAACAGGAAGGCATCGCCAGACGCCGGGCCCGTGGGCATCGCGACAGGCGTGGGTGTGGGCGGGGGCGCATCGGCGTTGGGCTTGGGCACAAGGTCTTTCAGCGCAGCGTCGAACAGGTCTGCGAGTGCGATGGGGCCACGACGTGGTGCGGTGTCGTCCACGGCCATGGTCAACCCAATCCCTGATCGACCCAGCTCTTGATCGAGGCCCAGACCACTGACAGAGGCAGTGCCATGCCTTCGGCCAAGTCCATGGCGGCATCGAGGATGGAGGTCTCGTCTTCGAGATCGACGTTCCTGCTGCTGGTCACGGCCTTCCATTGCCGCCACAGCTCCGTGTCCTGTTTCTCGTCCAGCACGGGGTGGCGGCCCTTGCGCTTGGGCAGGCCGAGGATTTCGCGGCGAAGCGCCACTTCCTGGTGGGTCAGGCCGTAGAAGCGGCTCACCATTTCGGTGCTCGCGCCCAGCCTGAGCATGCGATCGACCGTGGCGATCTCCTTCTCCACATCCTGCGCCTGCCTGAGCAGACGCCGGAGTACTTCGCGGTTGACCGTCACCGAGCACCACGAGACGTTGGCGTTGGCCAAGACGCTAATCAGCGCGGGATGCTTGAGGGCGTCCAGCTCTTCCTCGCCAAACCCCATAAGTTTGCAGCGGCGCAGTTGCCCATTGCGTAGGTCATAGAGGGCCTGGGCGATGACGGCCTGATTGAGTGGGTGCGGTGCGGACATGCTGGTCTCCCTCGGTCACGTTCCAGGGTCAGCAGCGCCGGCATCCAGGTCGAGCAGGCGGCGGGCCAGCCGCAGCAGCCGGAACAGCTTGACCAGTGCGGTGTCGCTCAGTCGCCGGGTTGCGTCGCCTTGTCCGTGCAGCAGCGCCGACAGGTCGATGACGAATTGCCCGTTATCCAGGCCGACGTCGGCGGGCTGCTGACCGGCCAGGCATGCCAGCAGCGCCAGGACGGCACGGCCCAGCGGCCCCGGGTCTTGGGCGTGGGCACGGCAGGCGAAACCGATGCCGTCTGGACGGTCATCAATGCACTCGTCCAGGCGGGCCTCGCCCGCGATCTCGCGGGCGAACTGCGCGACATGGATGCGCAGGCGCTCGGGTGTGTCCAAGCTCGCGTCGATGTACCAGACATCAGAGATCGGATAGAGCCCGCCGGCCTGTACGGGGATGGACTGCAAGACGTTCGCCGAGAAGTCAGGCGGCAGCGCATCGCCCAACTGGTCGGCGACCATGCGCTGGATGGACTGGAGCCGTTCGGTCGTTGGCGCCGGTGAGACGATGTGCTTCTGAAGCAGGTGGTCGTCCGCTGTCGGACTGGCCGTGCCCGCCTCGTTGGCGTCTGCGTCGCTCTCGCGCGTTGAGGTGGGAGACGCAGGGCCTGCAGGCTGCGCTGCCGGTGCTGGCCCTGTGGTGGGCGGCGAGGCGTTGGCAGGTGGGCGCGCGATAACCCCAGGCTCCGGCAAGGCGGGCGGTGTCGAGGATGGCGTCGGATCGCTGACCAGAGCGCGCTGGCGGCTCTCGGATTCGGTCATGTCCAGCGCGAGCACGTCGTAATTGACGCCCAGAAGCTCTGCCATCTGACCGATCAGTTCGTCCTGTACGCGCTGCGCGGAGAACTCGTCGGCCTGCACATCGAACTGCGACAAGACTTCCTGGAAGAACTCGTCGAAGTCCTGGGTCAGCGTGCGGCCCTTGGCGTAGCGCTCCCACGCGAGCATGCAGGCCTTGCGCATGACCGACAGGCGTTCGACCTGGTGGCGGCCGAGGCCGCCATAGAGAACGGAGGGGATCGCGGGCAGGAGGTAGCGCACCGCGTCGTTCATGCGGCTGATGTGCGACTGCTGCACTGGGAAGCCATCGGCGGCCAAGCGGCGGGCCAGTTCGGACTGGCTCAGGGCGGTGCCGCTTTCCTGCTCGTAGAACTCGCGCGCTT